>JAKBFW010000112.1 GCA_021833345.1 Pseudomonadota bacterium | reverse complement strand
CCTCCTACTTCTCCGGCAACACGGTGCAGATCTGCCCGGTCGGGGCCCTGACGAGCGCGGCGTACCGCTTCCGGTCGCGCCCCTTCGACCTGGTCTCGACCCCCGGGGTCTCCGAGCACGACGCGAGCGGCTCGGCGCTCCGCATCGACCACCGCCGTGGTGTCGTGCTGCGACGTCTCGCCGGAGACGACCCGGTCGTCAACGAGGAGTGGATCACTGACAAGGACCGCTTCGCCTTCGCCTGGCAGTCGGCACCGGACCGCCTGACGGGTCCGCTCGTGCGGGACGTCGCCCCGGACGGCACCCGCGGCGAGCTACGGCCGGCGAGCTGGGTCGAGGCGCTCGAGGTCGCGGCCGAGGGCCTCCAGGCGGCGTCGGTCGCCGGGGGAGGCGCGGGAGTCGGAGTCCTACCCGGGGGTCGTCTCACGATCGAGGACGCGTACGCGTACGCGAAGTTCGCGCGGGTCTCGCTCGGCACCAACGACGTCGACCTGCGGGCACGTCCCCACTCGGCGGAGGAGGAGGCGTTCCTCGCCAGCACCGTGGCGGGGAACGTCCTGGGTGTCACGTTCCACGACCTGGAGCACGCGCCCGCCGTCCTGCTCGTCGGGCTCGAGGCTGAGGAAGAGGCGGGGGTGACGTTCCTGCGCCTACGCAAGGGGGTGCTCGCCCGACGCACCCACGTGCTGTCGATCGCGGCTCTCGCATCGCGGGGGCTCGAGCGGCTGAAGGGCACCCTGCTGCCCGCCGCACCGGGCACCGAGGCCGAGGTCCTCGACGCGATCGTCGACGGTTCGACCGACGACGCGCTCACCGATGCGGCTGTCGCCCTTGCAGCACCGGGCGCCGTGGTGCTCGTGGGCGAGCGTCTCGCCTCCGTGCCCGGCGGGCTGTCGGCCGTGCTGCGGCTCGTCGGGCGCACCGGCGCACGGCTGGCCTGGATCCCTCGTCGTGCGGGCGAGCGCGGCGGCGTCGAGATGGGGCTGCTGCCGGGACTGCTCCCCGGCGGCCGGCCCGTCGCGGACTCGGCCGCGCGCGTCGACATCGCCACGGTGTGGGACGTCGCGGCGCTGCCGCCCGAGCCCGGCCGCGACACGTCCGCGATCCTCGCGGCGGCCCGTGACGGCTCGCTCGGTGCACTCGTGGTCGGTGGCGTCGACCCGGCCGACCTGCCGGACCCCGCTGGCGCCGTCGCCGCACTGGAGCAGGTCGGCTTCCTCGTGTCGCTCGAGGTGCGCACGTCCGCCGTCACCGAGCGCGCCGATGTGGTGCTGCCGGTCGCCCCGCCCGTCGAGAAGGCGGGGACGTTCATGAACTGGGAAGGCCGGCGTCGGCCGTTCCCGGCGGCTCTCGCGTCGACAGCGATGCCGGACCACCGGGTGCTGGACCAGCTCGCGGACGTGATGGGGTCGACGCTGGGCCTCCGGACGCTCACCGAGGTGCACGCAGAGCTCGACCGGCTCGGCGCGTGGGATGGCGACCGGGTCGTCGCGCCGCAGGTCCCGGGTGACTCTCCCGCGCCGGTGGAGCCCGGTCACGCGGTGCTCGCGAGCTGGCACCTGATGCTCGACGCCGGCCGGCTCCAGGACGGTGAGCCGTTCCTGGCCGGCACCGCGCGGCGGGCGGTGGCCCGCACGTCGTCGGCCACGGCCGTGGCGATCGGTGTCAGCGACGGCGGCTCGGTCGAGGTCAGCACCGAGGTCGGTGCCGTCGTGGTGCCGCTCGTGGTGACGGACATGCCGGACCACGTGGTGTGGCTGCCGACGCGATCACCCGGGTGCGCGGTACGGTCCGACCTCGGGGTGGACGCCGGGGCGGTGGTCCGGATCGCTCCGGCCGCGGGCTCCGGGACGGCAGCACGGTCCGACGAGAACGAGGAGGGGCGGTCATGAGCCTGGTGGCTCTCGCGACGCAGCACCTGACCGGGCTGCACCTGGTCGCGGCGACGAGCCCGTCGGGCGCCCAGGCGGGCGTCGCGGCCGACTTCAGTCACGACAACTTCTGGATCTGGCTGCTCAAGGCGGTCGTGATCGTCATCTTCATGCTGACCAGCGTGCTGATCGCGATCTGGTTCGAGCGTCGCGTCGTCGGCCGCATGCAGCTGCGTCCGGGTCCCAACGTGCACGGGCCGTTCGGCCTGCTGCAGTCCCTCGCCGACGCGATGAAGCTCCTGCTCAAGGAGGACGTCACCGTCAAGGCGGCGGACAAGATCGTGTACATCGTCGCGCCGATGATCGCGGTCTTCTGCTCGTTGCTGACGTTCGCCGTCATCCCGTTCGGGCCGTCGGTGCACCTGTTCGGCATCGTCACACCGCTCCAGCTCACGGACTTCCCGGTGGCGGTCCTGTACATCCTCGCGGCGGCGTCGGTCGGCGTGTACGGCATCGTCCTGGGTGGGTGGTCCTCGAACTCGACCTACCCGCTCCTCGGCTCGGTCCGCTCGACCGCGCAGGTCATCAGCTACGAGCTGTCGATGAGCCTGTCGCTGGTGAGCGTGTTCGTGCTCGCCGGGTCGATGTCGACGTCCCAGATCGTCAGCTCGCAGCGGTCGCTGTGGTGGGCGCTCCCGCTCCTGCCCGCCTTCGTGATCTACGTGATCTCGATGGTCGGCGAGACGAACCGCCTGCCGTTCGACCTCCCGGAGGCCGAGGGTGAGCTCGTCGGCGGCTACGCGACCGAGTACTCGTCGATGAAGTTCGCCTGGTTCTTCCTGGCGGAGTACATCAACATGATCAACGTCTCCGCGGTCGCCACCACGCTGTTCCTCGGTGGCTGGCGCGCTCCGTGGCCGATCTCCGCGATCAACGACGGCATGTTCAACACCGGCTGGTGGCCGGTGCTCTGGTTCCTCGTCAAGCTCTGGGCGTTGATCTTCTTCTTCGTCTGGCTCCGTGGGACGCTCCTGCGGCTGCGCTACGACCAGTTCATGAAGTTCGGCTGGAAGCTCCTCATCCCGGTCTCGCTCGGCTGGGTCGTCTGTGTCGCTGCTGTCCAGGGCGTGCGTCAGTTCAGCAGCCTGACCCTCCAGACGATCCTGGTGGCCCTCGGGGTGGTGGTGATCGTCGCGGTCGCGGTGTCGTACCTGATACCGGAGAAGACGGAACCTCGGACCACCGGCAAGGTGGCGCCTCCCGGCGTCTTCGACGCGTTCGCCGACGGCTACCCCGTCCCGCCGCTGCCCGGCCAGACCCTTCCGCCGTCCCCCCGCCGGGCGCGCGCCGCTGCTGCGGTCGCATCGGTGACCGATACCGGAACCGAAGCGCAGGAGGTGCAGCGTGGCTGAGCAGCGCAAGGGGAGGCCTCAGGCGCAGGGAAAGCCGCGCCCGTCGGCCCAGAAGGCGGCGGGCGCACGCAAGGCGCCTGCCGTTCGTCCTGCCGCCGGTGAGGTCTCCTTCGACGCGACGGATGCCGAGTACCAGTCGTTGATCCCGCCGCGCCGCGGACTGGCCGAGGCGCTGGCTCCGGTTGCCGGCTTCGGGGTGACGTTCTCCTCGATGTTCAAGCCGATCGTGACCGAGCAGTACCCGTTCGAGAAGGTCCCCACCAAGCCGCGCTACCACGGGCGGCACCAGCTCAACCGGTACCCGGACGGCCTCGAGAAGTGCATCGGCTGCGAGCTGTGCGCCTGGGCCTGCCCGGCCGACGCGATCTACGTCGAGGGCGCCAGCAACACGCCGGACGCCCAGTTCTCGCCCGGTGAGCGCTACGGCCGCGTGTACCAGATCAACTACCTGCGCTGCATCTTCTGCGGGCTGTGCATCGAGGCGTGCCCGACGCGGGCGCTCACCATGACCAACGACTACGAGCTCGCGGGGCCGACCCGGGCCGGGCTGATCTACGAGAAGTCCGACCTCCTGGCGCCGTTGGGCGAGGGCATGCTCGCCTCGCCCCACCCGATGGTCCCCGGCACGACCGACACCGAGTACTACCGGGGTGACGTGCTCGGTCCGGTCGTGGACCAGATCGCGTGGGTCCGGGAGAACCGACCCGACGACCCGACGCTGGCAGGGGCGGACCGCGCGGCCGCTTCGCGCACCGCAGGAGGAGCTGCCCGATGAGTGCCGCACTGCTTGCCGCCGCCGCTCAGACGGCGACCACCTCGGGTGCCGAGGCGGTCCTGTTCTGGTGCCTCGCACCCGTGATGGTGATCGCGGCGCTCGGTCTGATCTTCGCCCGCAAGGCGGTGCACGCGGCGATGGGCGTGATCGTCGTGATGATCTCCCTGGCGTTCCTCTACGTCGCCCAGGACGCGCCGTTCCTCGGGGTCGTCCAGGTCGTCGTCTACACCGGCGCCGTCATGATGCTGTTCGTCTTCGTGCTGATGCTGATCGGTGTCGACGCGTCCGACTCCCTCGTCGAGACGATCAAGGCTCAGCGCTGGATCGGCTGGCTCGCAGGTCTCGGCCTCGGCGTGGTGCTGGTCGGGGTGGTGACCCGCGCGACCTACCCGCCGATGACGGGCCTCGCGACGGCGAACGCCGACAGCAACCCGGTCGGCGTCGCGAAGGTGATCTTCGGTGACTACGTGTTCACCTTCGAGGTCGTCGGGGCGTTGCTCGTCACGGCTGCCCTTGGCGCTCTGGTCCTGACGCACCGCCAGCGGCTCACCCCGCGGATCGGTCAGAAGGAGCGCGCCGACGCCCGCGTCGCGGCGGGTGGCTCGCTCACCCCGTTGCCGGCGCCGGGCGTGTACGCGCGGCACAACGCCCTCGACGTCCCGGCGCTCGACCATCTTGGCCGGCCGCTCGAGGAGTCGGTCTCGCGCGTCCTGCGCATCCGCGGCCAGGAGCTCGGGGTCGAGCAGTTCCAGTCGCCGGCGCTGCCGTCCGCGACCCAGACACCCACCCTCGAACCCGGGACGGAGGATCAGGCATGAGCCTGACCAACTACCTGGTCCTCGCGAGCATCCTGTTCACGATCGGGGCGACGACGGTGCTGCTGCGCCGCAACGCCATCATCGTGTTCATGGGCATCGAGCTGATGCTCAACGCGACCAACCTCGTGCTCGTCACGTTCTCCCGCATGCACGGGAACCTGACCGGGCAGGTGATGGCCTTCTTCGTGATGGTCGTCGCCGCGGCCGAGGTCGTGATCGGTCTCGCGATCATCGTCTCGATCTTCCGTACCCGTCGCTCGGCCTCGGTCGATGACGTCAACCTGCTGAAGAGCTGAGAGGACGACGGTGCACTCCCTCTTCTCCGTGGCGGTCCAGACCGCCCCCGCCACCGGCGCGTTCCAGTCGGGTGCCTGGCTGCTCGTCGCCGTCCCGCTCGCGAGCGCGGCGATCCTGCTGCTGGCCGGCCGACGCGCGGACCGCTGGGGCCACTGGCTCGGCGTGGCTGCCTCGTCGTTCTCGTTCCTGCTCGGACTCGGCGTCATGCTCTCGTTGACGTCCCTGCCGGCCGCGGAGCGGGTGCGTGATCTGCACCTGTTCAGCTGGCTCTCGGCCGGGACGCTGACGGTCGACGCGGGCTTCCGTCTGGACCCGCTGTCCTTGACGTTCGTGCTGCTCGTGACGTTCGTCGGGTCGCTCATCCACGTGTACTCGGTCGCCTACATGGAGCACGACCGCGACCGGCGTCGGTTCTTCGCCTACCTGAACCTGTTCGTCGCGGCGATGCTGCTGCTCGTGCTCGCCGACAGCTACCTGCTGCTGTTCTTCGGCTGGGAGGGCGTCGGCCTGGCGTCGTACCTGCTGATCGGGTTCTGGAACCATCAGACGCCGAACGCGGTCGCCGCGAAGAAGGCCTTCATCGCGAACCGCATCGGCGACCTGGGCATGCTCATCGCGATCATGCTGATGTTCGCGACCTTCGGCGGTGTGGACTTCGCGACCGTGCACGGCCACGTCGCCGGGACCGCGCCGGGCACCCTGACGGCGATCGGCTTGATGCTGCTCCTGGCAGCGACCGGCAAGTCGGCGCAGTTCCCGCTGCAGTCCTGGCTCGGCGACGCGATGGCGGGCCCGACGCCCGTGTCCGCCCTCATCCACGCCGCCACGATGGTGACCGCGGGCGTGTACCTGGTGGTCCGGTCGGCGCCGCTGTTCGACGCAGCACCGACGGCCCGGCTGGTCGTGGTGATCGTCGGTGCGATCACCCTCGTGTTCGGGGCGGTCGTCGGGTCGGCCAAGGACGACCTGAAGAAGGCGCTGGCGGCGTCCACGATGTCGCAGATCGGGTACATGATCCTGGCCGCCGGGCTCGGGCCGATCGGCTACGCCTTCGCGATCTTCCACCTCGTGACGCACGGCTTCTTCAAGGCCGGGATGTTCCTCGGCGCCGGGTCCGTGATGCACGGGATGGACGACCAGGTCGACATGCGCGGCTTCGGCGCGCTGTCGAAGTACATGAAGATCACCTGGATCACGTTCGGTCTCGGCTGGCTCGCGATCCTCGGTGTGCCACCGTTCGCCGGGTTCTGGAGCAAGGACAAGATCATCGAGTCCGCGTTCGTGCCGGTCGCCGGGTCGCCGTGGCAGGCGTGGGTGTTCGGGACCGTCGCGCTGCTCGGCGCGGGGCTCACGTCGTTCTACATGTCGCGGCTGTTCTTCATGACCTTCCACGGCACGCGCCGCTGGGACGACGGCTCGGGCACCCCGCCTGCGCTCGCCGCCGGCACGACGGTCGACCTCAACCACCAGCACCCGCACGAGTCGCCCCGTCTCATGACGGTGCCGATGATCATCCTGGCGATCGGTTCGGTGACGATCGGGTGGCTGCTCAGCCTCGGCAGCGGGATCGTCGGCTGGCTCGAGCCGGTGACCGGTCGGGTCGCCCACGAGGCCGACCCGGTCCTGCCCGTCCCGGTGCTCATGACGGTGACGCTGGTCCTGGTGGCTCTCGGCATCCTGCTCGCCTGGCGTCAGTACGCTGCCGTGCTGGTCCCGGTCGTCCCGCCGCGCGGGTCGGTGCTCACCCGGGCGGCGCGCAAGGACCTCTACCAGGACGACGTCAACGACGCCCTCCTCGTGGAGCCCGGCACCTACCTGACGCGCTCGCTCGTGTTCGGTGACCACCAGGTCGTCGACGGCGGGGCCACCGGCCTCGCCCGCCTCACGGTCGGGGCAGGATCGCTGCTCCGCCGAGTCCAGAACGGGTACGTACGCTCGTACGCCGCCACCATGCTCATCGGTCTCATCGTCCTCGTCGGCGCTGTCCTGGCCGCACGGATCTGAGGGAGAACCCCGAACCATGCAACCCTCAAGCTTCCCGTGGCTGACGGCGCTCATCGCGTTCCCGTTGCTCGGGGCGGTGACCGTCGCGCTGCTGCCTGCCTCCGTGCGCGGCAAGGCCCGGCAGGTGGCCCTGGGCTTCACGCTGCTCGAGCTCGTGCTCGGTGTCGTCGCCCTGACGCAGTTCGACACGAGCCGGTCCGGCGTCCACCAGCTCCTCGAGACGCACTCGTGGATCCCGGCGATCGGCGTGAGCTACGCCGTCGGCGTCGACGGCGTCGGCCTCGCGCTGATCCTGATGTCCCTCGTCCTGGTGCCGGTCGTGGTGCTCGCGGCGTGGAAGGAGCAGGGCGCGGACGCCTCCGGTCCCGGCCCGCGGTTGCCGAGCTATCTCGCCCTCGTCCTCGTGCTCGAGGCGTTCATCGTGGCGGTGTTCGCCGCGCGTGACGTGTTCTTCTTCTACCTGCTCTTCGAGGCGATGCTGATCCCGGTCTACTTCATGATCGGGTCCTTCGGTGGCGCCCAGCGCCGGTACGCCGCAGTCAAGTTCCTGATCTTCTCGCTCACCGGTGGCCTCGTGATGCTCGCCGCCGTGATCGGCCTGTACTACCAGGGGCCGGGTGGGCCGCAGGGCTTCCTCACCGACCACCTCGTCGGCCTGACGATGTCGACCTCGACGGAACGGTGGCTCTTCGCCGGGTTCTTCCTGGCGTTCGCGATCAAGGCGCCGATGTTCCCGGTGCACACCTGGCTGCCGGACGCGGCCGAGCAGGCCCCGGCGGGCACCTCGGTGCTGCTCGTCGGCGTGCTCGACAAGGTCGGCACGTTCGGGATGCTGACCCTGTGCCTGCCGTTGTTCCCGCACGCGTCCCGGTGGGCGGCGCCGTTCGTGGTGGCCCTCGCCGTCGTGTCGATCCTGTACGGCGCGCTGCTCGCGATCGGGCAGAAGGACCTCATGCGGCTGATCTCCTACACGTCCGTGTCGCACTTCGGGTTCATCGTGCTGGGCATCTTCACCTTCACGTCCGTCGGGATCGCCGGGTCGTCGTTCTACATGGTCAACCACGGGTTGTCGACCGGGGCGTTGTTCCTGCTTGCCGGGTTCCTGGTCGCACGGCGCGGGGGATCGCGGACCGTCGCGGACTTCGGCGGCCTGCAGAAGGTCACCCCGGTGCTTGCCGGCACCTTCCTCACCGTCGGGCTCTCTGCCCTGGCCCTGCCCGGACTCTCCCCGTTCATCTCGGAGTTCATGGTGCTCGTCGGCAGCTTCGGACGGTCGCACCCGGCGGCGATCGTGGCCTCGGCCGGCGTGGTGCTCGCGGCGCTGTACATCCTGCTCACCTATCAGCGCATGTTCACCGGCCCGGTGCGGGACGAACTCGCCTCGACGCCCGACCTCTCCCGCCGCGAGATCTGGGTGGTCGCACCGCTGATCGCCCTGATGCTCGTGTTCGGCTTCTACCCGGCCCCCGCGCTCGACCTCGTCCGTGAGCCGGCGAAGGTGTCTCTCGTCCAGGTCGGGCAGACCGACGTCCCCGCCTCCCATGCCACCGCCTCGGAAGGGAGCGCCAAGTGACCGGCACCTTCACCGCCCCACACGTCGACTGGGCCCAGCTGGCGCCGGTCATCCTGGTGCTCGGCGCCGCCGTGATCGGCGTCCTCGTCGAGGCGTTCGTCCCTGCGCGCGTGCGTCGGCCCGTCCAGCTCACCCTGTCGCTCGTCGCACTCGTCGGCGCCGTGACGGCGACCGCGCTCCTGTGGCACGGCGTGCGCACGACGGGCGGC
>JAKBFW010000111.1 GCA_021833345.1 Pseudomonadota bacterium | reverse complement strand
GCGGTGGAACCGGGTCGCGACGTGGTGCACGCTCCGGAGTACCGCCGCGAGGTCGAGGAGGCGATCGCCGGTGCGATCGCGATCGGGCCGCAGGTCCGGCTGGTCGTCACCGAGGGGAACTACCTGCTGCTCGACGACGGACCGTGGTCGCAGGTTGCGGGCCTGCTGACGGAGTCGTGGTTCGTGACGACGGACGACGAGCTGCGGCTCGAACGACTGGTCGGCCGTCACGTCCGGTTCGGCAAGGCACCCGACGCCGCGCGCGCCTGGGCGACCGGCCCCGACGAGCGGAACGCGCGCGTGATCGCGGGGACGGCGCACCGCGCGGACGTGGTCGTGCGCCTGGTCGACGGGGCCCGTGGTGGAAGACTGATCCGGTGACCTCCTACCCGGCGCGCGTCGTCGTCGACCTCGCGGCGATCCGCGACAACGTCCGTTCCCTGGCGTCGCACGCCCGTACGGCGCAGGTCATGGCCGTCGTCAAGGCTGACGCGTACGGTCACGGTCTCGTGCCGGCCGCCCGCGCCGCCGTCCAGGGTGGCGCGACCTGGCTCGGGACGGCGCAGGTCCACGAGGCGCTCGACCTGCGAGCGGCCGGTCTCCGCACCCGCATCCTGACCTGGCTGTATGGTCCGGACGCCCCGCTCGACGCCCTGCTCGAGGCGGAGATCGACGTGTCGGTCGCCGCACCGTGGGCCCTGACCGCCGTGCACGCGGCCGCCCGAAGGACGGGCCGGACGGCGCGGATCCACCTCAAGGTCGACACCGGTCTCGGTCGCAACGGACTCACCCCGGGTCAGCTGCCGGGGCTGCTCGACGCGGCGCTGGCCGCCCGGGCCGAGGGTGCGGTCGAGGTCGTCGGGGTGTGGTCCCACTTCGCCTTCGCCGACGAGCCGACGCACCCGACGGTGCTCGCGCAGGCCGGGGTCTTCCGCGACCTGGTGGCGCTCGTCGAGTCGCGCGGTGTGACGCTCGAGGTCCGTCACCTGGCCAACTCGGCCGCGACCCTGACCAATCCCGCGGTGCACCTGGACCTCGTCCGGCCTGGGCTCGCGGTGTACGGGCTCTCGCCGGTCCCGCAGCTCGGCGGTCCCGAGGTCTTCGGCCTGCGGCCGGCGATGACGGTCGAGGTCGGTCTCGCGACGGTGAAGCCGGTCGGGGTCGGGCAGGGGGTCTCGTACGGGCACGCCTACACGACGACGTCGGACACGATGCTCGGAGTCGTGCCGATGGGGTACGCCGACGGGATCCCGCGGCATGCGTCCGGGGCGCTCGACCACCCGGGTGCGCCGGTGCAGGTCGGCGGCCGTCGGCTCACGGTCGCGGGCCGGGTGTGCATGGACCAGTTCGTGCTGGATCTCGGTCCGGGGGCGCGCGAGGTCGCGGGTGACCGGGTCGAGCTGTTCGGGTCCGGGGCCGACGGCGCACCGACCGCGGAGGACTGGGCGCGCGCGGCGGGCACGATCAGCTATGAGATCGTCACGCGCATGGCACCACGGCTGCCGCGCACCTACCTGAACGAGGACCCGGCATGAACGAGACCGTGGTGCAGCTGCGTGACACGGTGGCGACCCGGGGATACGGGAAGGCGCTCGCGGCGCTGCTGCGCGCGGGCGACCTCGTCGTCCTGAGCGGCGCCCTGGGCGCGGGCAAGACGACGCTCACCCAGGGGATCGGCGCTGGGCTCGGCATCCGCGGCCAGGTGGCGTCGCCGACCTTCATCATCGCCCGCGTGCACCCCTCGACCACCGGTGGGCCGTCCCTCGTGCACGTCGACGCGTACCGGCTCGGATCGCTCGACGAGCTCGAGGCGTTGGACCTCGATGCGAGTCTCGACGAGTCGGTCACGGTCGTCGAGTGGGGCGAGGGCCTCGTGGAGGGACTCGCGGAGGACCGTCTCGAGATCGCCATCGAGAGGCCGCACGGAGCGGGGCGCGCGAGCGACCTCGCGGGTCCGGTGGAGCTGGCGCACGACGGGTCGGCCGGCCAGCCGGACGACGACGGGTCGAGCGGGACGCGAACCGTCACCGTCCGCGGCGTCGGACCGCGCTGGGCGGCCATCGTGCTCCCCGTCGTAGGCTGACGGCCGTGCCTGTTCTCGCCCTCGACACGTCCTCCGCCGTCGCCGTCGCCGTGGTCGAGGACCCGCGTCCCGACGGTGCGTCGCTGCGGGCCGGGAACGGCGTGCTGGCAGCACGACGCGTCCAGGAGCAGCGCCGCCACGCCGAGCTCCTCGCGCCGCTGATCGTCGAGGTCCTCAGGGAGAGCGGTGTCGACCGCCGCGACCTGACGGCGGTCGTCGTCGGCACGGGGCCCGCGCCGTTCACCGGGCTGCGAGCCGGGCTCGTCACCGCGCGGACGTTCGCGCTCGCGCTCGGGATCCCCGTGCACGGGATCAGCAGCCTCGACGCGCTCGCAGCCGAGGCTGCGTCGGAGCTCGTCCTGCCGACCGGGAGCACGGTGCTCGTGGCGACCGATGCGCGACGGCGCGAGGTGTACTGGGCGCGCTACCGGGTGACCGGGGCGGCTCACCGGGGACGGGCCGACTCCGTGCACGATCGTGCCGGTGGCCTCGGGGTGTGGCAGGACGGTCCGCCGGTGGTCCTGGTGGCGGGCCCGGGCGTGGCGCGACCGGCCGACCTCGCGACGGACCTGGCGGACCTACGGCCCGACGACGCCGTGGTGGGTCGCGGTGCGGCGCTGTACGCGGAGCTCGTGCCGCACGGCGATGGCCGACGCGGCGACGGCCGAGGTGGCACGGGCGGAGACGGCACGGACCGGGACGTGGTCGACCGAGCGGGCATCCAGGACCCCGACCCGTCCGTCCTCGCGCGTCTGGCTCTGGCACGGCTCGCCTCCGGGGAATCGCTGCTGCCGACGGTCCCGCTGTACCTTCGACGCCCGGACGCGGTCCCCTCGACGTCGCACAAGCGGGCGATCGGGTGACGGAGGGCACGGCCGGGGTCGTCCTGCGCCCGATCGTCGTGGCCGACCTCCAGCGATTGGCCGTGCTCGAGGTCGAGCTGTTCGGGGCCGGCGCGTGGTCGGCGGGGATGCTGGCCGATGAGCTCGCGGGGCCGGGTCGCTGGTACGTCGCGGCGGTCGACGCCACTGACCCGGCCGGCACCGCGGAGCCGGCCGACCCCCGCGACCCGGCCGAGCTCGACGATCCACCTGGCTCGGGCGTTCCGGCAGGCGCCCGACTGATCGGCTACGCGGGCAGCTGGTACGACGGTGACGACGTCCAGGTGATGACGATCGGCGTCACCGGCACGGCGCAGGGTCGCGGCATCGGCGGCATGCTCCTCGGGGCGCTCCTCGACCGCGCGCGTCGGATCGGCGCGGGGTTCGCGTTCCTCGAGGTGCGGGTCGACAATGCGCCGGCCTTGGCGCTGTACGAACGCTTCGGATTCGAGCGGATCGGCCGTCGCCGTCGGTACTACCAGCCGGAGGACGTCGACGCATGGACCATGCGGGTCGCGCTCACGGGCCGGCCCGCCACGGAGGAGAGGGACCACGGATGACGGATGACGCCGCTCGACGTGCGGTGCTGGCCGACCCGGAGGAGCTTCAGCGACTCCTCGCCGCCGGCCGGGAGGCCTGCGTGCTCGATGTCCGATGGGCGCTCGGGCGGACCGACGGGGCCGCTCAGCACCGGGCCGGGCACGTGCCCGGCGCCGTGTACGTGGACCTCGACACCGAGCTCGCTGCGCCGGCGACGACGCGCGACGGCCGTCACCCGCTGCCTGCGGTGGTCGACCTCCAGGCGGCGGCGCGCCGATGGGGAGTCCGCGCGGGGGTCCCGGTCGTCGCGTACGACGCGGTGGGTGGGATGTCGGCCGCGCGCGCGTGGTGGCTGCTCCGCTGGTGCGGGGTCGCCGACGTCCGCATCCTGGACGGTGGTCTCGACGCGTGGGTGGCAGCCGGGGGTGCTCTCGAGATCGGTGACGTCGCGCCGGAGCCGGGCGACGTCGTGCTGTCCCCCGGGAGGCTCGAGGTCCTCGGCCCGGACGGCGTCGCGGCCCTCGCGGTCGAGGTGCAGCCGCACGGTCTCTCGCTGGCGTCGCGCGGACCCGTCCTGCTCGATGCGCGTGCCGGCGAGCGATTCCGTGGCGAGGTGGAACCGGTCGATCCCCGTGCCGGGCACATCCCGGGCGCCACGAGCGCCCCGACCGCGGGCAACCTCGACGGGAGCGGACGGTTCCTGGACCCGGAGCACCTGCGTGCGCGGTTCGCCCGGCTCGGCGCCGTGCCCGGCGCACGGGTGGCCGTCTACTGCGGGTCGGGCGTCACCGCCGCCCACGAGGTGGCCGCCCTGGCTTCCGTCGGCGTCGAGGCCGCGCTGTACGCCGGTTCGTGGTCGCAGTGGTCCGCCGATCCGGGCCGGCCGGTCGCGACGGGCGCGTGACCGCCCGGCCAAGGACGCTCCGCAGCCGTCCGGAATCGTCCGGACCCGGGCCGGGTCCGGACGTCAGACCTCGGTGGCCACGTCGCTGTACTCCAGCCTCGGTGCCCGGGGCCGCACGGCATCGGGGCCGGACGGCTGGCCGACGTTGAGGACGAGCAGCGCGGTCCAGCCGTTCTCGGCGAAGAACTCCGCATCGATGCCGGCCGTGTCCATGCCGCCCATCGGTCCGACGTGCAGTCCGACGGCGCGGAGCGCGACGATCAGGTAGCCGATCTGGATCAGGGCGGACGTGCGTGCCATCCCGGCGCGTGCCTGCGGGTCGCCGGCGAACCTGTCGCGTGCGCCCGGCAGGTGGGGCACGAGGGTGCCGAGGTGCTCGTGGAAGTCGGTGTCGGCGGCGGCGACGATCGTCAGCGGCGCGGCGAGCACGCGGTCGCGGTTGCCCTCGGACATGTGCCCGGCGAGCCGCTCGCGGGCGTCCTCGGAGCGGACGAGCAGCAGCCGCAGCGGGCTCGCGTTCATGGCGGTCGGGCCCCACCGGAGCAGGTCGTACGCGGCCTGGACCTGCTCGTCGGCGACCGGCTCGTCGGTGAACGTGTTGACGCTACGGGCGGACCTGAACAGGAGGTCCGCAACGGTGCCGTCGACGGCGAGAACGCTCGCGTCGACGTCGAGGGTGGTCAGGTCCTGCGTGTCGATGGTCACGAATGCTTGAACGATAAAATTCCGGGTCGGATTCCGGGGTCGATCGTGACGTGGCTCACGCCGGCCGCGACCCGTCGGCGCAGGCGTCCGTCGCGCCGACTACCCTGGCCGCATGGCTGACCTGCACGCCCCTGGCACTCTCGTCCTCGGTATCGAGACCTCGTGCGACGAGACCGGCGTCGCGGTCGTCCGGGTCGGACCGGACGCGACCGAGCTGCTGTTCGACGCGGTCGCCAGCTCGATGGACGAGCATGCGCGGTTCGGCGGCATCATCCCGGAGATCGCCTCGCGGGCGCACCTGGAAGCGATGGTCCCGACGGTCCAGCACGCGCTCGCGGGCGCCGGTGTCGGGCTGACCGACCTCGGCGCGATCGCGGTCACGGCCGGGCCAGGACTGGTCGGTCCGTTGACGGTCGGCAGTGCCGCCGCGAAGGCCCTGGCCGTCGCGCTGGACGTCCCGCTGTACGGCGTCAACCACGTGATCGGGCACGCGGCCGTGGACGAGCTCGTCCACGGCCCGTTCCCGGAGCGCCTGATGGCGCTCGTGGTGTCCGGAGGTCATTCGAGCCTGCTGCTCGTCGACGACATCGTGACCGGCGTCACCGAGCTCGGCTCGACGCTCGACGACGCGGCGGGGGAGGCGTTCGACAAGGTCGGCCGTCTGCTCGGGCTGCCGTATCCCGGCGGGCCGCACATCGATCGTTTCGCCCGGGAGGGCGACCCCACGGCGATCCGCTTCCCGCGCGGGCTGACCGCGGCGAAGGATCAGGCGGAGCACGCGTACGACTTCTCCTTCTCGGGGCTCAAGACAGCCGTGGCCCGCTGGGTCGAGGCGCGTCAGGACGCCGGCGAGGAGATCCCGCTCGCGGACGTCGCCGCGTCGTTCGCCGCAGCCGTCGCGGACGTCCTGACGGCGAAGACGATCGCAGCCTGCCGGCGGAACGGCATCGACACCCTCGTGATCGGCGGCGGCTTCTCCGCGAACTCGCAGCTCCGCGACCTCGCGGCCGCGCGCTGCGCCGAGGCGGGCATCGAGCTGCGCATCCCACCGATCCGCTTCTGCACGGACAACGGCGCGATGATCGCCGCGGTCGGCGCGGCAGCGGTCCGGCGCGGACTTCCGCCGTCGGCCCTCGACCTGCCCGTCGACTCGTCGATGCCGCTCGAGTCCGTCCTCGTCTGAGTCGCGCCCGATCGACCGGGGATCGTCGACCACGACGAGTCCCGGAGGTCGGTCCGCCCTACAAGGGTCGCCCGGCGCGCAGCTCGGCGACGAGTGATGCGACGACCGCGTCGAGCTCACCACCTGCTCGCCGGGCGGCGGCACGCTGACGCTGATAGCTCGCGCCGCGTCGCAGGATGAGACGCACCGAGTCGAGCTCCGCCGCGCAGCCGAGGCGCTCGGCCACCGGCTCGAGCTCGCGCAGGAGCTCGGTCACGGCGTCCGTCACGAGCCCTTCCGCGCCGGAGGCGTCCAGGATGATGATCGCGTCCATGCCGTAGCGCGCCGAGCGCCACTTGTTCTCCTGCGCGAACCACGGCGGGATCGAGGGCAACGGCTTGCCCTCGTCGAGCAGGGTCGAGTAGTGCTCGACCAGGCAGTGCGTGAGCGCGGCGAGGGCCTTGACCTCCGTGATGTTCGACGCGCCGTCGCAGATGCGCATCTCGAGGGTGCCGAACCGGGGTGACGGCCGGATGTCCCACCGGATCTCGTCGACCTGGTCGATCACGCCGGTGTGCAGCATGTCCGCGACGTACGACTCGAGCTGGTCCCAACGCTCGAACTGGAAGCCCAGCCCGGCGGTCGGCAGCTGCTGGAACATCAGGGCGCGGTTCGACGCGTACCCGGTGTCCTTGCCGCCCCAGAACGGGGACGACGCCGAGAGCGACTGCAGATGGGCGAACGTCGTGACCATCGCTCGCGAGATCGGCAGCACCTTGTCGCGGTCCTCGACACCGACGTGCACGTGCACGCCGTAGATCAGCATCTGGCGACCCCACCACTGCGTGCGGTCGATCAGGGTCGCGTAGCGCTCCTTGTCGGTCACCTTCTGGTGCGCCCACTGCGCGAACGGATGGGTCCCGGCGCACATCAGCTCGACCCGCAGCGGGTCCGTCACCGTGCGCACCTCCGCGATCGCGCGCTCGAGGTCGGCACCGGCCTCTCCGACCGTCCGACACACCCCGGAGACCACCTCGACGGTGTTGAGCAGGAGCTCCTGACGGATGTGCGGGTGCTCACCTCCCGCGGGCGGCCGCACCGCGTCGAGGACGGTCTGGGCGACCTGGCGGAGGTCTCCCGAGTCCTTGTCGACGAGCGCGAGCTCCCACTCGATGCCCACGCTCGAGCGGGCGGACCGGGCGAACGGGATGTCCATGGGACCATCCTGCCGTGGCAGGGGCGGATGCGTGCCGTTCCGGGGTCGACGGTCGGACGCCTGAGCCGCCGGGCGGGTCGGCCGGCCACCCGCCGGCCGCCGACCCGGAGGCGGCCGGACGTCAGACGGGGTCGACGAGCAGGACGACCTGGCGTCCGGCGACACGCGTCAGCACGACGGTCGCCTCGGCGCGACCGCGCAGGTCGAGCTGCGCGCGCAGCTGCTCGGGGACGACGGCGGTTCCGCGCTTCTTGATCGTCAGCCTCCCGACGTCGCGTTCGCGAAGGTACGACCGGAGGCGCTTGAGGCCGAACGGCAGCGTGTCGAGGACCCGGTAGGCCGTCGCGAATGCTGTCTCGTTCCGCGTGTCCGCCGTCACGTAGGCGATGGTCGAGTCGATCAGCCGGCCGCCGACCAGGTCCGCGACCTCGCCGACGAGCCCCGCGCGGATCACCGCACCGTCCGGCTCGAACAGGTACTCGCCGACCGCGCCGACCGGTGGGCGATCGCCACCGGGCTCGGCGCGGAGCGCATGGGCCCCACCGCGCCGGAGGACGAGGGCGCTGCGCCCGGGCCCGTGCGGGGCGAGGGGACCGAACCACAGCCCCGCCTCGACGACGTCCCCGTCGACCGAGACCCACTGCGCCTCGGCGTCCGGCGGGAGCGCGCCGTGCGGGATCCCGGGCCCGACCTTGACGCCGAGCGCCGGCACGTGCGACCGCACGGCAAGGACGGCGTCCAGCGGCGGCGCGTAGGCGGCGGGATCGTGCACCCTGCTGCCGGCCGTCGTCCGGCGCGCCGGGTCCGCGTACGCGCCGTCGATCCCGGTGAGGTCGACGGTCAGCGAGTCGGCGTGCCGCACCTCGGACTCGGGGAAGTGCCGGAGGTTCACGGTCGCGATCGCCGCGGTGAGCTCGTCCGCGTCGATCGCCAGGACGCGCAGGCCCAGACCGGCGAACGCCATCGCGTCGGCGCCGATCCCGCAGGTGAGGTCGGCGACGTGGGTGACCCCGGCCGCGACATAGCGCTGCGCGTGGCGGGCCGCCACCTCGAGGCGGGTCGCCTGCTCGAGGCCGGTCGGGGTGAAGAGCATCCCGTCGGCGAACGCACCGAGCTTGTCGTGCGCCTTGGCGCGCAGGCGGGACTGGGTCAGTGCGGCGGCGACGAGCTCCGGATCGAGCCCTTCTCGTCGCAGGCGCTCGGAGATCGCGAGGGTGCGTGACTCGTCGTACGGCGGGAGCGCACCGAGCAGCGCCCAGCCCTGGGGGCTGAGGAGACGGGTCAGACCGGCGGCGTCCATGCCGGCGATCCTTGCACGCGGATCGGTGCGCAGATCCGTGGGGAGGGTCGTGACGACCCCGCGGGCTGGCACTCGCCTTGACCGAGTGCTAGGTCGCGCCTAGATTTACTGCTGGCACACTCCGCAGGAGAGTGCCAGCTGCGCTGGTCGGTCTGTCCGGCACCCGCGACGACGGGCGACCCTGCAGTGTGGCATCGGACATCACTGAAGAACTCACAT
>JAKBFW010000110.1 GCA_021833345.1 Pseudomonadota bacterium | reverse complement strand
CGAGCTCGCCGGGACCAGGCTCGACGCCGGGGTGCTTGCACGGAAGGACACGCTGGTCTCGACCCTCGCCCGGGGCGACCGCCTCCAGCACCGACCGAGCGAGCGCTCGGGCGGTCCGCAGCAACGCATCGCGATCGCGCGGGCGTTGATCGCCCGGCCCGACGTCGTCTTCGCGGACGGCCGGATCGCCGGCGACGTCGCCGCGGTGCGCTCGACCCCCGGGGTGTCGGTCTCGCGATCGGGGACAAGGCCGACAGCGCGCACGGGGTGGCCGCGCCGTCGACCGTCCCGGTCGCGCCGCGGCACGGACGTCGCCCGTCGCCGCGCTGGCGGTGGCGGTGGCGGTGGACTGAGCACCAGGGCGCGGTCGCGACCCCGCCTGCCGCGATCGGACCGACCCCGCTGCCGAACCGACGTCGAGAGATGTGAAACCGCGCCGGCCCCACACCGCCCCACCAGGCGCGTCCGCCGATGAGCCCGCTCCAGGAACGCTGACCCGGTGCGCATCACGGTCGAGGGTCCTCTCGGTGACGACCCGCACCCACCCCCGGGCCCCGGAGCACGGTCGGGGGCGACGCCCGCCGCGGACCGACGCGTGGTCGACGTCGATGTCCCGGACGGTGCTCGACTCGGCGACCTGCGCTCGTCGTTGGCCACGCTCGCGGGGATCGACGAGATCGCGGCACCCGGGGCGGCCTTCGCGGTGGGCGCACTGACCGTCGGTGACGACCAGCTGTGCGGTCAGGAGCCTCTCGAGGCCGGGTGCATCCTGATGGCCGGTCCGCCGTGCCCCGATCCCGCGTCGACCGCCCTCCGGGCCGTCTGGCACCTGGCTGTCGTCTCGGGCCCGGACGCGGGCCGGCTCCTCGCGATCGACGGGACGGTCGTCGTGGGCCGCGCCTCGACAGCCGGTCTCCGGGTCGACGACCCGCTGATCTCCCGCCACCACCTCACCGTGCGGCAGCACGGGGACCGGCTCCAGGCGAGGGACGACGGCTCAGGGAACGGCACCGTGCGACAGCGACGGGGGCGCTCGCGCTCGCTCGCCCCGCGGGTCGCGCGTCTGGCCGGGCACCGTCGTCGGAAGGGGCGCTGGCACAGGCTGCGGGACGCCGACCGGGTCGCCATCGGCTCGACCTGGATCGAGGTCCGACATCGCGACAGCGAACCCGGCCGAGCGGTCGGACCGGCACCGGTCGGTGCCTCCGGGCAGTCGGGCACGCTCGCGCCACCGGACGCCTCCGAACGCTCCGGCGAACGGGCCATCGCGCTCGCGTCTCCGACGGCGCTCTCGGCATGGCTCACCCCCGTCGTGTCCGCCGCCGTGCTCGCCCTGGGGACGGGCAACCCCCGCATGCTTCTGCTGGCGGCGACGGGCCCGGTGCTGGGACTCGTGCACCTGGCGACCCGGCCCCGCGCGCGGACGTCCGAACGGCATCGACCGCACTCCCCCGCTCGTGGGGTCTCCCGCTTCGCGAGATCGGCACCTCGCACGTCCGGCGACGCCGAGCGCAGCCTTGTGGTCGTGCCGAGCCCTGCCGACGTCGTGACCAGCACGATCCGGCTGCACGAGCGTCACCCAGGGGCCGTCCGGGTCCGCCGGCTGAGCCTCACGGAGCTCGCGCCGGACGCGTGCCTCGCCGTGGTCGGACCGCGAGAGCAGGCACGTGCGGTCGCACGAGGGCTCGTGATCGCTGCCACCGCGCCGGGGAGCCCCGGAGTCGCGCCGCCCCTCGTCGTCGGTCACCCGTCGGACGCCGCGGCGCAGTGGGCGTGGTGCCGCTGGATCGGCGTGCACGAACCGTGGGCGAACCCGACGGACCACCGCGGCCCCGGGCCCCGGGCCGACGGGTCTCCGGGGGTCGCCGCAGGCCGTCGTCCCCGGATCGCCACGATGACCGTGATCGACTCCTCCGGCGGGCCGTGGCCGGCGTGGGCGTCGTCCCGCTGGCGTGACGCACCCGCCGGGAGCCAGCTGATCCTGGTCGCTGATCGCCGCGCCGACGTGCCCCCGTGGTGCCGCACCGTCCTGGAGGTCGAGGACGACCATGCCGAGGCGCGGCTGTACCGCTCCGACGGCTGCGTCCACCCGGTGCGTCTTCCTGCCGTGTCCGTTCGCACGGCCGAGGACCAGGCACGTCGCGTGGCAGCGCTGCGAGCTCGCGTCGCCGGAGCGGACGGGCCGGAGGCGCTCCCCGAGCGAGTCTCCTGGAGCGGGCTCCCCGGCATCCCGCACCTCCACGACGACTCCGGGGCGAGCGAGATCGCCCGGAGGTGGTCGGCCCTCGCGACAGATCCCGGGCTCTCCGTGCCCGTCGGGCTCGGCAGAGGGGGAGCCGTCGTCCGGATCGACCTCGCGGCGGACGGCCCTCACGCGCTCGTGGCCGGGACCACCGGTGCGGGGAAGTCTGCGCTGCTGCAGACCCTCGTGCTCGGTCTCGCGACGACCCGGTCCCCCGCCGACCTCGCGATCGCCCTGATCGACTACAAGGGCGGTGCGAGCCTGGGTGACTGCGTCCGGCTCCCGCACGTCGTGGGGCAGGTCACCGACCTCGACCCGGGGCTCGCGATGAGGGCGCTCGCCGGGCTGCGGCACGAGCTTCGGCTGCGCGAGCAGCTCGTCGCGGAGCACGGGGTCGGCGACCTCGCCCAGCTCCGCGCCGCATGGCTCGCACGCGACCGTGGCCGATCGGCCGAGGCAGGACGCACCGCCACGGCACCGCCGCCTCGGCTCGTCGTCGTCGTGGACGAGTTCCGCGCGCTCGCCGACGACCTTCCGGACTTCCTTCCCGACCTGCTGCGCATCGCCGCACAGGGGAGATCGCTCGGCATGCACCTCGTGCTGGCGACCCAACGCCCCGGTGGGGCCGTGAACGCGGACATGCGTGCCAACATCGCTCTGAGGATCGCGCTCCGGGTCACCGACGAGACCGACTCGCACGACATCGTCGGGGCGCCGGACGCCGCCACGATCCCGGCCGGCATCCCCGGTCGCGCCGTCGTCCGACGGGGAGCGTCGCCCGTCGAGCTGGTCCAGGTCGCACATGCGGACGTCCCCGCCGACCTCGTCGGGGGGGCACCTGACGTCCGCCTCCCAGCTCCCTGGGGCGCCGAGCCTCCTGCAGCGGAGACCGCGCCCGACCTCCCTGTGGCGGCGTGGGCGACCGAGGCGCGCCCCCGGACGGCTGCGACCGAGGCACCAGGCGGTTCGCATCGCGCGTGCGCGCAGAGCCGGCCGGCCCCTCCCCCAGGCCTCTCGGCGTACGTCGACGCCATCGTTTCCGCGGCCGCGGAAACCGACGTCACGACGCCACGTGCGCCTTGGCTCCCTGACCTCCCGACGCGACTGGCCCTGAGCGCCCTCGCCGACGCGGACCGCGGCGGAGGGCTCCCGTTCGCCCTTGCCGACATCCCTGAGTCCCAGTGCCGTGGGGTCGTGCGTCTCACCGCCGGACGACATCTGCTCGTCCTCGGTTCGCCCGGGTCCGGACGGACCACCACCCTCCGCACGCTGGCGGTGTCGGCGCTCGCCACGGGGTGGCACGTCCACGCGATCGGGCTCGCCGGCCACGTCGTCGAGGCTCTGACGGGGCACCCGTGCCTGGGCACGACCGTCGGGTACGACGATGCCCGTCGCCTCGGTCGCCTGCTCCACCAGCTCTCGACGCGCGACGTCGGCGACGTCCCGACCTTGCTCGTCGTCGACGGTCTCGAGGCGATGGTCGAGACGCTCGACCTGCTCGGGCACGGTGGCGGACGCGCCGCGCTCACCTCGCTGCTCCGCGACGCGCGGTCCCGCGGCGTCACGGTGGCGGCGACGGCAGCGCCTTCCCCTGCCCTGCCCGATGCGTTCCCGGAGCTCCTGGCCCTTCCCGGCGTCGATGCGGTGGCACGAGCGATGCTCGGTGTGCCGACCGAGCTCGGCGCGCCTCGCTCACCCGGTCGGGCGGTCCACCTCGGTGCTCCCGGATCGGAGCCGCCCCGGATGTGCCAGGTCGCCCTCGCGGCGGCCCCAGAGCGTGCCGTGGCCCCGGTCGACACCCCCCTCCGGTTGCTGGCGATCCCGCTCGACGCCCCGACGAGGCAGGTCCCGACGTGCGGCGGAGAGCGGACCCGGGTCGGCGTCGGGATCGGGGGCGACAGCGCGACCGAGACAGCTCTGGACGTCTCGCGCGGGGCTCTCGTGGTCGGGCCGCCCGGCTCCGGCCGGTCCACAGCTCTCGGCGTCCTCGTGCGCCGGCTCGCGGGCGGTCCCGCCGTGCACGTCGTCACGTCCGACGCCGGACCGCTCCCCGGCGGCCCGGCGACGGCTCCCGCGGCCACGACCTGGTCGTTCGAGAGCGCGGACCTTCACGGACTCGTCGACGCGATCGCACGGGCGGACCGGCCGGTCGTCGTCGTGGTGGACGATCTCGACGACCTGGAGCGCCTCCGACCCATCGCGTTCGCCGAGCTCGCCGAGCTCCTGACGACGCCGTCGGGACGCGGTCGCGCGCGGGCACTGATCGCGTCGGCGCGCACCGCGCGTGCCTGCATGGCCTACCGGGAACCGTGGACGAGCCTGCGTGCGACTCGGCGAGGGATCGTCCTGTCGCCCGCCGAACCGGGATCGGGCGAGGTCTTCGGCACGCCGCTCGACCCATATCGCGATCACGGCCACCCGCATCTCCCGGGCCGAGGAGTCGTGCAGGTCGGCCCCGACGTCTCCCCGGTCCAGGTCTACCGCGACCTCGACCCGCCCGGACCGCGAGGCGACTGACCGGAGCGCGTCGTGAAGGCGACAGCAGACGGAAGAAGAAGGCACACGGTGACTCCAACGGCCGCGAGCAGGACGGCAGCCGCGGCGACGGTCGCCTCGACGCCGAGCCAGCCGACTGCCATCACACCGAGGAGCACCTGCCAGGTGATCACCGGCGACCGCGCCCACCGCTTGCCGACCAGGAGCGCACGGCTCGCCTGCACCAGCACGGCGGCCACGAGCAGGCAGAATGCGGCGAAGAACACCATCGCGCCCGGGAGCGCCGCATCGCCCCGGACGAGCGTCGCGATCGCGACCCCGGTCGTCGCGACCAGGGCGCATGCCTCGAGGAGGACCAGCCCGACGCCGACGAGCAGAGCCGCCGGGCGGGGCGGCACGCTGCCGACCCCGGCAGTGGCCCCCACCGGTCCACCCGCGGCGCCTCCGGCACCCCGCGAACGACCTGCCTTGCCTCGGCGGGGGCGAGGAGCGCGGTCCCGTTCAGGTGGGTCGGATGGCACGCATCGACTCTAGGGGCTGCTCGGCTCGCCCCGCACGTGACGGTTCACGCGATCGGCACACGGGCCCATCAACCGTCGCACACATCCCGCACGGAATGTGACCAAGGCCTCATCCGTTATACGGCTGAAACCTTCTCGTAACCCCTTGTGCGTTGCACGTACAGGTGTGACGCTTGTCCTTAGCAGATTCCCCCTTCCGAACCAAACCGCCTCTGACCGAGGCTGCCCAGGTATGGGCTCTGGTTCGCCTTGCGCCTAGGAGATGTCATGGATTGGCGTCACAACGCTGCCTGCCTCGAAGAGGACCCCGAGCTCTTCTTCCCGATCGGGAACACGGGTCCGGCCCTCCTGCAGATCGAGGAGGCGAAGGCGGTGTGCCGCCGCTGCCCGGTGATGGACACCTGCCTCAAGTGGGCTCTCGAGTCCGGTCAGGATGCGGGCGTCTGGGGCGGGCTGTCCGAGGACGAGCGTCGCGCGCTCAAGCGCCGCACCGCACGGCAGCGCCGCGCCAGCTGACACCCCCCACCTGACGTCGCTCGTCGCGCTCAGGTCGGCAACGGCCTGAGCACGACGTCGAGCGCGACCTCCGTACCGCCGCCCGCGCGTGCCCTCCACTCGATGGTCCCGCGCAGCTCGTTCGTGACGAGGGTCGACACGATCTGGGTCCCGAGCCCCGACATCGCCCCGCCGGTGTCCGGCAGCCCCACGCCGTCGTCCGCGACGACGACGCTGAGACGGTCGCCGTCCCGCGTCGCCGAGATCTCAACGGTGCCGCCGGCTGCCGCGGACAGGCCGTGCTCGACCGCGTTCGTGACAAGTTCCGTCAGCACCAGCGCCAGAGCGGTGGCGTCCTGCGCGGGCACGAGCCCGAATGTCCCCGACGTCACGGTCCGCACCTGACGGCCCGCCGACGCGACATCTGCCGCCAGCCGGAGGCTCCGTCCGACGAGGACGTCGAACGGCACCGTCTCGTCGAGGGTCTGCGACAGCGTCTCGTGGACGAGCGCGATCGTCGAGACGCGCCGCATGGCTTCGCCGAGCGCCTCTCGCGCCTCGGGTGAGCTCATCCGGCGGGACTGCAGCCGGAGCAGCGCCGCCACCGTCTGGAGGTTGTTCTTGACGCGATGGTGGATCTCCCTGATCGTCGCGTCCTTCGTGATCAGGTCGCGCTCGCGCCGTCGGACCTCGGAGACGTCGCGGCACAGCAGGACCGCACCGTCGCGATGGCCGTTCTCGGTCAGGGGGATCGCCCGGAGAGAGAGCGCCACTCCGCGCGCCTCGATGTCAGTCCGCCACGGTGCGCGCCCCATGATGACGAGAGGCATCGACTCGTCGACGGGTGAGTTCTGCTCGATCAGGTCCGTCGTGACCTCGATCAGCGATCGCCCGACCAGGTCCCCCATCACCCCGAGCCGGTGAAAGCAGCTGAGGGCGTTCGGACTCGCGTAGAGGACCTCGCCCTCGGAGTTCATCCGGATGAGACCGTCGACGACCCGTGGCGCGCCTCGCCGCGGTCCCGTCGGCGCGTTGGGTGCCGGGAACTCCCCACGGCTCACCATCCCCATCAGCTCGTCGGCCGCCTCGACGTAGTTGAGCTCGAGCCGGCTCGGCGTACGCGCACCGCCCAGGTTCGTCTGCCTGGCCAGCACGGCGATGGCCCGACCTCCCCGGACGACGGGGATAGCCTCCTCCCGGACCGCGTAGGAGCCGAACCACCGCGGCTCGCGCGACCGTTGGGCACGAAGCTCGGTCAGGGCGGTCTGGAGCTGCGCGCGCTGCCCCTCCGGTGCGTGCGTGCCGACGATGTCGTCGTAGTGGACCGTTGCACCGGTGCTCGGGCGGCACTGCGCGATCGCGACGAAGTCGCCCTCGTCGGTGGGCAGCCACAGGACCAGGTCGGCGAATGCGAGGTCGGAGATCAGCTGCCAGTCTCCGACGAGCAGGTGCAGCCACTCGACGTCCACGGGGACGAGGTCGGCGTACCGGAGCACCAGGTCGTTGAGGGTGGGCACCCGCTCAGCGTAGAGGGAAGTCCGGGCAGGCCGATGACCGTCCTGATCGCCGCGACTCGCGCTAGCCTCCTGGTAGCGGTCGGGCAGGTCCCGCGGTGCCCGACGAACCGTCCTCAGGAGGTCGACGATGCGACTGCACGTCCGGATACCGCTCCCGGCGGACGTCTCGGTCGCCGCCGACATGCTGGCCGACCCCGAGTACGTCCATGCCAAGATCCGGGCGTCAGGGGCGCTCGACCACCAGGTCACGGTCTCCTCCGACCCGAGCGGCGCCTTCACCGTGACGACGCGCAGGTCGATGCCGACCTCGGACATCCCCGCCAACCTCCGCGGCTTCATCGGGTCGAGCCTCGACGTGCGTCAGGTCGAGGCATGGGAACCGGAGCGGGCCGGCATGCGTCGCGGCACCGTCGTCGTCGAGATCGCCGGCGCGCCCGTGCGCCTCACCGGCACCGCGGTGCTCTCACCCTCTGCGGGTGGTAGCGAGCTCGCGTACGAGGGCGAGGTGAAGGCCGCGATCCCCCTCTTCGGTGGCGCGGTGGAGGGTGCTGCCGCCCAGGCGATCCGATCCGCGCTCGCGGTCGAGGAGGACGTCGCACGATCCTGGCTCGCGGACCGCGGACCCACTCCCCCGGTCTAGCCGCACCATCGGTGCTCGCCCGCTCAGCTCAGTCGGGCGGCCCCGTCATCACGTCTGTGGGGTGGGGCGCACCGATCGCGCTCATGACGACTCCCGCTCGACCAGCGTCGGCGTGAAGATCACCGGGTCACCGAGGGGCGAGCCCCCCGCCATCTGCTCGAGGAGGAGCCGGCCCGCCGTGCGCGCCATCTCGACGACCGGGCTCGAGACCGTGGTGAGCGCCGGAGACGTCGACGCGGCCACGCCGAGGTCGTCGTAGCCGACGACCGCGACCTGCCCGGGCACCGCGATGCCCTGCGAGGCCAGGTAGCCGAGCGCACCGGACGCCATGAGGTCCGAGGCGATGAAGATCGCATCGACGTCCGGGTGCACCGCGAGCAGCCGCTCCACGGCGGCGGCGCCTCCGGCAGGCGTGAAGTCTCCGTACTCGACGGCGTCGTCGACCTGTCCGCCGGACCGCAGAGCCTGACGCCATCCCAGGAGGCGGTCGACGCCCGCGGACATGTCGGCGGGCCCCGCGAGCGTCCCGATGCGCCGCCGCGCCCGATCGAGAAGGTGCGCCGCGGCGATCCGCCCACCTTCGACGTTGTCGACGTCGACGTACTGGACCCCACGCGTCCCCGTGGCGGGCCGCCCGATGAACACCAGGGGCAGCCGTGACTCGAGCAGGTGGTCGTCGACCACGTCGCGACGACGGTGCGAGGCGACCACGGCACCGTCCACGTGCCCACCACGCACGTAGTCGATCGCTCGCCACGTCGCCTCCCCGGGGCGCACGAGGAGCAGGACGAGCTGGACGTCGGTGCCCACGAGCGCGCTGCTGAGCCCGTTGAGCGTCCCGGCGAAGAACGGGTCGCTGAGCACGCGTTCGTCGGGCTCCGGAACGATCAGCGCGATGGACCCGGTCCGACCGGTCGCCAGGGCACGGGCCGCACGGTTGGGCCGATACCCGAGCGTGACCACGGCGCGTTCGACGGCGGACCGGGCCGCCGGGCTCACGCGCGACTCGCCGTTCACCACGCGCGACGCCGTCGCCCGAGAGACGCCGGCTACCCGGGCGACCTGGTCGAGCGTCGGCGCGTCGCGGCCCGGGGCCCGACCGGTCGCCGCTGGTTCGATCGGCATCAGCGCTGCTCCTTCCACGGCGGCGGTGCCACGGACGTCGATCGGGGTCGGCGCGG
>JAKBFW010000109.1 GCA_021833345.1 Pseudomonadota bacterium | reverse complement strand
CGGACGAGCGTGGCGTTCTGCTCTCCGCCGTAGTGCGCGGCGAAGCGGGGGTCGGCGACGTACATCTCGCCGAGACCGAGGACGTACTCCTTCGCGGGACTGCCGGTCTCGTGGCCCGGCGTGCCGGGGATGCTCGCGAGCCACGCGCAGTGTCGGCGCGCGAGGTCCTGCGCCGCGGCGGACCCCGGGCCCACGCCCCGCTCCGCGGCGGAGACCCACTCCGCTCCGAGGTCGGCGACGTGGTGCCTCCAGGTGTCGCGGTCGGCTGTCGACAGAGCCCTCCACCAGCTGTCGCCGGCGGCGAAGGCCGCCGTGCCCCAGCGCTCCTCCACCTCGGTCCGGTAGCGGGTGTGGTCGAACCCGTCGAACATGGTCTCGGCCATGAGGGGGTCTCCGTTCTCGAGTGCGGTGATGGTCCAGGTGACGGATGCCACCTGTCGGGAGAGCCGGCCCTGCTCGTCGCGCAGTCGGGCGAGGTGCGCGCGCAGGGCCGTCGCCGGGTCCCGCTCGCTGTCGAGCACGCGCCGGACCTCCGGGAGGGCGAGTCCCAGACCGCGCAGCAGGAGGATCCGCTGCAGCCGGACGAGGGCGTCGTCGTCGTAGTACCGGTAGCCGGTATCGGCGACCCGGCTCGGCGGGAGCAGCCCGATCGCGTCGTAGTGGCGGAGGGTGCGGCTCGTGGTGCCGCACAGGCGCGCGACGTCCTGGATCGTGCGTTCCATCCTCAGGTCCCTCTGCATCGTCGGTGCCGTGTCGATCGCTGGTGTCGTGCCGATCGCTGGTGCCGAGCGGTGCTCGCGCGCCGGGCGGCTGTGCGCCGCGGTCTTGAGGCGACGGGATCGACGCTAGAGGTTGACGTTGCGTCAAGGTCAAGGGGTGCCGCTCGACGCGTTCTGTGGTCGTCCGGACAGCCGGCGCCGGCCCCTACGCTGACCTGATGACGACGAGTGAGGCCGGGCCCGGTCAGCCGGTCCCGACCGAACGGGAGATCCTCGGCTGACGGACCCGGTGGTGCTGCCGCCGCTGCTCGACACCGGCGCCCTCGTCGGGAGGCGTGCCCTGGTCATCGACGACGTCGCGGACACCGGGGAGACTCTCGCGCTCGTCCTCCGGCTGGTCGCCGCGCACGCCGCGGAGGCCAGGTCGGCGGTGCTGCACGCGAAGCCCCGCTCGATCATCGACCCCGATCTGGTGTGGCGCCGGACCGCGCGATGGATCACGTTCCCGTGGTCGGCCCTGCCGCCGGTCACCCTCTGACGCAGCCGCGATCCCACTCCGGGGGGCATCGCACCGGGGTGATCCCCTACGATGGTCGAACAGGCGACGACCCGACCATCATCGGCGAGCCTCCGGAAGAACAGGTCGGGCCTCGATCGGCTCGACCCCAGTAGAACCGGACGGGGCAGGCCCGTCACAGCCGTCGACGAGAGGCCGACCGCACGTTCCCGACCAGGGCGCGGGTGCGTCGGCAAGCGGGGTGGTACCGCGGTGGTGACCGGGGCGGTCGGGTGACCGTCCGGCGTCCGTCGTCCTCGCAGCCCGGAAGATGCGACGGTACGAACGACCCCAGGAGCCCGACGTGGCCTATCCCTTGCACCGCGACACCGACGGCGTGACCGCGTCGCCCGACCTGCCCGCCCTCGAGCGCGAGGTCCTCGCCTACTGGGCGCGGGATGCGACCTTCCAGGCCTCGGTGGACCAGCGACCGGCCGGTCATGACGGCGACAACGAGTTCGTCTTCTACGACGGCCCGCCGTTCGCGAACGGGCTCCCGCACTACGGCCACCTGCTGACCGGTTACGCGAAGGACATCGTCGGGCGGTACCAGACCCAGCGCGGCAGGCGCGTCGAGCGACGCTTCGGCTGGGACACCCACGGTCTGCCCGCCGAGCTCGAGGCCGAGCGGGTTCTCGGGATCACCGACAAGTCGCAGATCGACGAGATGGGCATCGCCGCGTTCAACGCGGCCTGTCGGTCGTCGGTCCTGAAGTACACCGTCGAGTGGCAGGACTACGTCACGCGACAGGCGCGCTGGGTGGACTTCGAGCACGACTACAAGACGCTCGACCTCACGTACATGGAGTCCGTGATCTGGGCGTTCAAGCAGCTCCACGACAAGGGGCTGGCCTACGAGGGCTTCCGCGTCCTGCCGTACTGCTGGCGCGACGAGACTCCGTTGTCGAACCATGAGCTCGGCATGGACGCCGACGTCTACCAGTCCCGCCAGGACCCGGCGGTGACCGTCGGCGTCCGGCTCGAGACCGGTGAGCTCGCCCTGATCTGGACGACGACGCCGTGGACCCTGCCGTCCAACCTCGCCGTCGCGGTGGGGCCGGAGATCGACTACGTCGTGGTCGTCCCGGCGGACGGCGCGCTCGCGGGGGACCGCGTCCTGATCGCCGCCTCCCGGCTCGCCTCGTACGCACGCGAGCTCGGGGACTCCCCGGAGGTCGTCGCGCGGCCGACCGGTGCCGAGCTGGTCGGCCGGACCTACACGCCGATCTTCGGTTACTTCGCCGGCCGCCCGCACGTGCACCAGGTGCTCGCCGCCGACTACGTCACCACCGAGGACGGCACCGGTCTGGTGCACCTCGCGCCGGCGTTCGGCGAGGACGACATGATCGCGTGCGACGCCGCCGGGATCAGCCCGGTGGTCCCGGTCGACTCCAAGGGCCGCTTCACGTCCGAGGTCCCCGACTACGCGGGTCTGCAGGTCTTCGACGCGAACCCGAAGGTGATCGCCGACCTGAAGGCGGGCACGGGTGACCTGGCGCGCGTCGACGTCGCGCACCGGGCGGTCCTCGTCCGCCACGAGACGTACCAGCACTCGTACCCGCACTGCTGGCGGTGCCGGAACCCGCTGATCTACAAGGCGGTGTCGAGCTGGTTCGTCCGGGTCACGGCCTTCCGCGACCGGATGGTCGAGCTCAACCAGGAGATCACCTGGGTCCCGGATCACATCAAGGACGGTCAGTTCGGCAAGTGGCTGGCCGGTGCACGGGACTGGTCGATCTCCCGGAACCGGTACTGGGGCACGCCCATCCCGGTGTGGCGCAGCGACGACCCGGCCTACCCGCGCCTCGACGTCTACGGCTCGCTCGCCGAGCTCGAGGCCGACTTCGGCGTCGAGGTGACCGACCTGCACCGCCCGTTCATCGACGACCTGACGCGACCGAACCCCGACGACCCGACCGGTCGGTCCACCATGCGGCGGATCCCGGACGTCCTCGACGTCTGGTTCGACTCCGGGTCGATGCCGTTCGCGCAGGTGCACTACCCGTTCGAGAACGCGGACTGGTTCGAGCACCACTACCCGGGCGACTTCATCACCGAGTACATCGGGCAGACCCGCGGGTGGTTCTACCTCCTGCACGTGCTCGCCACCGCGTTGTTCGACCGACCGGCGTTCCGGACGTCGGTGTCGCACGGGATCGTGCTCGGCTCCGACGGCCGCAAGATGAGCAAGTCGCTGCGCAACTACCCGGCGGTGACCGAGGTGTTCGACCGGGACGGGTCGGACGCGATGCGGTGGTTCCTGATGGCGTCGCCGATCCTGCGCGGCGGGAACCTCGTCGTCACGGAGGAGGGGATCCGCGCCGAGGTGCGCCAGGTCCTGCTCCCGCTGTGGAGCACCTGGTACTTCTTCACGCTCTACGCCGGGGCGGCCGACGGCGGTGCCGGGTACACCGCTCGGCCGATGACACCCGAGCGAGTGGACGACCTCGCCCCGATGGACAGGTATCTCCTGGCCCGGACGGGTGACCTGGTCCGCACGGTGACCGAGCAGCTGGACACGTACGACGTCCCCGGCGCGTGCGACACGGTCCGTGCGCACCTCGACGTGCTGACGAACTGGTACGTGCGTACGCAGCGCGATCGGTTCTGGGCGGAGGACCACGACGCGTTCGACACGCTGTGGACCGCTCTCGAGGCGCTGACCCGCGTGATGGCGCCGCTCGCTCCGCTGGTGACCGAGGAGATCTGGCGAGGGCTCACCGGTGCGCGCAGCGTGCACCTGACCGACTGGCCGGCGATCGGAACCGGTGACCCCGACGCCGTGCTCGCGGGCGACCACGATCTCGTCGCAGCGATGGATCGTGTCCGCGAGATCGTCTCGGGCGCCCTCGGTCTTCGCAAGGCGAACGGCTTGCGGGTCCGTCAGCCGTTGCGCGCGCTCGCGGTCGCGACCGACGACCCGGCCGCGGTCGAGCCGTACCGTGCACTCATCGCGGCCGAGCTCAACGTCAAGTCGGTCGAGCTCGTGGCGCTCGCCGACGGCGCGGCCGCACGCTTCGGTGTGACGTCCCGGCTCGCGGTCAATGCCCGCGCCGTCGGTCCACGGCTCGGCAAGAGGGTGCAGGACGTCATCCGGGCGGCGAAGGCAGGGGAGTGGTCGCAGGCCCCGCAGGGCGGAGTGGTCGTGCGGACCGCGGACGGTGAGGTGACGCTCCACGAGGGCGAGTTCGAGCTCACGACGGTCATCGACGGTGCCGGCACCGAGGCGGTGCACGACGTCGCTGTTGCGGTGCTCGCCGACTCGGGCTTCGTGGTGCTCGACCTCGTCCTCGACGAGGCCCTCCGTGCCGAGGGACTGGCGCGGGACGCCGTGCGCGTCGTCCAGGACGCCCGCAAGGCGGCGGACCTGCACGTGAGCGACCGGATCCGGTTGCGGCTCGTGGTCCCGGGCGACTGGGTCGCCGCGATGGACGAGCATCGCGGTCTGATCGCGCGCGAGACGCTCGCTGACGTCGTCACGGTGATCGGCTCGCACGTCGACGCGCCCGCGGCCCAGGTCGAGCGGGTGCTGTCATGAGCGGCGTCGAGCGACACCGTGGCACGGGTCCGACGCCCGGCGACGACGCCACCCGGTCCGCCGCGCGCGAGGTCTACGCCGGCATCCTCGACAGGGCCCCGGAGCACGACTTCGCGCCGACCCTGGATCGGGTGCGCGCGGTGTGCGAGCTGTTGGGCGACCCGCAGCGGGCATTCCGTGTGGTGCACCTGACGGGCACCAACGGCAAGACGTCGACGTCACGGATGGTCGAGCGCCTGATCCGGGAGCACGGGCTTCGCACGGGTCGGTTCACGAGCCCGCACCTCACGAGCCCGACCGAACGGATCGCGATCGACGGTGAGCCGATCAGCGACGAGAGGTTCGTCGAGATCTGGCAGGAGGTCGCCCCGTACGTGCATCTGGTCGACACCCGGTCTCTCGCCGAGGGCGGACCACGGATGAGCTTCTTCGAGGTGCTCACGGTGATGGCGTTCGCCGCGTTCGCGGACGCGCCGGTCGACGTCGCGATCCTCGAGGTCGGGATGGGCGGTGACTGGGACGCGACGAACGTGGCAGACGGCGACGTCGCCGTGATCTCCCAGATCGCGTACGACCATGAGCGCTGGCTCGGCCACGAGCTCACCGAGATCGCAGGGACGAAGGCAGGGATCATCAAGGACGGTGCCACCGTCGTGCTCGCGGACCAGACCCACGAGGTCGAGGGCGTGGTCCTGGCCGCGGCCGCGACGCACGGTGCGCGCGTCGTGCGTGAGGGGGTCGACATCGCGGTGTCGTCGCGGCACGTCGCCGTCGGGGGTCAGCTGCTGTCGCTCCAGGGTCTCGGCGGTCTGTACACCGAGGTGTTCCTCCCGTTGTACGGCGAGCACCAGGCCCACAACGCGCTGCTGGCCCTCGTCGCGTGCGAGGTGCTCCTGAACCAGGGTGCCGCTCTCGACGGCGACGTGGTCGGCGCGGCGTTCGCGGACGTGACGTCGCCCGGTCGCCTCGAGGTGGTGCGCACGAGCCCGACGATCCTCGTCGACGCCGCGCACAACCCGGCCGGCATCGCCGCCCTGGTCGCGGGGGTCGAGGAGGCGTTCGACTTCACGAGGCTGGTGGCCGTGGTCGGTGTGCTGGCGGACAAGGACGCGGTCGGGATCCTCGCGGGTCTCGAGCCGCTCGTGGCGGAGGTCGTCGTGACGAGCTCGAGCTCGGAGCGGGCGATGTCGGTCGAGGACCTCGCCGAGGTCGCGTACGGCGTCTTCGGCGAGGACCGGGTGCACATAGCCGACCGGCTCGACGCGGCGATCGACGTCGCGGTCGGGCTCGCCGAGAGCGAGGAGCAGTACGGTGCCGGCGTGATCGTCACGGGTTCGATCACGATGGTCGCGGATGTCCGGATCCTTCTCGGTCGAGGCTGAAACGACCGCCGTGCACAAATGTGCACGGCGGCTGCACCCTCTCCCCTTGACGCATCCGAAGCCCCAGGTCAGTGTGGATGAGGAGCTGCGGCACCGCCGTGCAGCCCTGATCACACCGCCGTGCAGAAGGGAATCTCCGTGAAGAAGCTCATCAACGACCCCCAGTCCGTCGTCGCCGAGTCGGTCGAGGGTTTCGGCCTCGCCCACGCGGACGTCGTCGAGATCCGGACCGACCCGCTCTACGTCCTGCGGGTCGGCGGAGCGGTCACCGGGAAGGTCGGGCTGGTCTCCGGCGGTGGCAGCGGTCACGAGCCCTTGCACGCCGGCTTCGTCGGCCACGGCATGCTCGACGCCGCCGTGCCCGGTGCGGTGTTCACGTCGCCCACGCCGGACCAGATCGCCCCGGCGCTCATCGCCGCCGACGGTGGTGCCGGCGTCGTCGCGATCGTGAAGAACTACACCGGCGACGTCCTCAACTTCGAGACCGCTGCCGAGCTCGCCGAAGCCGAAGGCACGCAGGTGCGCTCGGTCATCGTCAACGACGACGTGGCGGTCGAGGACTCGCTGTACACGGCGGGCAGGCGCGGCGTCGCCGGCACGGTCGCGGTCGAGAAGATCGCCGGTGCCGCTGCGGCACGCGGTGCCGACCTCGACGCCGTCGTCGCGGTGGCGGAGAAGGTGATCGCCAACGTGCGGACGATGGGCGTCGCGCTCAGCGCGTGCACCGTCCCGCACGCCGGGCGGCCGAGCTTCGACCTCACCGACGACGAGATCGAGATCGGCATCGGCATCCACGGTGAGCCCGGACGGCACCGGATCGCGGCGGCCCCGGCAGATGCGATCACCGAGATGCTGCTGACCCCGGTGGTCGACGACCTCGCCCTCGCGAGCGGCGAGAAGGTCTTGCTCCTGGTCAACGGCATGGGCGGCACGCCGTTGTCCGAGCTGTACATCGTCTACCGACAGGCGCGCAGCCTCCTCGAGGCGCGCGGTGTCGAGGTCAGCCGGTCGCTCGTCGGCAACTACGTGACGTCCCTCGAGATGCAGGGTGCCTCGGTCACGGTGCTGCGACTCGACGACGAACTCACCACGTTGTGGGACGCGCCGGTGCACACTGCCGCTCTACGGTGGTGACCGTCAGTTCCCTGAGCCTCGAGCAAGGAGAGTTCGCATGACGCTGGGACCCGAGTGGGCTCTCGACTGGACCCGCCTGACCGCACAGGCGATGACGGAGCATCGGGCCGAGCTCATCGAGCTCGACAGACAGATCGGCGACGGCGACCACGGCGAGAACATGTTCCGCGGGTTCTCGGCCGTGGTCGCCAAGCTCGACGCCCTGGCAGAGCCGCCGACCACGGTGGGTGACGTCCTCAAGCTCGTCGCCACGACGCTCATGTCGACGGTCGGCGGCGCCGCGGGACCCCTGTACGGGACGGCGTACCTCCGGGCGGCCAAGGTGACCATGGTCGACGACCTCGACGGCGCGGGGGTGGTCGCGATGCTCGAGGCCGGGCTCGAGGGGATCGTGGTGCGTGGCAAGGCGAACCCGGGCGAGAAGACGATGGTCGACGCCTGGACGCCGGCCGTCGCCGCGGCCGTCGCAGCCGCGCGCGACGGGGCTACGCCGACCGAGGTCCTGACCGCGGCGGCCGGCGCGGCCGAGCAGGGCGCGAAGGACACGAAGGACCTGCTCGCGACCAAGGGTCGGGCAAGCTACCTCGGTGAGCGCAGCATCGGTCACATCGACCCGGGCGCGACGTCGAGCGCCCTGGTGATCCGTGCCGCGGCGGAGACGGCCGCGCGGGTGGCCGGGTGAGTGCACCGGCATCGGTCGCCCTGGTCCTCGTCTCGCACTCGCGGGAGCTCGCGCGGGGGGCCGCCGAGCTCGCGGCGCAGATGGCTCCCGGCGTCGTGATCCTGCCCGCCGGCGGCACGCCCGCCGGTCTCGGGACGAGTTTCGACCTGATCTTCGAGTCGCTCGTCGAGGCGACCGACGGCGGCAGGGCTGCGGTGGTGCTGACCGACCTGGGGTCGGCGGTGCTGACGACGGAGGCCGTTCTCGATCTGGCGGACGAGGACGTCGTGGCGCGGGTGCGCCTGGCGGACGCCCCGTTCGTCGAGGGTGCGGTCGCGGCGGCGGTCGCGGCGTACGGCGGGGCGGGCCTCGAGGCGGTCCGCGCGGCAGCGGAGGGCGCCGGGGCGGTGTTCGCCGGTGCGGCGTCGGCTCCACGGGTGGCCGCCACCGACACCGGCGCGGTCGCGGACACGGCAGGTGGGGCCCAGCGGGAGCTCACGCTCCGGAACCCGCTCGGCCTGCACGCGCGACCGGCCGCCGAGCTCGCGCGGATGGTCGGCGGCTTCGACGCCACCGTGACGATCAACGGGGTCGATGCGGCGAGCGTGCTGGAGCTCATGAAGCTCGGCGCGACCGGTGGCCAGCACCTCGTCGTGCGCGCCGACGGGCCGGACTCGTCGGCGGCTCTCGATGCCGTCGCGCGCGCGGTCGAGGGTGGGTTCGGCGAGGCCTGACCTCGCCGGTCCCGCACCGGTGGGCCGGTTGTCGGCGACTACCCTGGCGCCATGACGACACCTCCTGCCGACGGTCCGGCCGAGAGCCGGGCCGGGGCCGCCCTCCCGGCGGCCCGGGTGGTCCGCAAGCGGGCCGCCACCGTGCAGTTCACCCAGACGATCCTCGTCCTGGAGGCGTTCGTGGTGCTCTTCGGCACGCTGGTCGCCTTCGGGCTCCGGGTCGCCCCGGCGTCGACGATCTGGACGACGGGCGGTGTCCTGACGGTGACGCTCCTGGTCCTGTCGGGCCTGATGGGCAGACCTGGCGGCTACGTCGCTGCGAGCGTGGCTCAGGTCGTCGTGCTCGCGAGCGGTCTCGTGGTCGGGGCGATGATCGTCATCGGTGGGGTCTTCGCCGTGCTGTGGGTCGTGGCGCTCCGGCTCGGTGGCCGGATCGACAGGGAGC
>JAKBFW010000006.1 GCA_021833345.1 Pseudomonadota bacterium | reverse complement strand
TCCAAGCGCGTCAAGCTGCTGATCCTCGACGAGCCCACCGCGGCGCTCAACGACGAGGACAGCGCCCACCTGCTCGACCTGGTGCGCAGCCTCAAGGGCCAGGGCATCACCTCGATCATCATCTCGCACAAGCTCAACGAGATCGCGGCGGTCGCCGACACCACGACGGTGATCCGCGACGGTCTGACGATCGAGACGCTCGACATGAACGGCGTCGAACCGGTCTCGGAGGAGCGCATCATCCGCGGCATGGTCGGTCGCTCGCTCGACAACCGGTTCCCCGAGCGTTCCCCGCGGATCGGCGGCGAGGTCCTGCGGATCGAGGACTGGACCGTCCACCACCCGATCGACCAGAGCCGCAAGGTCGTCGACGGCGCGAGCCTGATGGTCCGCAAGGGTGAGGTCGTCGGGCTCGCCGGCCTCATGGGCGCGGGCCGCACCGAGCTGGCGATGAGCGTGTTCGGGAGGACCTACGGGACGAACGTCTCCGGGCGGATCTTCAAGGACGGCCAGGAGATCCACACCCGGAGCGTCGGCGAGGCGATCCGTCACGGCATCGCGTACGCGACGGAAGATCGCAAGCGGTACGGCCTCAACCTCATCGAGGACATCAAGCGCAACATCACGTCCTCGGCGCTGGGCAAGCTGTCGCGCCACGGGGTCGTGGACCGCGAGGAGGAGACCCTCATCGCGGAGCGGTATCGCAAGGACATGAACATCAAGACGCCGTCGGTCGACGCGATCGTCGGCAAGCTGTCCGGCGGGAACCAGCAGAAGGTCGTGCTGAGCAAGTGGATCTACGCCGACCCGGACGTGCTGATCCTCGACGAGCCGACGCGCGGGATCGACGTCGGCGCCAAGTACGAGATCTACACGATCATCAATGCCCTGGCCGACGCCGGCAAGGCCGTCGTCGTCATCTCGTCCGAGCTGCCCGAGCTTCTCGGGGTCTGTGACCGCATCTACACACTGAGCCAGGGCCGAGTGACCGGCCAGCTCTCCCGCGCCGAGGCGACCCAGGAGTCGCTCATGGCTCTGATGACCAAGGAAAAGGAAGTGACGTCGCGATGACCGCCGTCAGGGAGTATCTCGGCCGCAACATGCGCCAGTACGGGATCATGGGCGCGCTTGTCGCGATCGTCATCCTCTTCGAGTTCACGACCAGTGGTCGTCTGCTCATGCCGGACAACCTCGCCGCGTTGGTTCAGCAGAACGCCTACGTCATGATCCTGGCGATCGGCATGGTCATGGTGATCGTCGCCGGTCACATCGACCTGTCCGTCGGTTCCGTGGTCGCGTTCGTCGGCGGTGTCATCGGCATCGCGATGGGCAAGTGGGACATGCCGTGGATCCTCGCGGTGATCCTCGGCGTCGTCGTCGGGGCGCTCGTCGGGGTGTGGCAGGGCTACTGGGTGGCCTACGTCGGGATCCCGGCGTTCATCGTCACCCTTGCCGGCATGCTGATCTTCCGCGGGCTCGCCATCGTGCTCGTCGGTACCACGATCGCCGGTCTGCCGACCGGGTTCGTCGCGATCAGCAACGGCTACCTGCCCAACCTGCTCGGCTACACCTCGAACCGAGACGCGCTCACGCTCGTCCTCGGCCTCCTCGCGATCGCCGGCCTGGTGCTCTCGCAGGTGCGCGCTCGCACGACGCTGAAGAAGCACGACCTCGAGGTCGAGCCGATGGTGGCCTTCGCCGGCAAGCTCGTCCTGATCGCCCTGCTGCTCGGTGCGACCACCTGGATCCTGTCAGGCGCCACCGGGATGCCGATCGTGCTGATCCTCGTGGGCGTGCTCATCCTCGCGTACACGTTCGTCCTCGGCCGGACGGTCTTCGGTCGGCATATCTACGCGATCGGTGGCAACCTCAACGCGGCGATCCTGTCCGGCGTCAACACGCGCCGCGTGAACTTCGGGATCTTCGTCAACATCGGTGCGCTCGCCGGTGTCGCCGCGATCGTCACCACCTCGCGTGCCGGTGCGGCCGTCGCCGCTGCGGGCGACGGCTTCGAGCTCGACGCGATCGCCGCGTGCTTCATCGGTGGCACGGCGGTCACGGGCGGTGTCGGCAAGGTCTCCGGTGCCATGATCGGTGCGCTCATCATGGGTGTCCTCAACATGGGCCTGTCGATCATGAACGTCGACCCGTCCTGGCAGAAGGCGATCAAGGGCCTCGTGCTCCTCGCCGCCGTCGCCTTCGACCTGATCAACAAGCGGCGCGCCGCCGGCCGCTGACCGACGGCACGACCAGCACCGCCTGCACGACCGCGCCGGGTCCCGTACTGCACGGGACCCGGCGTCGTCGTGCCTAGGATCTGCAGGTGACCAGCACGCACCTCGACCTCTGGATCGGCACCTACCCGGTGGCGGGCGCGGGCAGCCCCGCAGGTCGGGGCGAGGGCGTCTGGCGTGTGCGGTTCGACCTCGCGACGGGCTCATGGCAGCGCGCCCGTCAGGTGGCGGACCTACCGGCGCCGTCGTTCCTCGCGGCTCACCCGTCGGGTGCAGTCCTGTACGCCGTCGGCGAGACCACCGACGGCACCGTGACCGCGCTCGCGACGAGCGGCGTCGGGGGCACTGCGGGCAGCCTCCGGTCGCTCGGTACCGTGCGGTCCGGGGGCGACGACCCGTGCCACCTGCTCCTGTCGCCGGACGCGAGGACGCTGTACGTGGCGAACTACTCGTCCGGGACCGTCGGGGTGCTTCCGCTCACCCCCGAGGGCTCCTGGAGCCCCGAGGTCGTCGCCGCGGGCGGGCCGGTCCAGGTCCTGCGTGCGGCAGACTCCGCGACATCGGGTGTCGGGCCCGAGACGGAGCGTCAGGACGGGCCGCACGCGCACGCGATCATGGTCGCCCCGGGCGGGCGACATCTGCTCGCGTCGGACCTGGGGACGGACGAGCTCCGCCGGTTCCGCATCCGGAGCGACGGGCTGCTCGACGCGGACGGCATCGCGGCACACCTGCCGGCGGGGACCGGGCCCCGCCATCTCGCCGCGGGACCCGGCGACCACGTCTACGTCGTCGGCGAGCTGGACAGCTCGGTCCACGTCGTGCGATGGGACCGGGCGTCGGCCACGGCCGTGCTCGTGCAGACCGTCCCGGCCTGTGCCTCGACGCCACGGGCGGGCGGCCGGGGAGTCCGCAACCTGCCGTCGCACATCGAGGCGGTCGACGGCACGGTCGTGGTGGGCGTCCGTGGGGCTGACGTCCTCTCGACGTTCGCGGTGAGCCCTGGCGGCTCCCGGCTCGACGCTCTCGCCGAGCGGTCGAGCGGGGGGACCTGGCCGCGGCACCTCGCGGTCGTCGACGGCACGACGGTCGTCGCGAACCAGGTCTCGTCGACGGTGGTCGTGATGCGTGGAGCCGATGCGGTGCCCGGCGGCATCACGCGCACGATCGACCTGCCTTCACCCGCCTGCGTCGTCCCGATCGCGATGTGACCCGGTGCCCCACGAGACCCATCGACAGCTCCGGGTCGCCATGCTGTCGGTCCACACCTCTCCGCTGGACCAGCCGGGCATCGGCGACGCCGGCGGGATGAACGTCTACGTCTCGGGGCTGTCGCACGCGCTCGCCCGGCGTGGTGCGCGCGTGGAGATCTTCACGCGGGCGACCTCGTCGGCGCTCCCCGAGACCGTGATCCTGCCCGGCACGGACGCCGACGGACGGGTCCTCGGCCGCGAGCAGGCCCGCGCGATCCTGCTCGGCGACGAGGTCGACGTCGGCGTGGTGCCGCCGGTCCTGGTCCACCACGTGGCGGCAGGACCGTTCGAGGGGCTCGACAAGACCGATCTCCCGGGACAGCTGTGCGCGATGACCGCCGGGGTGCTGCGGTCGGAGGCCGCGCGGGCGGCAGGCTGGTACGACGTCGTGCACTCGCACTACTGGCTCTCGGGTCAGGTGGGGTGGCTGGCGGCCGATCGGTGGGACGTGCCGCTCGTGCACACGATGCACACGATGGCACGGGTCAAGAACGCCGCCCTCGCGCCGGGGGACGCTCCCGAGCCGCACGGGCGCATGATCGGGGAGGAGCAGGTGGTCGCGGAGGCCGACGCCCTCATCGCGAGCACCGACGCGGAGGCGCGCGACCTCGTCGAGCTGTACGGAGCGGACGCGGACCGCGTCCACACGGTCGCGCCGGGCGTCGATCTCGAGCTGTTCACCCCTGGCGACCGGGCCGCTGCGCGCGCGCGGCTCGGGCTCGACCAGACCCGGCCGGTCGTGCTGTTCGCCGGTCGTGTGCAACCGCTCAAGGGGCCCGACGTGCTGGTGCACGCCCTCGCGGTGCTCCGGGCGAGCGGCCGTCCGGTGCCGGACCTCGTGGTCCTCGGTGGTCCGAGCGGACGCCCGACGGCCGTCCGCGAGCTCGTGGCCCTCGCGGCCGCCTCCGGAGTGTCCGAGCACCTGACCATCCGCCCGCCCGTGCCCCGGCCGGCGCTCGTCGACTGGTACCGCGCCGCGGACGTCGTCGCGATGCCGTCGCGTAGCGAGTCGTTCGGGCTGGTCGCCGCCGAGGCGCAGGCGAGCGGCACGCCGGTCCTCGCGGCCGGCGTCGGTGGTCTCCGGTCGGTGGTCGCCGACGGCGTCTCAGGTCGGCTGGTCGCCGGCCACGACGCGGAGACCTGGGCGGATGCGATCGCCGAGATGCTGGCGGACGACGCGGCGCGCGCGGTCCTCGGACACGGCGCCCGTGAGCACGCGCAGCGGTTCGGGTGGGACGTCGCGGCCGAGGCGGTGCTGCACGTGTACGACGCGGCCGGCGAGCACCGCACGGCGCGCTAGGCACCTCTGGCACGTCAGGCGTGTGCGGCACGTCAGGCACTCGCGGGGCTCTCGCCCACGGGCCGGAAGTCCTTCCGGGGTGCCGGCACGGATGGGGCAGGATAGGAGCCATGACCTATACCCTCGTGCTCCTCCGCCACGGCGAGAGCGAGTGGAACGCCAAGAACCTGTTCACCGGCTGGGTGGACGTCGCACTCTCCGAGAAGGGCGTGGCCGAGGCCACGCGAGGCGGCACGCTGCTCGCCGACGCCGGGGTGCTGCCCGACGTCGTGCACACGTCGCTCCTTCGCCGTGCCATCACGACCGCGAACCTCGCGCTCGACGCGGCCGACCGGCACTGGATCCCCGTGAAGCGAAGCTGGCGCCTCAACGAGCGCCACTACGGCGCGCTGCAGGGCAAGGACAAGAAGCAGACCCTCGCCACGTACGGCGAGGAGCAGTTCATGCTCTGGCGTCGCTCGTACGACGTCCCGCCGCCCGACATCGAGCTCGGCTCCGAGTTCTCGCAGGATGCCGACCCGCGTTACGCCGGCGAGCCCGTCGTCCGCGCCGAGTGCCTGAAGGACGTCCTGGACCGCGCGCTCCCGTACTGGACCAGCGACATCGTCCCGGACCTCCAGGCGGGCAAGACGGTGCTGGTCGCCGCGCACGGCAACTCGATCCGCGCGATCGTGAAGTACCTCGACGACATCGACGACGAGACGATCGCCGGCATCAACATCCCCACCGGCATCCCGCTGCGGTACGAGCTCGACGAGGAGTCCCTCAAGCCCGTCTTCGCGGGAGGGACGTACCTCGACCCCGATGCCGCCGCCGAGGCCATCAAGGCGGTCGCGAACCAGGGTCGCTGATCCCTTCGCGCGGCTGACGACGACGGGGAGGAGCCGTGAGGCTCCTCCCCGTCGTCGTGCGTCGTGGTGGTGCGGTCAGTGCGCGAGCGTGGACTCCTCGGCGCCGAAGTCCCCGGTCACGAGGTACGTCACGCGCCGGGCGATCGAGACCCCGTGGTCGCCGAACCGCTCGTAGTACCGACCTAGCAGCGTGACGTCGACGGTCTCCTGCGGGGTACCCGTCCAGCCGCCGCCGAGAAGCGCGGTGAAGGTGTCCTCGTGCAGGGCGTCGAGAAGGTCGTCGTCGCGCTCGATGTCCTCGGCGAGGGCAAGGTCGTGCGTCTTGAGCAGGGTCGTGGTGCGCCGGGCGACCCGGCACGCGGCGTCGTGCATCTCGGCGAAGGTGCCCGACAGCGACGGCGGGATCGCCTCGTGGGGGTAGCGTCCCCGCGCCACCTGAGCGACATGGCGTGCGAGGTCGCCCATGCGCTCGAGGGTCGCGCTCATGCGCAACGCCGAGACGACGACCCGAAGGTCGGTCGCGACCGGCTGCTGCTGCGCGAGCAGGTGGATGCAGCGCTCGTCCAGGTCGCGCTCGAGCGAGTCGATCGCCAGGTCGTCCGTGATCACCGACTCGGCCACCTGCAGATCGGCGTTGAGCAGGGCGTTCCCCGCGCTCGTGATGGCCCGCTCGACCCGCTCGCTCATGGTCGCCATGTCCTCGCCGAGCTGCCGGAGCTCGGCCTCGAAGATCTCCCGCATGTCATCCCTCTCGTCGTCCTGCTGTCCCGAATCGTGGCAGCAGGAGGTGAACAGGTCGGACCGCCCAGGTGAACATCCGACGTCGCACCCGCGCGGGGCCGAGCGGGCGCCATCGTAGCCGCCGACAGTGACCGTACGCTGGCTGCGTGGACGAATTCTCGATCGTACTCGCCGGCCTTCTGGGGCTGCTCACCGGCGTCGGGGCGACCCTGGCGTTCCGGTTCAGCGAGCGCGCCCAGCGAGCCGTCCCCGACGCAGAGCCCCGCGAGCTCGACGAGGGGCTCGTCCGCGTGCTGGCGGTCCTCCGGTCGGCCGCCGTCGTGCTCGACGAGACGGACCGCGTCATCCGTGCGAGCCCGCCGGCGTACTCGCTCGGGATCGTCCGCGACGGACGGTTGGTGCACGCGGCGATCCAGGACCTGATCGCGGACGTGCGGACCACGGGCGAGATCCGCGACGAGGAGCTCGAGCTCTCGCGCGGTCCGGTGGGGCGGGGGATGGTGATGGTGCAGGTGCGGGTCGCGTACGTCGGTCCCGGCCTCCTCCTGGTGCTCGCCGAGGACCGCACCGAGGCGCGACGGCTCGAGGCGATCCGGCGCGACTTCGTCGTCAACGTGTCCCACGAGCTCAAGACGCCCGTCGGCGCCCTCGCGCTGCTGGCCGAGACGGTGGAGTCCGCCGCGGACGACCCCGACACGGTGCGGCGCTTCGCCGGCCGGATGCAGCAGGAGGCGATCCGGCTCTCGGCGCTCGTCCACGAGATCATCGAGCTGAGCCGGCTTCAGGTCGCCGGAGCGCTCGACGGCGCCTCGCTCGTCCACGTCGACGACGTCGTCGCCGAGGCGGTCGACCGGGCACGGACGCGCGCGACGGCGAAGCAGATGCGTCTCGAGGTCGGCGGTGAGCGCGGCGTGGTCGTGTACGGGGACCACGGCCTCCTCGTCACCGCGGTCCGCAACCTGCTCGACAACGCCGTCGCCTACTCCGGGGCCGGGACCCGCGTCGGCGTGGGGGTGCGGACCGAGTCCGGGCTGGTCGAGATCGCGGTGGTCGACGAGGGCATCGGCATCGCGGAGCGGGAGCAGGAACGCGTGTTCGAGCGCTTCTACCGGGTCGACCCGGCCCGCTCGCGCGACACCGGCGGGACCGGTCTCGGGCTCAGCATCGTCAAGCACGTCGCCGCGGACCACGGTGGCGAGGTCACGATCTGGTCGCGTCCCGGGCGCGGCTCCACGTTCACGCTCCGGCTCCCCGCAGGAGCAGGGGACCTCGCGCAGCACCCGTCGGGAGACCCCGGCCTCGCCGGACCCGTACCGCCATCCGACGTCGACCGTCGTGCTGCGAGGCAGCCGGCCGACGAGGCCCCGCTCACCAAGGAGGTGGATGCGTGACCCGCATCCTGCTCGTCGAGGACGAAGAGTCCTACCGCGACCCGTTGACCTACCAGCTCAGCCGCGAGGGGTACGAGGTGATCGCGGTCGGCAACGGGCTCGATGCTCTCGAGGCGTTCGACGCGGACGGTGCCGACCTCGTCCTGCTGGACCTGATGCTCCCGGGCCTGTCGGGGACCGAGGTGTGCCGGCGGCTGCGGGCGCACAGCAACGTGCCGGTCATCATGCTCACCGCGAAGGACAGCGAGATCGACAAGGTCGTCGGGCTCGAGATCGGTGCCGACGACTACGTCACGAAGCCGTACTCGTTCCGCGAGCTGCTGGCGCGCGTGCGCGCCGTGCTCCGGCGTCAGCAGGCGCCGGTGGAGGACGACGACGCCGGCGAGGGAGTCCTGGAGGTCGGCCCGGTACGGCTCGACGTCGAGCGCCACACGGTGACGATCGCCGACCGCGCGGTCGCGTTCCCGCTCAAGGAGTTCGAGCTGCTCGAGTTCCTCATGCGGAACGCCGGCCGGGTGCTCACCCGGGGACAGCTCATCGACCGGGTCTGGGGGTCGAACTACGTCGGTGACACCAAGACCCTCGACGTCCACGTGAAGCGCGTGCGGGCCAAGATCGAGGAGGACCCCGCCGCGCCGCTGCTCCTCCTGACGGTCCGCGGGCTCGGGTACAAGCTGGTGGATGACGATGCCGCGGGGCGCGGCGGTGGCGACGGGGTCGTCATGTCCGGCCGGCAGTGAGCCGGCGATGGCGGACGACCGCTCGCCGCACTCCGTTCGCGATCAGTTCACCGTGCGTTCACCTCGACCAGGCGAACCGGACACCTGTGGTCCCTACCCTGCCGGAGCGGACGGAAGGATCGTGATGGCGAGCACGACGACCACGCGCACGACCGGGCTGCGGCCCACCGCGAGCGTCGGCCCCGTCACGGCGTGATCTTCACCGGGCCGGTCCTGGCGACCGGGACCGGACACCGCTACCGTCGGACGTCCCCAGGAAAGGAGCGCAGGCCGTGGCCAAGCGCATCGACGTCAAGGACCTCAACGTCTACTACGGGCAGTTCCGTGCCGTGGAGGGCGTCACCATGAGCATCGAGGCACGCTCGGTGACGGCGTTCATCGGCCCGTCCGGCTGCGGCAAGTCGACGTTCCTCCGGACGCTCAACCGGATGCACGAGGTGCTCCCGGGCACCCGGGTCGAGGGTGAGGTGAACCTCGACGGCCTCGACCTCTACGGCAAGGACGTCGACCCGGTCGCCGTGCGCCGGACGGTCGGCATGGTGTTCCAGCGACCGAACCCGTTCCCCACGATGTCGGTGTTCGACAACGTGGCGGCCGGGCTGCGGCTCAACGGGGTCAAGAACAAGGCCGAGCTGAGTGAGTCGGTCGAGCGGTCGCTGGTCGGGGCCAACCTCTGGAACGAGGTCAAGGACCGCCTCCAGAAGCCCGGCGCGAGCCTCTCCGGTGGCCAGCAGCAGCGGCTGTGCATCGCACGCGCGATCGCGGTGCGCCCGCAGGTGCTGCTCATGGACGAGCCCTGCTCGGCGTTGGACCCGATCTCGACGCTCGCGATCGAGGACCTGATCCACGACCTCAAGAACGACTACACGATCGTCATCGTGACGCACAACATGCAGCAGGCCGCTCGGGTCTCCGAGCGGACCGCGTTCTTCAACATCGCCGGTACCGGATCGCCCGGGCGCCTCATCGAGATGGACTCCACCGCGACGATGTTCTCCTCGCCGTCGCAGCAGGCGACCGAGGACTACATCTCCGGTCGTTTCGGGTGATCGCGACGGTGTGACGCGACCCCGGTCGGACGCACCACGGTCCGCCGGGGCGCCGCCGTCGGGCGCGCGCGACCTCGGCGGAGGATGGCTCGACCCTGCGGTCGAGCGGATCAGCCGTGCGTCGGAGCCGCGGATCAGCCCTGCGTCGGAGCCTGGGTCGGCACGAGTGTCGAGTACTCAGGGAGCGACCCGTCGAGGACCGGCACCGACACCGTGTGGGCGCCCCCGGTCCCCGACACGAGCTGCACCGACGCCACCGCGCCCGGGGGGACCGTGACGGCGGAGATGGAGACGGCGGTCCTGGTGATGCCGACCTCGGTGACCTGCGCCGACCGGGGCGACAGCAGGACGGTCTGGCCGGCGCCGACATGAACGGTCACGGGCGAAGCGCCGTCGGGCGTGAGCGTGACGGTGTCGGAGACCGTGCCGTTGTTGGTGAGTGCGCCCAGGAGGGTGCCGGGCGCACCCTTCTGCGCGGTGAGGATCATGAGGTTCTCCGCGGTCAGGCCGGTCGCGAGGTCGACCCGGACGCCGTCGGAGGCGCTGTAGGCCTTCGCGGTCGTGATCGGGTTCGTCGCCGAGCACCCTGCGAGCAGAAGAGCACCGAGGGCGATCGCCGGCATCAGCACCGTCCGGGCTCGGGGGCGAGCGGACAGGGTCGGTCGCAAGGCGGTCACGGTGGCTCCTCGTGAGGGTCGGGCCGGTGGAGGGCTGGCCTGTCGAGGCGACGGGGCCGCAGGGCCCCGGGGCGGACGCCTGATCGGGCAGGTCAACCACGCGCATCATAGTGCGCCGACGCGGCCGGCCGTGATCAGCGCACGGCGGGCGGGGCTACGGCGTCGGAAGGCCCGTGCGCTGCCCGTGCCCGGCTCGTTCGCCGCCTCCGTGCCCTGCTCTGTTCCCGACGGCCCCGGCCCGTGCCCGGCTCCTCTCGCCCGCCCGGTGCCGCTGACCTGCAACAACACCCTCGGAAGGGTCATGGGAGGGTAAAGGCCCCCGTCAGCGGCGTGGTAAGATCGAGTTCCGCGAAAGGGGAAATCTCCACATGACTTTCACAGTAGGCGAGACCGTTGTCTACCCGCACCACGGCGCCGCGCTGATCGAGGAGATCAAGACCAGGACCATCCGCGGAGAGGACAAGCTCTACCTCAAGCTGAAGGTTGCGCAAGGAGATCTGACGATCGAGGTGCCCGCGGAGAACGTCGACCTCGTCGGTGTGCGCGACGTCGTCGGCCAGGAGGGTCTCGACAAGGTGTTCGAGGTGCTTCGCGCTCCGTACACCGAGGAACCCACCAACTGGTCGCGTCGGTACAAGGCGAACCTGGAGAAGCTGGCCTCGGGCGACGTCATCAAGGTCGCCGAGGTCGTCCGTGACCTGTCGCGTCGGGATGCCGACCGCGGCCTCTCGGCCGGCGAGAAGCGCATGCTCGCCAAGGCGCGCCAGATCCTCGTCTCCGAGCTCGCGCTCGCCGAGCACACCGAAGAGGAGAAGGCGGAAGCCATCCTCGACGAGGTCCTCGCCTCCTGACCGGGCCGGACGCCCACCGGGACGCCCGCGACGGAGACGTCATGACCACTGCTGCGATCCTCACCGCTGCCGGCTCGGGCGCGCGGCTCGGGCGCGACGAGCCGAAGGCGCTGGTCGACCTGTGCGGCCGCTCGCTCGTGGCCCACGCCGCCCGCCGGCTGGTCGCATCCGGCGCCGTCGACCTCCTGGTCGTCACGGCCCCCCGGGAGCGTGCCGACGACGTGGCGCGACTGCTCGCCGCCGAGGACCTCCCGGTTCCCGTCACGGTCGTCGAGGGTGGGGTCAGTCGTCAGGCCTCGGTCGCCGCGGGTCTCGCCGTCCTTCCGCAGGCGATCGACGTGGTCTTGATCCACGACGCCGCGCGCGCGCTCGTCCCGCCGTCGCTCGTCGCCCGGGTCGCCGATGCCGTGCGATCGGGGCATCGGGCGGTCGTTCCCGGGGTGCCGGTCAGCGACACCATCAAGCAGGTCGGGCAGGTCTCGGGCGACGGTGCTCCCGTGCTGGCCACGGTCAGCAGGGAACGGCTGCGTGCGGTGCAGACGCCGCAGGGTTTCTCCCGCGAGCTGGTCGACCGTGCGCACGTCGCCGGGCTCGTCCGTGCGGCGAGCGAGGCGACGGCGGCGACCGACGACGCTGCGCTCGTCGAGGCCATCGGGGTGGCGGTCTGGCTCGTGGACGGCGCCGAGGACGCGTTCAAGATCACGACGCGGCGGGACCTCGCGGCTGCGGAGCTGGCGCTGACCGGTCACCTCGCCGTCGACGAGCTCGAGCAGGTGGACGCCGCACTCGCCACCTTGCGGTCGGAGCGCCGATCGCCGGCAGCGGTGGATCGCGAACCGGCCGAGAACGACGCCGGTTCGGTCGACGAGGCCGTGTCGTGATCCTCCCGCGCATCGGGATCGGCGTCGACGTGCATGCGTACGCGTCGGTGGACTCGTCCCGGGTGCTGCATCTCGCGGGCCTCGAGTGGCCGGGGGAGCGCGCCCTGGACGGGCACTCCGACGCGGACGCCGTGGCGCACGCTGCGGCCGACGCCCTGCTCTCCGCGGCCGGGATCGGGGACCTCGGGTCGAACTTCGGCACCTCCGAGCCGGCCTGGGCGGGTGCGGCCGGTGCGGTGCTGCTGGCTGAGGCCGCGCGGCGGGTCCGAGCCGCGGGCTACGAGATCGGGAACGTGGCGGTGCAGGTCATCGCCGCGCGGCCCAGGATCGGAGCTCGACGGGCCGAGGCCGAGGAAGTCCTCGGCGCCGCGATCGGTGCACCGGTCACGGTGTCGGCGACGACGACGGACGGGCTGGGACTGACCGGGCGCGGCGAAGGCGTGGCAGCACTGGCCACGGCGTTGGTCGTCGCCACCGACTGACCTCGCCCGCACCCCGCCGCGGTCCGACCCCTGCGACCAGGACGCCGCCGAGGACGACCACGCCGAGGACCAGCTCGCCGGATGTCGGTCTCTCGTGCAGGACGAGCCAGGACGCCGCGATCCCGACCACGGGGACGAGCATCGAGAACGGTGCGACCGTGCCGGACGGGTGCCGGGCCATGAGCGCGGTCCAGATCCCCGAGCCCGCGAGGGTCGCGATCAGCACGGTGTAGAGCAGGCCGCCGAGCGCCGGGACGGCCGCGGGCGAGCCGAGCGTCCTGAGCGAGCGGCCGATGGCGGCGGGCCCGTCGACGACCAGCGACAGCGCGAGCATCGGCACCGGCGGGATGACCGCCATCCAGAGCACCAGTCGCCACGGGCTGTCCGCGGCGGCCTTCCTGTTGCAGAGGTTGCCGACGGCCCAGCCGAACCCGCCGAGCAGGGTCAGCAGGACCGGGACGAGCATCGCCCGCCCGCCCACGTCCGCCCGCTGGAGTGCGATCCCGCCGAGACCCAGCACGGCGATGCCGATGCCGACCGTGCGACGCGCGGTGAGCCGCTCGCCGAGCAGGACGGCACCGAGGAGCACGGTGAACGGGGCCGAGGACTGCAGCACGAGGGATGCGAGACCTGTCGGCATGCCGACGTCCATCGCGAGGTAGAGGAACGCGAACTGGAGGACGCCGAAGCCGATGCCGTACCCGAGCAGCCAGCGCCACGGCACGACGGGTCGCGGGACAAGCACCACGACGGGGACCGCGATGAGAGAGAAGCGCAGCGCCACCAGGAAGAACGGCGGGAACTGCGCGAGCGACAGGTGGATCGCCGGAAAGTTCAGTCCCCACAGCACCGCGACGAGCAAAGCGAGCAGACGGTCACGTCCAGGCATGGAGCGATCGTCACCGATGGCGACACGTGAGCACCATCGAATTGTCATGAACCATCTCTGTAGCATCGCTACATGGACGTCCACCAGCTCGAGGCGCTGCGCGTCGTCGGTGATCGGGGCAGCGTGACCTCCGCGGCCGAGGCGCTGCACTGCACGCCGTCAGCGGTCTCACAACAGCTCAAGGCGCTGCAGCGCGACGTCGGGGTGCCGCTCACCGAACGGGTCGGACGTGGGCTGCGACTGACCCCCGCCGGTGACGCCCTCGCGCGGGAGGCGGTCGGTGTCGCGATTGCGCTCGAGCGGGCAGGAGCCGCGGTCGGGACCTTCCTCGACCAGCCGACGGGCATCGTGCGGGTCGCCGCGTTCCAGAGCGCGGCGCAGATGTTCCTCCCGGGCCTCCTCACCCGGCTCGCGTGCCGTCCGGGGATCGTCGTCGAGTGCAGCGACGAGGACGTCGCGCAGGACGAGTTCGTCCACCTGACGAGCGAGTTCGACGTCGTCATCGCGCACCGGGCCGACCGCGATCAGGAGTGGGCGGGGGCCGACGACGGCCGCGTCCGGGTCGTCCCGCTGCTCCGCGAGCCGCTCGACGTCGCGCTGCCGCCTGAGCATCGCCTCGCGGACCGGACCTCGGTGACCCCGCTGGACCTGGCCGACGAGGAGTGGATCACCGTCCGCGCGGGCTTCCCGGTGGCGGCGGTGCTCGAGGCGGTCACCGCAGGGTCCGGAGCGGTCCCCCGGGTGCGGCACCGCATCAACGACTTCCACGTCGCCGAGGCGCTGGTGGCTGCGGGGCACGGCATCTCGCTCCTCCCGCGGTTCACCGCGGACGACCGCGGCGGCACGCGGTTCCGGCTCGTGCCCCTCGTCGGGGTCCGGGCCGGACGGCAGATCGACGCGCTCGTCCGGCCCGACCGGGCGGAGCGGCTCGTCGTGCGGGTCGTGCTCGAGACGCTCCGTCGCCACGCGAGCGACGTCGCGGGCTGACCTCCCAACGGATCGGCACGATCGTGCCGCGCGCGTGACTGATCATCCGCGCGGAGCGCCGTCGGCGATCCGGCCCCGCCACCCGGTGCCGCGACGCCCGCTCACCCACGCACCCGGCCCGGCGGGCGCTCGACCCGGGCACGGACGTGGCACTTGACGAGGGAGGATGCACACGTTGGGATGGTCCTCGAGCGTGTCCGGGGGGCGGTGCCGACCTCGTGCTCCAGTCCGGGGGGAATCATGAACCGTATGCCGGTCGCGGACCGACGCCAGCAGCTCGTGGGTGCCGCGCTCACCGTGGCGCGCACGCACGGGATCGACGCGGCGACGGTGCGTGCGGTGGCCACGCAGGCGGGTGTCTCGCTGGGCGTCGTGCACTACTGCTTCGAGGACAAGTCGGAGCTGCTGCGCGCCCTTGCGCAGAAGGTGCCGGGTGACGCGTCGGCCCAGGTGATCGACGCGTTGCCGGACGATGCCACGATCGTCGACGCGCTCACCCTCGCGGTCGAGACCTTGTGGCGGAGCATGCGCGAGAACCGCGACGCACGCATCCTGAGCCACGAGCTGACGGTCGCCGGGCTGCGCGACGACGATCTCACGGACATCGTCCAGACCCAGTACGCGCACAGCCGGGCCACGGGCGAGCTGTTTCTCACCCGGATCGCCGACGTGTCCCAGGTCGAGTGGACCGTCCCGCTGGGACCGCTGTGCCGCAGCATGATCGCGGTGGTCGACGGCTATTCGCTCGCCTGGCTCGTCGACGGCGACGACGAGGCCGCGCGCGGCGGGCTTCACGGGTACGCGCGCTACCTCGCGGGACTGACGCGGCCCGTGTGACTGGCCCGCGCCGGCGGCGTCCCGGACCGGTGCAGGTCGGCCCGACGAGCCCGCGCCGGTAGCCTTGGTGCGTGAGCCTGCGCCTGTACGACACCGCCGCACGTGAGGTCCGGGACTTCGTCCCGCTCGTCCCGGGTCGGGTGGGCGTCTACGTCTGCGGCGCGACGGTCCAGTCCTCGCCGCACGTCGGTCACCTGCGGCCCGCGGTCGCGTTCGACGTCCTGTCCCGCTGGCTCACGCGCAGCGGGTACGACGTGACGCTGATCCGGAACGTCACGGACATCGACGACAAGGTGCTCGCGAAGTCCGCCGCGGCCGCGCAGCCGTGGTGGGCGTGGGCCCTGCGTCACGAGCGGGAGTTCGAGGCCGCGTACGACGCGGTCGGGGTGCTCCCGTCCGCGTACGCTCCGCGCGCCACCGGTCACGTCACCGACATGGTCGAGCTGGTCGAGCGGCTGCTGGCGTCCGGTCACGCGTACGTCGCCGGGGAGGGCAACGTCTACTTCGACGTGCGCTCGTACCCCGCGTACGGCTCGCTGACCAACCAGCGGCTCGAGGACCTCGCCCCCGCCCACGACGGCGTCAACGAGGACGGCACGGGTGTCGACAAGCGCGACCCGCGGGACTTCGCGCTCTGGAAGGCGCCGAAGCAGGGGGAGCCCGCGACCGCGGCCTGGCCGACGCCGTTCGGTCGCGGCCGCCCCGGGTGGCACCTGGAGTGCTCCGCGATGGCGCAGCGCTACCTCGGTGACACGTTCGACATCCACGGGGGTGGACTCGACCTCCGGTTCCCGCACCACGAGAACGAGCAGGCGCAGTCCCGCGCGGCGGGGTTCGGCTTCGCGCGCTACTGGCTGCACAGCGCGTGGGTGACCCAGGGCGGCACCAAGATGAGCAAGTCGCTCGGCAACGGCCTGCTGGTCGCCGAGGTGCTTGCGCACTCGCGGGCGGCCGCGCTGCGCTACGTGCTGGCCTCGGTGCACTACCGGTCGATGGTCGAGTGGTCCGAGGACACGCTGACCGAGGCCGAGGTCATCTGGGAGCGGCTCGCCGGTTTCGTCGAGCGTGCGACCGAGCGCCTCGGGCCGGTCTCGGACGCCGAGGTGGCCGCGGTGCCGCTGCCAGCCGAGTTCACGGCGGCGATGGACGACGACCTCAACGTCTCGGTCGCTCTCGCCGCGGTCCACGAGCATCTGCGGGCCGGCAACTCGGCGCTCGCGGACGGTGAGCTCGTCGACGTCCGTCGGCACCTCGTCCTGCTGCGGGCCATGCTCGACGTGCTGGGTCTCGACCCGGGGAGCACGCAGTGGGCGACGCGCGGCGACGACCTCCGTTGTGCCGAGGCGCTCGGCACGGTGGTCGCGGCCGAGCTCGAGGCTCGCGCCGCGGCACGGGCGGCACGCGACTTCGCGACCTCGGACGCGATCCGCGACCGGCTGGCCGCAGCAGGCATCCTCGTCGAGGACTCGCCCACAGGCGCACGATGGTCGCTCGCAGCCGTGGCTGCACCGACCCTGACGAAGGACGAGGACTGATGGCCGGCAACTCCCAACGCCGCGGGGCGACCCGCAAACCCGGGTCGAAGAAGGGCGCCAAGGTCGGCTCCGGCGGACAGGGTCGGCAGGCGCTCGAGGGTCGCGGGCCGACCCCGAAGGCCATCGAGCGCCCGTACCATCCGGCCGCCAAGCGGCAGGCCGCGGCCGAGCGCGCTGCGCAGACCGGGACCTCACGGACCGGGACCACCCGGACCGGCGCCACATGGACCGGCGCGGCGGGCCCGTCGCGGGCCGTCCCCGGTCGCGCGTCGCGCGGTGCCGGCGGGTCGAAGAACGGCAAGGGTGTCAGCGCGACCCACGAGATCGTGACCGGTCGCAACTCGGTCGTCGAGGCGCTGCGCGCAGGTATCCCGGTCGCAACCGTGTACCTGGCGAGCCGGCTCGAGTCCGACGACCGCACGCGCGAGATCCTCGCGGCCGTCACCGAGCGCGGCTACCCGCTGCTCGAGATGACCAAGCCCGAGCTCGACCGTCTCACCGACGGAGCGGTCCACCAGGGCGTCGCGATCCAGGTGCCCCCGTACGCCTACGCAGACTCCGAGGACCTCCTCGACCTGGCCGAGTCGTCCGGGACGGCGCCGCTGGTCGTGGCGCTCGACGGGGTGACCGACCCGCGCAACCTGGGGGCCGTGCTCCGTTCCGCGGGGGCGTTCGGTGCCCATGGCGTGATCGTCCCCGAGCGCCGGGCCGCCGGGGTGACCGCGGCGGCGTGGAAGGTCTCCGCGGGTGCCGCGGCGCGGGTCCCGGTGGCGCGGGTCACCAACCTCGTCCGGACGCTCGACGCGTACCGGTCGGCCGGCTGCTACGTCGTCGGCCTGGACGGCGGTGGGGACGTGCCGATCGCGGACCTGCCGTTCGCGACGGACCCGCTCGTGCTGGTCGTCGGTTCCGAGGGCAAGGGGCTGTCGCGCCTGGTCCGGGAGCACTGCGACGCGATCGCGTCGATCCCGATCGCGTCCGCGGTCGAGTCGCTCAACGCCGGCGTCGCGGCCGGGATCGCGTTGTACGAGGTCGCGCGGCGGCGTCAGGCCTGAGCCAGTCAGGCCTGATCGCCGTCAGTCCAGCAGCACCGGGAGCGCCTCGGTGTCCACCCCGAGCACGGCCCGCTCGTCGGGACGACCGGGGAGGATCGTGGACACGTAGCTCGCGACGGCCTCGGTCATCGGGACGTCACGGCGCTGCTGCTCCGAGAGGTACCAGCGGTGGTCGAGGAGCTCGTGGAACACCTGCGCGGGCTCGAGCTTGCCGCGGAACTCCCGGGGCACGGCGCGCACGGCGGGCTCGAACACCGTGGTGAGCCAGTCGTGCGCCACGAACTCCTCGTCCTCGCCCTGGCGGTCCTGGTCGGCCGCATAGGTGTCGAGGTCGTTCAGCAGCCGTCGCGCCTGGTTCTCCTGGACGTCGAGGCCGGTCAGGCGCATGAGGCGCCGGGAGTGGTGGCCGGCGTCGACGACCTTGGGCTGGATGCGCAACGACGTGCCGTCGACGTCGGTCGTGATGTCGAGCTCGCCGACGTCGAACCCGAGGTCGTTCAGGCGGTCGATGCGCGCCGCGACACGCCACCGGTCGTGGGCGTCGAACATCTCGACGTCGGTCAGCGCGGTCCACAGATCGCAGTAGCGCTCGACGAGCATCTCGCCGATCGCGATCGCGTCGGCGGACTCCTCGAGGAACTCCCCGGCCTGGAGGTCCATCAGCTCGCCGATGATGTTCACCCGGGCGATCTCGAGGTCGTAGCTGCGCTGCCCTGGCGAGAGGTGCTGGTGCAGGTCACCGGTCTCGGCGTCGACGAGGTAGGCCGCGAAGGTCTCGGCGTCGCGCCGGAACAGCGTGTTCGACAGCGAGACGTCGCCCCAGTAGAAGCCCACCAGGTGGAGCCGGACGAGCAGGACCGCGAGGGCGTCGATCAAGCGGGTGGCGGTGTCGGCCTGCAACGACTGGCTGAAGAGCGCGCGGTAGGGGAGCGAGAACTGCAGGTGCTCGGTGACCAGGCAGGCCTCGAGGGGCTCGCCCTCGCGGTCCACGCGCCCGGTGATGACGCCGACGGGGACGACGCTCGGGACGCCGATCCTGCCGAGCTGCCGCAGGAGCTCGTACTCCCGGTAGGCCACCGTCTCGCCGATCTCCTTGACCGCGATCACGCGACCGGAGAGCTTCACGAACCGGACGATGTGCCGTGAGATGCCGCGGGGCAGGGCCGCGAGGACCTTCGCGGGCCACTCCTCGAGGGGAACGTCCCACGGGAGGTCGAGGAGCGCGGGGTCGAGCGACGCCGCCGTGATCTGGAGGCTCTGGGCCATCCGGGTCCTTCCTGGGTGGCTCACCGGTGCGTCGTCGTTCGACCCGCGCCGGCGAGGCTGCCGGGACGCCGCGAGGGGCGAGGTCGGCTCGCGCCGTCCCCGCCCCTCGTCGAGCGTACGCGGCGCTGTCAGACGGTCGTGATGCGCTCGCCCGTACCGGCGCGGAACAGGTGCTCCTCGTTCGGGCGCATCCGGACGTGGATCGTGGAGCCCATCTTCGGCACCTGGCGGGGGTCGACACGCACGATGATCTGCGCGTCACCCGCGCCCGAGCTGATGTTCTGCGACGGCTTGCCGGTCTGGTCGAGCAGCGAGCCGTACACGAACGCGTCCGAGCCGAGCTCCTCGACGATGTTCACCTCGACCTGGAGCGAGTCCGGGGTCTCGACGGCGACGACGTCGAGCGACTCGGGCCGGAAGCCGAGGGTGACGCTGTTCTTGTCCTCGGGCTTGAAGCCGTCGATCACGACACGGGGGACCGCGATCTTCGCCGAGCCGACCTGGGCCATGCCGTCGAGCACCGGGAAGGTCCCGAGGTTCATGGCCGGGGAGCCGATGAATCCGGCGACGAACACGTTCGCCGGGGTGTCGTACATGTCGCGCGGCGTGCCGACCTGCTGCAGGAGCCCGTCCTTGAGGACGGCGATCCGGTCGCCCATGGTCAGCGCCTCGGTCTGGTCGTGGGTGACGTAGACCGTCGTGACGCCGAGGCGGCGCGTGAGGGACGCGATCTGGGAGCGCGTCTGGACGCGGAGCTTGGCGTCGAGGTTCGACAGCGGCTCGTCCATGAGGAACACCTGGGGGTTCCGCACGATCGCGCGGCCCATCGCGACACGCTGACGCTGGCCGCCGGAGAGCGCCTTCGGCTTGCGGTCGAGGTACTCCGTCAGGTCGAGGATCTTGGCCGCGTCCTCGACGCGGGTGCGGATCTCGGCCTTCGGCATGCCCGCGATCTTGAGCGCGAAGCCCATGTTGTCCGCGACCGTCATGTGCGGGTACAGGGCGTAGTTCTGGAAGACCATCGCGATGTCGCGGTCCTTGGGCTGCACGTCGGTGACGTCGCGGTCACCGATCAGGATGCGGCCCGCGTTGACGTCCTCCAGGCCGGCCAGCATGCGGAGCGAGGTGGACTTGCCGCACCCGGAGGGCCCGACGAGGACGAGGAACTCGCCGTCCTCGATGTGCAGGTCCAGCGCGTCGACCGCGGGGCGCTCGGTCCCCGGGTAGATCCGGGTGGCCTTGTCGAAAGTCACAGTAGCCATGGCAGGTAGATCCCTTCACCGGCAGGTACGTGCCGGACGATCCGTCGTGAATGGGAGTGTCAGGTGTCGGCCTCGACACCGACACGGGCGACCCGTCCCTGGTGATCGGGGGCACCCGTGCGACAGGTCCATGGTGCCACATCGCGGTGACGCGCGGCTGGGAGTCTCAGCGTGGGCCCTCGAGGTCCGCCGCGAGCGTGAGCAGCACGGCTGCCAGGCCGTCGGGGTCGTCGACGCGGAACCGGGCTGCCGTCTCGCCCGCACCGACCCGCACGGTCACGTCGTCCGGGTGCAACGACCGGAAGGCGCGCTCGTCGGTGACGTCGTCGCCCGCGTAGAACAGCGCCCGCGCGCCGAGGTCATGACGCAGCCGGGCGAGCGCATCACCCTTCGTCACGGTCAGCACGGCGAGCTCCACGACGTCCTTGCCGTGCATCGCGTCGACGCCGGGCCGGTCGCCCAGCGCGAGCGCGGCGGCCGTCAGGCGCGCGGCCTCGACGGGCTCGCAGCCGCGGGTGTGCAGGACGACCGAGGCCGGCTTGGTCTCGACGCGCGCCGTCGTGCCCGCGACCAGCCGGGTGAGGCCGGAGCGCAGCTCCGCGAGCAGGGCGGTCGCGGTCGGGGTGAGGGTCAGGTCGTCGCGCTGGAGCGCCCCCGCCTCCCAGCGACCACGCTCGCCGCCATGGCTGCCGACCAGCACGGTGCCGTCGGGCACCTCGGCCTTGTCCGCCAGGTCCGCGACCCCGCGACCGGAGACGAGCGCGAGCCGGACCCCGGGGACGGTCGCCAGCCGCGCGAGCGCCGTCACGGCGGCCGGCAGCGCGCGACTGGCCCCGGGGTCGTCCTGGAGCGGTGCGAGCGCGCCGTCGAAGTCGAGGGCCACGAGCACGGGTCCGCCGTCGCGCGCCGTCTGGGCCAGACCCGCGAGCGCGGCACCGAGAGGTGAGGTCGAGGGCGTAGACGGCGCGGTGGGGGTGACCCGGGACGGCACGGCCTCGAGCACGGCGAGGAACTCGGACGACCACTGGGCGACGTCGTGCTCCAGGACGTTGCGCCGGAGCCGGCGCATCCGCTTGCGGGACTCGCGCGGGTCCAGGTGGGCGGCGTAGGTGATCGCGTCCTTGAGACCGTCGATGTCGTGCGGGTTCACCAGGATCGCGCCGGCGAGCTGGTCCGCGGCGCCGGTGAACTCGCTCAGCACCAGCGCGCCGCGCTCGTCCGACCGCGCGGCGACGTACTCCTTCGCGACCAGGTTCATGCCGTCGCGCAGCGCCGTGACCAGCATGACGTCGGCCGCGAGGTAGAGCGCGGCCATCTCCTCCGTCGGGTAGGAGTGGTGCATGTAGTGGATGGCCGCCTGCCCGAGCCCACCGAACTCGCCGTTGACGCGACCGACCAGCAGCTCGACGTCCTCGCGGAGCTGCTGGTAGGCGCTGACGTTCTCCCGGCTCGGGCTCGCGACCTGCACGAGCGTGGTCCCGGGCACGGTGAGCCGACCGTCCCGGAGGAGCTCGCCGAACGCCTTGATCCGGTGGCGGATGCCCTTCGTGTAGTCGAGGCGGTCGACGCCGAGCAGCAGCACGTCCGGGTCGCCCAGCTCGCGGCGGATCTCCCGGGCGCGCTGCTGCACGCTCGGCGTCCGCGCGAGCGCGTCGAACTTCTTCGAGTCGATCGAGATGGGAAAGGCGGCGGCCCGGACGTGCCGGGTCGCCCTGCGTGGGGCCGCACCGTCGCCGCGGGGTGGCTCGAGGTCGCCGACGGCGCCGACCTCAGGGACCGTGACGACCTGGCCCCGGGTGGGCAGGTCGGTCAGGCGGCGGACCGACCGGACGAAGTTCTCGGCGCCACCGGCGCGCTGGAACCCGATCAGGTCGGCGCCGAGCAGTCCGTCGACGACCTGGCGCCGCCACGGCATCTGGCTGAAGATCTCGACGGCCGGGAACGGGATGTGCAGGAAGAACCCGATCCGCAGGTCCGGACGAGCCGACCGCAGCATCGCCGGGACGAGCTGGAGCTGGTAGTCGTGGACCCAGACGACGGCGCCCGCGGCCGCGTTCGCCGCGGCCGCGTCGGCGAAGGACTGGTTGACCCGGCGGTACGCGTCCCACCACTGCCGGTGGAAGGTCGGCGGCGTGATCACGTCGTGGTACAGCGGCCACAGGGTGTCGTTCGAGAACCCCTCGTAGTACTCCTCGACGTCGACCGCGGACAGGGCGACCGGGACCAGGCGCATGCCGTCCGCATCGAACGGCTCGAGCTCGACGTCCGTCGCCCCCGACCACCCGACCCACGCGCCGGCCGACTCCTGCATGACGGGCTCGAGCGCCGTGACGAGGCCTCCGGGAGAACGGCTCCACGAACGGGTGCCGTCGTCGGCGATCGAGAGGTCCATCGGCAGTCGGTTCGCGACGACGAGGAAGTCGTAGCCGTCAGCGGGCACGAGTCATCAGCTCCTTGGGGTTTTCTTGAGGTTACCGTGCCCGTCTGCTGACCGCGCGGCTCCAGCCGGGCCGCAGGACGGGCGGCTAGCGTGAGGACATGGAGCGCATCGGTCTCGCGCCCGGGTCCGAGGTCGGGGGGTACCGCATCCTGGCCCCCCTCGGGTCGGGCGGCATGGGGACCGTCTACCGGGCGGTGGACGGCGGTGGGACCGTGGTCGCGCTCAAGCTCCTGCACCCGCACATCGGTGCCGACCCGGTGGCGCGGGACCGGCTGCGACGCGAGGCGGCCGCGCTCCAGCGGTTGCGGCACCCGGCGGTGGCGGCCGTGCTCGACGCCGAGGCGGACTCCACCGAGGCGTTCCTCGTCACCGAGCTCGTGGACGGCGACACCCTCGAGGACCGGGTGCGACTGGCAGGGCCGCTGGACGCGGAGGCGCTCGCCGAGCTCGCGGCCGGCCTCGAAGATGCGCTCGCCGCCGTGCACGAGGCCGGGGTCGTCCACCGGGACCTCAAGCCGAGCAACATCATGCTGACCGACGACGGGCCCGTCCTGATCGACTTCGGGATCGCGCAGTCCGCCGACGACGCACGGGTGACGAGCGTCGGGCTGGTCGCCGGCACCCCCGGGTACCTGCCGCCCGAGCTGCTCGACGGGGCCGACCCGTCTCCGACGAGCGACTGGTGGGGCTGGGCGGCCGTGCTCGCGTTCGCGGCGACCGGGCGGGCTCCCTTCGGGGTGCGGCCGGTCGAGGTCGTGCTCGCGCGGGCGCGCTCCGGGGAGCCGGACCTCGTCGGGCTCGGACCGCTCACCGCGCAGGCGCTCCGGTCCGCTCTCGCCCCGCAGGCGTCGGCCCGTCGATCGCCGCGCGCCGTCGTCCAGGACCTGCGACGGGCCGCGGAGGACCCGGAGGAGGACGTCCCCACGCAGCTCGTCGGTGTGCCGGGCGCCTCGGACGGCCCGACACGGGTGCTGCCCGCCGTCGGACCGGCACGCGACGGCCGCACCCGGGTGATCGAGCCCGGCGGCGCGACGGCGTTGCTCGGCGGGGGCGCGCCCACCGCGCCGGTGTGGGGCGATCCGTCCGCTGCCCGCACGGCGACGTGGCCGGACGACCGGGGGGGCGCGTACCTCGACCGCGGCGACCTCGGGGACGGCGGCCCCGGTGACACGTATCGCGACCGCGAGGACGACCTGCTCGACGGTGACGACGGTGCACGGCGCGGCCCGGGCCCGCGCCGTGGATCTGTCCTCGCGCTCGCGCTCCTCGCTCTCGCGGGGTCCATGCGGTACCCGGGTGTCTCGCTGATCGTGCTGGTGCTCGCGGTGATCCTCGCCCGCACGGTCGGGACCAGCGTGGAGGCGATGCGCGCGCGGCGGGATCGGGTCGGCGTGCGTCGGTCCGACGGGTTGCGCGCGGCGGTCCTGGTCCCGTGGCACACCGCGCGGGCGCTCGTCGGTCTCGTGCCGTCGGTCCTCGTCGGCGCGAGCGTGACGGTGATCCTGGCCGGGCTGCTGCGGTGGTGGGCGACGGGCCCGACCTCGCCCGGCCGCGGCTGGAGCGTCACCGTCGGGAGCCCCGGCGGGGTCGACGTCACGCTTGCGGCGACCGTGGCGCTCGGTCTGCTGGGTGGCCTCCTGACGATCTGGTGGGGCCCCGGGTCGGCACCGACGCGCGCGGGTGCGCGCTGGACGCTCGCCGCCGTCGCGCCGGGGCGCGGTGGCGCCGTGGTGCTCGTCACCGCCGCGCTCGCCGGCGCGGCGGTGATCGTCGTCGCCGTCCTCGCCGGATCTCCCGTGGACTGGTGGCCGCTGCCGGTGGGGACGCTTCCGGTCACGTGAGCCGACGACCGGAGCGGCCTCGACCGGCGTCCAGGGCCACCCCGTACGCTGGCGCCATGCGCGTCACGGCTTCCTCGATCGCGGCCCACGGTGCCCGTCGTGCGGTGGGTGCCGTGGTGCTGCTGACCGTGTTCGGGGGGCTGACCGCGCGGGCTCTCGGCTGGGGTCAGGTCGTGATCGACGGGTGCGTGCCCGTCACCGGTCCGGCCAGCGTCCTGGGTCTGCACCTGTCGCTTCTGAGGGACTCGGCGAGCTGCCCCGAGGGGACCCTGGCGGTCACCCCGGGCGGCGGCGTCGTCGCGAGCGTGGCGCTCGGCACCCTGCTGGTCGCCCTCATGCTGCTGGGCGGGGGCGTGACGCTGGCCGGTCTCGTCGCGCGTGCGGTGCAGGTCGCCCGGCGCACGCTCGCCGCCGTCCTGCCCGGGCCCGTCGACCGTCGGACCGTCCTCCCCCCGGCGGCCTCGTTCCCGGTGGCCGGCACCGTCCGTTCGTGGATCCCGGCGCGTCAGACGCACGGTGCGCACCGGCACCGTGGTCCGCCCGTCGTCGTGGCATGAGACGCAGCCCACCACCCTGAACGCTGGAAGACGGAACGAGGAATCCCATGCCGAACGACCCGCGCCCCACCAAGGCGCAGCGCCGAGACGAGGCGCGTGCCGAGGCCCTGCAGCTGCGCGCGCAGCAGAAGAAGAAGGAACGACGCAACCGCACCCTCGCGATCAGCGGGCTGGGGGTCGCTGTGCTCGCGCTCGTGGTGGTCGTCGTGTACATCCTCGGGCAGGGGAACAAGCCGCTGCTCGCCGACGTCGCGCGACCCGCCGGGACGACGATCACCGGCGGGATCCCGGTCACGAAGGGGGCACCGGCCGCCCTGTCGGGCGACGCGATCAAGACGACCACCGGGGTCCCTGTCGTCTCGGTGTACGCCGACTTCATGTGCCCGAACTGCGGGAACTTCGAGAAGGTCAACCACGCCGACCTCGACGCCCTGCAGGCAGCCGGGACCATCGTGCTCGACTACCACCCGATCGCGATCCTGGATGCGTCGTCGACCACCCAGTACTCGACGCGGGCGGCCCAGACGGTCGCCGCGGTCGCGAACGGTGACCCGGCGCACTTCGTCGCCTACTGGGACGCACTCTTCACGAACCAGCCGACCGAGGGCAGCGCCGGTCTCAGCGACGCCGAGCTGGCCACGCGAGCGGTGGCCGCCGGCGTGAGCCAGTCCGTCGTCGACACGTTCAGCAAGGGCACGTACACCCCCTGGGTCGCCAAGGCGACGACGCAGGCCACCACCAAGGACGGGGTCCAGGGGACGCCGACGGTCCTCATCGACGGCACGGTGTGGAACGGCAACTGGACCACCGCCGGCGTGCTGAAGTCGGCCATCGAGTCGGCAGCCAAGGGCTGATCCCGCTCGTCAGGGGCGCCGCACGGGTGGTGCGGCGGCATCGGTACTCTGTACCGGGGTCGCCGCGCACCGTGCGGTTCCCTCGTGCCGCCGTAGCTCAGTGGTAGAGCACCCGCCTTGTAAGCGGACGGTCGTCAGTTCAATCCTGACCGGCGGCTCCACGTCCTACCGAGCGGTCCGCCTCACTCGGTCGTCGGGACGTCGACCAGGGGAAGGTCCAGCGCCGGCGCGAGCTCGGGACGCTTCGCGATCCGGGTGTCCCCGGAGGACCGGCCCTGGAACCGCCGGGTCATCCACGGCACGACGTGCTCGTGGACCCACTCGGCGTCCTCACGCAGCTGTTGGACGCGCGGCGGCGCGGGCAGCGCGGTGAGCGGCTCGTCCCATCGCGGGTCGTCCGGGTCCAGCCCGAGGGCCGCGAGCGCGGCCTGCGCGACGCGGCGGTGCCCCTCGGTGGTGAGGTGGATGCGGTCGTCGCTCCACATCCGCCAGTCGCGGAGGGACCTCATGCCCCACAGGTCGACGACCACCGCGCCGTGCCGTCGGGCGATCGACCAGACGTGGGCGTTGAGCACCCCGACGCGGCTCCGGGTGCGTCGCACGAGCGGGCTGTCCGCGGTGTCGACGCCGGTGGCGAGGAGCACGTCCGCACCCGCGCGACGGAACCGCACCACGGCCGCCTCGAGGTCGCGCGCGAGCCGGTCGGGGTCCCCGGTGGGGCGCAGGAGGTCGTTGCCGCCGCCGACGAGGCTCACCAGGTCGGGCTCGAGCGTGAGCGCCGCGGGCACCTGCTCCCGCAGGATCGGTCGCAGCAGCCGGCCGCGCACCGCGAGGTTCGCATACGCGAGGGGCTGCGCACCTGCGGCGTGCTGGCGCGACGCGAGGTGGCCGGCGAGCAGGTCGGCCCACCCACGGCATGCGTCGGTGCCGGCTGGCACGTCCCACAGCCCCTCGGTGAACGAGTCGCCGAGGGCGACGTAGCGGGCCCACCGGGGAGGTGGCGTGGAGCCGGACGGGAGCGCGTCGTACGTGGTCACGGGCCCAGTCTGCGCCGTCGGAGCCCCGCGTGTCAGGGCAGCCGCCAGTCGACCGGCCCGGAGCCCTGCGCGGCGAGCAGGGCGTTCACGCGTGAGAACGGGCGTGAGCCGAAGAACCCGCGGTGCGCGGAGAGCGGGCTCGGGTGCACGCTCGCGACGTACGGCACGGGTCCCAGCGCGGGGACGAGCGACTGCGCGTCGCGTCCCCAGAGGATCGCGGCGAGGGGGCCACCCCGGGCGACGAGCGCGTCGACCGCCCGGAGCGTGATCGGCTCCCACCCCTGGCCGCGGTGCGACGCGGGTGCGCCGGGTGCGACGGTGAGCACCCTGTTGAGCAGCATCACGCCCTGATCGGCCCACGCGCTCAGGTCGCCCGAGGCCGGCGGCGTCAGCCCGAGGTCGGTCCCGAGCTCGGTCACGATGTTCGCGAGCGACCGGGGGAGCGGTCGCACGTCGGCCTGGACGGAGAACGAGAGCCCCATCGGGTGGCCCGGCGTCGGGTACGGGTCCTGGCCGACGACGAGCACGCGGACGTCCGCGAGCGGTCGACGGAAGGCGCGGAAGACGTCCGGCCCGGCCGGGAGGTACCCTCGTCCGGCGGAGATCTCGGCCCGCAGGAACGTGCCCATCGCGCGCACCTGCGGGGCGACGGGGAGCATCGCCGACGCCCAGTCGGGGGCCATCAGCCCGGACAGGTAGGCGAGGTCGTCCTCGGGCATCCCGGTCACCGCAGGCCCTGCGGGCGCCGCGTCGGGCCGGCGGTGAGGACTGTCCACCCGGTGAGAGTAGCCGTCGGAGGCCGCGGTCCCGGTGGTCGGGGCAGGCCGGATCGGGGAATGACAGCCATGTCATTCGGTCCTACGATGAGGGACGTCGGTGCAGGTGTCCCGCACCACGCGCGGCAGCGAGCAGGAGGATCCATGGAAGCCACGGCAGCGACGGTCCGTGAGGACGTGCGTGAGGTCGGTGAGCTGTCGGAGCGCGACCAGCAGGTCCTCGCCTTCGAGCGCCAGTGGTGGAAGTACGCCGGCGCCAAGGAGCAGGCGATCCGCGAGCTCTTCGACATGTCGGCGACGCGGTACTACCAGGTCCTGAACGCCCTGATCGACTCCCCGGCCGCGCTCGAGCACGATCCGATGCTCGTCAAGAGGCTCCGCCGGATGCGCTCGACGCGCCAGCGCGCGCGAACCGCCCGTCGTCTCGGCGCCGATGCGTAGTCGCGTCCGTTAGCCTGTCGGGCGTGAGCAAGGCCAGATACCCCTACCCCGACGACGAGTTCGACGCCGTCGACGCCCATGCCGCACCGCGTGGCGTGCATCGTCGGGCGCGATCGTTCTGGACGCGTGCGTGGCCGTTCCTGCTCGTGATCGTGCTCTTCCCCGCGATCGCGTTCGGCATCGTCACCCTCCTGACCCGGGCGGACATCGGGCTGTCCGGAGGCTCGGGGCTGCCGTCGGCGGGAGCGTCCAGCGCCACGGAGCCGTCGGCGACCGCGACGGCCACCACCAGCGCGGCACCGGGCACGCCCACGACCTCGCCGACGACGACCCCGGCCCCGACCCCGAGCCCCGTCGACCTGCGCACCGCGGTGGCGGTCGACAACGCGACGAAGACGAGCGGGCTCGCCGCCAAGGCTGCGGCCGCGCTCAGGACCGCCGGTTTCACGACGATCACCACCGGCAACTACACCGGCACGGCACCTGCGACGTCGACGGTCTACTACGCGAGCGCGAAGCTCGCGGCCACGGCGCGTGCGGCGGCGGCGGCCCTGAAGATCACCACCGTCACCCTCGACCCGGCCAAGGCGGGCAGCACGATCGTCGTGGTCCTGGCGAAGGACTACACGCCCTGAACCGGTGGCACGCGGGGACCGGCGGGGCGCTTCGGCGGGTCTCCCGCGCGCGCGGCGGGACCCACTAGGCTCACCCGACAAGCGCCGTCGTCCCGGTGTCGACCGGGCGGACGCGGTGCACACCCGATCCGAGGAGCGTGGCATGGCTCAGGGCACCGTCAAGTGGTTCAACGCGGAGAAGGGCTATGGGTTCATCACCCCGGCCGCCGGAGGGAACGATCTCTTCGTGCACCACAGCGCGATCCAGACGGACGGGTTCCGCACCCTCGACGAGGGCCAGGACGTGGAGTTCGAGCTCGGGCAGGGGAGCAAGGGCCCGCAGGCCGAGCAGGTCCGACCCCTCTGAACCCTGACGTGGTGGTCGTCGGCAGCGGGCCGAACGGGCTCGCTGCCGCGGTCACCTGTGCACGTGCCGGGTTGGCCGTGCTGGTCGTCGAGGCGCAGCCGGAACCCGGCGGTGGCGCCCGGACCCTGGACCTCGGGCTCGCGCCGGGCCTGGTGCACGACCTCTGCTCGGCGGTGCACCCGCTGGCGGTTGTGTCCCCGTTCCTGCGCGAGCTCGACCTCGCCGCGCGGGGGGTCGAGCTGGTCCACGCCGATGCGGCGTACGCGCACCCGCTCGACGGCGGTCGGGCCGGTGTCGTCCACCGGTCGCTCGACCGGACCGTCGACGGGCTCGATGTCGACGGACCCGCCTGGCGGCGCGTCCTGGGACCGTTCGTCGACCACGCCGACGCTCTCGTGGACGTCGTCCTGGGGGACCGGGTGCGCCTCGCTGACGGCCCGCTCGCGCACGGCCCGACCGCACTGCGGCTCGTCGCCGGGCTCCTCGAGCAGGCCGTCGGCGGTCTCGGATCGCGGTTCCGCGGCGACGTCGCGCCGGCGCTCCTGACGGGGGTCGGCGCCCACGCGAACGTGCGGCTCCCCGCGCCGGTCGCCGCCGGCACGGCGCTGGTGCTGGCGACCCTCGCGCACGTCAGCGGGTGGCCGGTCCCCCGTGGTGGGAGCCGAGCGATCACGGACGTCCTGGTCGCCGACCTGCTCGCGCACGGCGGCGAGCTCGTCGTCGGGGTCACGGTCGCGGACCTCGACGCGCTGCCCCGCGCCCGGGCCTACCTCTTCGACACGACACCGCGGACCGCCGTGCGGGTGCTCGGTCGGCGGCTGCCTCCCGGACGCGCCCGGGCGCTGTCGCGGTTCCCCTACGGGAACGGGGTCGCGAAGGTCGACCTCGTGCTCTCCGGCCCGGTCCCGTGGCAGCATCCCGCGGTCGGACGTGCGGGGACGGTGCACCTCGGTGGGAGCCGCGCGCAGATCGCCCGGGCCGAGAACGACGTCGCGGCCGGGAGGCATGCGCGTCACCCCGTCGTGCTGGTGAGCGACCCGACCGTCGCCGACCCGTCGCGCCTGGGCCCGACGGGGCTGCGGCCGCTGTGGGCGTACGCGCACGTGCCCGCCGGCTCGACGCGTGACATGACCGAGGCGATCACCGCGCAGATCGAACGGTTCGCACCGGGTTTCCGCGACGTCGTCGTCGCCTCGCGCGGGGTGCCGGCGTCGCGGATGAGCGAGCACGACGCGAACTACCCGGGCGGCGACATCGGGTCCGGGGTCGTGAGTGCCTACCGGCTGCTCGCACGACCACGCCTGGCCGTCGACCCGTACCGGCTGGGGGTGCCCGGCGCGTACCTCTGCTCGGCCTCGACGCCGCCCGGACCGGGTGTGCACGGCATGTCGGGGTGGCACGCCGCGCGTCGTGCGTTGCGGGACCGGTTCGGCATCACCCGGATGCCCGATCTCGCGCCGGCGCCGGCGCTGCCTCGCTGAGCGTGGGTCCGCGGGGCCCGCGGGGTCCGGCGTGTCTGAGGCGTAGCGGTGCCCGCCGGAGCGGGCGGGACCGCGTTCGCGGAGGGCGGAGGCAGGTTGCACTCTCGGGTGCCGAGTGCTAACCATTGACTTAGCACTCTCAGGCAGAGAGTGACAGAATCACCATGGTCGTCCGGTGAGGTTCGGACAGTGACGGGACATGACCGTTGCGGTTCGGGCCGTCCGTCGCGGGCACCTACCGACCACCCGATTGCCACAGTGGAGGATCACAGCCCCATGGCCAAGATCATTGCCTTCAACGAGGAGGCCCGTCGCGGTATCGAGCGAGGGCTCAACATCCTCGCCGACACCGTCAAGGTGACGCTCGGCCCCAAGGGTCGCAACGTCGTCCTGGACAAGAAGTGGGGTGCGCCCACCATCACGAACGACGGTGTGAGCATCGCCAAGGAGATCGAGCTCGAGGAGCCGTTCGAGAAGATCGGCGCCGAGCTCGTCAAGGAGGTCGCCAAGAAGACCGACGACGTCGCGGGCGACGGCACCACCACGGCGACCGTGCTCGCCCAGGCGCTCGTGCGCGAGGGCCTGCGGAACGTCGCGGCCGGCGCCAACCCGATCGCCCTCAAGAAGGGCATCGAGAAGGCCGTCGAGGCCGTCACCGCCGAGCTGCTGAAGCAGGCCGTCGAGGTCGAGACCAAGGAGCAGATCGCGGCCACGGCCTCGATCTCCGCGGGCGACCCGGCGATCGGCGCGCTCATCGCCGAGGCTCTCGACAAGGTCGGCAAGGAGGGCGTCATCACGGTCGAGGAGTCCAGCGCCCTGGGCCTCGAGCTCGAGCTGACCGAGGGCATGCGCTTCGACAAGGGGTTCCTGTCGGCGTACTTCGTGACGGACCAGGAGCGCCAGGAAGCCGTCCTCGAGGACGCGTACGTCCTGCTCGTCGAGTCGAAGATCTCGAACGTCAAGGACCTGCTGCCGCTGCTCGAGAAGGTCATCCAGGCCGGCAAGCCGCTGTTCATCGTCTCTGAGGACGTCGAGGGCGAGGCTCTCGCCACGCTCGTCGTCAACAAGATCCGTGGCACGTTCAAGTCTGTCGCCGTCAAGGCTCCGGGCTTCGGCGACCGTCGCAAGGCGATGCTGCAGGACATGGCCATCCTCACCGGTGGTCAGGTCGTCTCGGAGACCGTCGGTCTCAAGCTCGACACGGTGGGCCTCGAGGTCCTCGGCACGGCGCGCAAGATCGTCGTGACGAAGGACGAGACGACCATCGTCGAGGGCTCGGGCGACGCGGCTCAGATCGCCGGTCGGGTCGCGCAGATCCGTGCCGAGATCGAGAACTCGGACTCGGACTACGACCGCGAGAAGCTCCAGGAGCGCCTCGCCAAGCTGGCCGGCGGCGTCGCCGTCATCAAGGCCGGTGCGGCGACCGAGGTCGAGCTCAAGGAGCGCAAGCACCGCATCGAGGACGCCGTTCGCAACGCGAAGGCTGCCGTCGAGGAGGGCATCGTCGCCGGTGGCGGCGTGGCGCTCATCCAGGCCGGCAAGACGGCGTTCGAGGGCCTCAACCTCGAGGGTGACGAGGCAACGGGCGCGAACATCGTGCGCGTCGCTCTCGACGCTCCGCTGAAGCAGATCGCGATCAACGCCGGCCTCGAGGGTGGCGTCGTGGCGGAGAAGGTCCGCAGCCTGCCGATCGGTCACGGCCTCAACGCCGCGACGAACGTCTACGAGGACCTGCTCGCTGCGGGCATCAACGACCCGGTCAAGGTCACGCGGTCCGCTCTGCAGAACGCGGCGTCCATCGCGGCGCTGTTCCTGACCACCGAGGCCGTCGTGGCCGACAAGCCGGAGAAGGCCGCACCGGCCGGCGGCGGCGGTGGCGAGGACTTCGGCGGCGGTTTCTGATCGACTGATCGCCGATCGGGCCTGAGCGCGCAGCAGGTCGGATCCCGCACGAACGACGGCGGGTGTCCCGGGAGACCGGGGCACCCGCCGTCCGTCGTGATGCCGTCGTCCGTGGTGAAGCTGTTCGTCGCCCTCCCGTTCGCGTGGACGTGGGTCAGCGGTCGCGCGCGCGTACGCGCAGACCGGAGGCGCGGAGTCGGCGGATGAGCTCGTGCGGGGTGACGGGGACGGCGCCGAGCTCGACCAGCGCGCCGTGGAGCTCGTCGGGGACGTCGTAGTGGTCGAGGTCGAAGCCGCGCCGCGGCAGGCCGGCGAGCGCCGCGAAGGCATGAAGCTCGTCGAGGGACGCGTCGCTGACCAGGTGGCCCCACAGGCGCCCGTGGCGCGGCCAGAGGGCGGGATCGATCAGCACGGTCACACCGCCAGATCCTACGAGGGCGGGGGGAGCGAGCCCGCCCCTCGGAGGCCGGTCCCGCACGGACGACCGGCCTCCGGTCCGGGACCGTGGGGGCGACCGGGCTCGTCAGGAGGAGAAGAGACGTGCGGCCTGCTGCTCGGCTTCGGCATAGGTCTGCGCTGCGGCGTGCAGGGCTGCCGTGATCTGGTCGAGCGTCTGCTCGACGCGCACCTGCGTGGCCGACCACTCGGCCATCACGGCGGCGAACCCCGTCGCCGCGGTTCCGCGCCAGCTCGACTGCAGATCGGTCAGGTGTCGCTGCATCAGGGCGACCTCGGCCCTGACCGCGGCCGTCGACCGTTGCACCGCGGCCCCCGCCTGCGCCATCTGCGCGCTGTCGACCTCGTACCTGCTCATGCGTCCTCCTGGGGTTGGGAGGTCACGACGGTACGCAGCCGGTGGCGGGATCGTGGGCGCCGTGCTCACGGCCGCCGTTCAGTGCTCGCTGGACGTCTCTGTGGTCGGGTCGCTCGTGCCCGTCGGCGCCGCGGACGGCGTGCCATCGCCGTCGACCACGGACGGACCGTCGACCGCGCTGCCGCTCTCGTCGTGGGCGCGAGCACCCTCGAGCAGCGCGAGCTCCTTCTCGAGCCGGTGCAGCTCGGCGTTGATGTTCTGCCGAGCGGGCTCCTCCCATGCGCTGCCGAGCGGACTGACGAACAGCGCCTCCCGTGCCAGGAGCTTGCGGAGGATCCGGACCCGGGCCCTGACGTAGTCCTCGAGCGGCAGGTGCGCGTACTCCTCCCGGACCTCGTGCAGGTACGCCTTGTACCGCTGGGGCTCGGCCGCCAGCATCGCGAGGTCCGCGTCGCAGAGGACCGCGCAGTCGAAGTCTCCCGCGACCTGTGCGTGCCTCGTCAGCGCGATCACCAGCGTGCTCACCCGGGCGACCCCCCGCTCCGGGACCCCAAGGCTCTCGAGCTGGATCCGTGCGAGCGCAGCGCTCGCGACCTCGTCCTCGCCGCCACGGTTCGCGTACGAGGCCCGCTCCGCCGCGTCGAACACCGCGCCGTGGTACCAGGCGGCCAGCCGCACGAGCTCGGGTTCGTGGGTCTCCTCGGCGAGCTCGTCCACGCGGGCGAGGACGTCGGTGAGGTGCTTCAGCGTGTGGAAATGACGGCCGGGGCCGCACCACCGCTCGATCAGGTCCTCGCCGACCGCGCGGACCTCATCTGGGGATGCGGTCGCACCGGCTCCCTGGACGCTCCGGACGAAGGACGGCAGGAGCCACTGCGGTGCGAGCACGACGCCCATTGTTCAGCCTCACGAAGGGGGTACTTCTTCAGGACGGGCCATCGTAGCCCTCCGGTGCGGCTGGGATCACCCCGGTCGCACCCGCCTCTCGGCGGTCAGCCGACGTCGAGCTCCTCCAGGCTCGTGACCTCCTGCTCCCCGGTCACCGTGGGGTGCGGTGCCCGGGGGGTGCGCGGCAGCGTGACCCGGACCGTCGTCCCGCCCCCGGGCGTGGTGAGGAGATCGACGTGCCCGTGGTGGCTCGTGACGATCGCCTCGACGATGGCCATCCCGAGCCCGGCGCCACCGGAGTCCCGGGTGCGTGACGCGTCGACGCGGTAGAACCGCTCGAACACCCGGGCCGCGTGCTCCGGCGAGATGCCGGGTCCGTGGTCCCGGACCTCGACGACGGCGTTCCCGTCGTCGAGCAGCCCGAGCCCGATCTCCACCGGCGTTCCGGACGGGGTGTGCTGGACGACGTTCCCGATCAGGTTCGCCAGCACCTGCCGCAGGCGCGCCTCGTCACCGACGACCACCGTCGGGCCGATCGACCCGCCGTCCTGCGCGGGGACGAGCCGGACCGGTCGGTCGCGGTCGAGGGCGTGCAGGTCGCCGACGGCGTCCCCGGCGAGGACGGCCAGGTCCACGTGGTCGCTGCGCATCGGGCGGCCCTCGTCCATGCGCGCCAGGGCGAGGAGGTCCTCGACGAGGCTGCCCATGCGGGTGGCCGATCCCTCGATGCGCCGCATCGTGTCCCTGAGCTGCTCGTCCTCGGTGAGCGCGCCCATCCGGAAGAGCTCGCCGTAGCCACGGATGGTGGCGAGCGGCGTGCGCAGCTCGTGGGAGGCGTCGGCGACGAACCGTCGCATGCGCGCCTCCGAGGCGGTGCGGGCGTCGAAGGCGCTCTCGATCTGGGTGAGCATGCCGTTCAACGCGACGCCGAGCCGCCCGACCTCGGTCGACTCCGGGGCGGCGGGGATGCGCCGGCCGAGATCGCCGTCCGCGATCGCCGCCGCGGTGCTCTCGATCTCCTCGAGCGGGCGAAGCGAGCGCCGCACCGCGACGTACCCGGTGACACCGCCGATCGCGACGACGCCGAGGCTGATGCCGATCAGTGCCATCTGCATCTCGCCCATGGTCGCCGTCGCCGAGTGCAGCGAGAGGGCGACGAACACGCTGCCGGACCCGTCCGTGAAGGTGCCGGCGATGACCCGCCAGCTGCTCCTGCCGTCGACCGATCGCACCGTGAACGGAGAGGTCAGGTTCCTGACCTGCGAAAAAGTCATCGACGGGATCACCGGGAACTGTTCCGACGTCGTGCTCGTCCGGTTGAAGACCGTCTGCACCGGCGTGCCGTCCGCGGTCTCGAACTGGACGTAGTAGTCGCTCGGCGCGCCGGAGGTCGTGTCTCCGGCGAGCCCCTGCGCGGTCCGGGTGGCCTGCTCGACGACCTCCTTGGCCGCGGAGGTGAGCTGGTCGTCGACCTGCTGGACGAGCGACCGGTGCAGCAGGGTCAACGCCGTGGCGCCGACCACGGTGAGCCCGATCAACAGCAGCGTGGTGGTGATCGCGACGAACCGCAGCCGCAGCGGCATGCCGTGGAGCAGCGCGCGGACTCGGGTCACGACGGCTGACGCAGCATGTACCCGACGCCGCGCTTGGTGTGGATCAGCGGCGTGACCGTCGAGCCGTCCGGGGCGTTGACGTTGTCGACCTTGCGCCGCAGGTACGAGATGTACGACTCGACGATGTTCGCGTCGCCGCCCCACTCGTACTGCCAGACGTGGTCGAGGATCTGGGTCTTCGACAGCACCCGACCCGGGTTGAGCATCAGGTAGCGCAGCAGCTTGAACTCGGTCGGCGACAGCTCCACGACGCGACCACCGCGGGTGACCTCGTGGCTGTCCTCGTCGAGCTCCAGGTCCGCGTACGTGAGCACGCTCGACGAGAGGTCCGCGTCGGGCTGGGTGCGGCGCAGGACCGCGCGGATGCGAGCGACGACCTCCTCGAGGCTGAACGGCTTCGTCACGTAGTCGTCGCCGCCGACGGTCAGCCCGGTGACCTTGTCCTGCGTGTCGTCGCGTGCGGTCAGGAACACCACCGGCACGTGCTGGCCCTTCTCGCGCAGGCGTCGCGTGACGGCGAACCCGTCCATGTCGGGCAGCATGACGTCCAGGACGACGAGGTCGAGCTCGATCTGCCGCGCGACACGGAGGGCGGCGGCCCCGTCGGCGGCGGTGTGCACCTCGAAGCCGGCAAAGCGAAGCGAGGTGGCTAGGAGCTCGCGGATGTTCGGCTCGTCGTCGACGACGAGCAGGCGCGCCTCAGGAATGGTCATGCCAGCAGTCTCGCGCGGATGTCTGAGAACCGCCTGGGAATGCTCTGGGTGACGGAGGCGGGCATCCGGCGAGGTTCCCTCATGGATGCCGACCGCCCGTCGCATCGTCCCTGGCGGGCCGGCGGAATTGGGCCCGTGGCGCCCACGCGAGTACCGTCATCCGGTGACTTTCGATCAGCACGTGGCTGCCGCGACCGGCAGCTCCCACGGTTCGGCACCGCAGCGCGTCGTCACCGTGATCCAGCACGCGCAGGACATCCCGTTGGACCGCTTCGCCGAGTGGTTCGGCGACGGCGTCGCGATCCGCGTCGTCCGGCTCGACCTCGGCGAGGCCGTGCCCGCCTCGGCGGCGGAGGTCGGCGACGGTCTGGTGGTCCTCGGCGGTGAGTGCTCCGCGTACGACGACGCAGCCTGGCCGTGGCTGCCGTCGACCCGCGCGCTGCTGGCCTCGGCCGCCCGCGCAGGCGTCCCGACCCTGGCGATCTGCCTCGGTGCGCAGCTGCTCGCCGTCGCCGGTGGTGGGCGGGTCCAGGTCGCGGCACCTCCCGGTGTCGAAGCCGGACCCGTGGCCGTGCGGTGGCGGCCCGAGGCGGCGACCGACGCGCTCCTCGGGGGGCTCGTGGCCGCGTCGCCGGCGGGCGCCGTGCTGCCGAGCCTGCACGGCGACTCGGTCGTCGAGCTGCCTGCGGGGGCGGTGTGGCTGGCGTCGTCCAGCACCTACCCGTTCCAGGCGTTCCGTTGGGGCTCCGCGTGGGGCCTGCAGTTCCACCCCGAGGCCTCCCCGGAGACCGTCGGGCGCTGGGCCCGTCAGACGCCCGGAGTGGACGCGGACGCGATCGAGGCGGAGCTCGTCGCGGTCGACGACGAGGTGCGCACGTCGGGGCGGCTGATCGCCGAGGCGTTCGTCGCCGTCGTGACGGCCGGGGAGCTCACGGACGCCCGCACCGCACGGTGAGGCCGCGCCGTCAGCTCAATCGGTGACGAGGTCCTCCGCGTCGACGATCGTGTACGCGTAGCCCTGCTCGGCGAGGAACCGCTGGCGGTGCGCCGCGAACTCCTGGTCCACGGTGTCGCGGGCGACGACGGCGTAGAAGTGCGCGGTGCGGCCGTCCTCCTTGGGTCGCAGGATGCGCCCGAGCCGCTGGGCCTCCTCCTGCCGCGAGCCGAACGACCCGGAGACCTGGATGGCGACGGACGCCTCGGGCAGGTCGATCGAGAAGTTCGCGACCTTGCTCACGACGAGCGTGGTGAGCTCGCCGGTGCGGAACGCCTGGTACAACCGCTGCCGCTCGAGAACGGTGGTCGCGCCGGTGATGATCTCGGCCCCGAGGTGCTCGGCGAGCTCCTCGAGCTGGTCGATGTACTGCCCGATCACGAGGGTCGGCTCGCCGGCGTGCTTGGCCACGAGCTGCTCGACGACGCGGTTCTTGCCCGGGGCGGACGCGGCGAGCCGGTACTTGTCCTCGGGCTCTGCCGTGGCGTAGAGCATCCGTTCGCGGTCGGGGAGGGTGAGCCGCACCTCGATGCACGCGGCGGGGGCGATGTACCCCTGGTTCTCGATGTCCTTCCACGGCGCGTCGTAGCGCTTGGGGCCGATCAGGCTGAAGACCTCGTCCTCGCGGCCGTCCTCGCGGACGAGGGTCGCCGTCAGGCCGAGTCGACGCCGGGCCTGGAGATCCGCCGTCATCCGGAAGATCGGCGCGGGCAGCAGGTGCACCTCGTCGTAGATGACCAGGCCCCAGTCGCGGGCGTCGAGCAGCTCGAGGTGCGTGTAGACGCCCTTCCGCTTGGTCGTGAGGACCTGGTAGGTCGCGATCGTGACGGGTCGGACCTCCTTGCGGGCGCCCGAGTACTCGCCGATCTCGTCCTCGGTGAGGGTCGTCCGCCGCAGCAGCTCGTCGCGCCACTGGCGCGCGGAGACCGTGTTGGTCACCAGGATCAGCGTGGTGGTCTTCGAGGTGGCCATCGCACCGGCGCCGACGAGGGTCTTCCCGGCACCGCACGGCAGCACGACGACCCCGGAGCCGCCGTGCCAGAACCCGTCGACCGCCTGCTGCTGGTAGGGCCGGAGCGTCCACGGCGTGTGGCCGTCGGAACCGTCGGTCACGAGGTCGATCGGGTGCGCCTCGCCGTCCACGTACCCGGCGAGGTCCTCGGCGGGCCAGCCCAGCTTGAGCAGGACCTGCTTGAGGTGCCCGCGCTCGCTCGGGTGGACGACGACGGTCTCGGCGTCGATGCGCTCGCCGACGAGCCCGGCGGTGCGTCGGGACTTGAGGACCTCGGCGAGCACCGCACGGTCCAGCGCCTGCAGCACGAGCCCGTGCACCGGGTGCTGGATGAGCTGCAGGCGCCCGTACCGGGACATGGTCTCGGCGATGTCGACCAGCAGCGCGTGCGGCACGGGGTAGCGCGAGTAGTCGAGCAGCACGTTGACGACCTGCTCGGCGTCATGGCCGGCGGCGCGTGCGTTCCACAGCCCCAGCGGCGTCAACCGGTAGGTGTGCACGTGCTCGGGTGCGCGTTCGAGCTCGGCGAACGGTGCGATCGCGCGGCGGCACGCCTCGGCCTGGTCGTGGTCGACCTCGAGGAGGAGGGACTTGTCGCTCTGCACGATCAACGGGCCGTCGGTCATCCGTGGGCTGCCTTTCGCGGTGACAGGGGGTGGTCGTGCGCGGTCCGGCTCGTCACGCGGTCGCGTGGTCCTCGGTGTCGATCAGCGTGACGGACGCGATCCGGTGGACCGCGATGGTCAGCTCAGACTCCCGTTCGACGTCGATCGCGCGTACCCGGCCGCCCTCGACGGTGACGGGACGAACCCGTCGGCGGGTGGGCGTGCCCGCAGGACCGACGATCTCGATCCAGACCTCGTGCCGGCCCGCGACCGCCTCGCGCAACGTTCCCAACGCGACGGCGGGGT
>JAKBFW010000108.1 GCA_021833345.1 Pseudomonadota bacterium | reverse complement strand
TGGGCCGCCGTGCGCGCCATGGTGCGGCGCGACGAGACGAACGCGGTGATGGACGCGCTGTACGACGTCGGTGCCCGGGCGATCCTGGTGACGTCCATCCACGCGTGCCGGTTGTGAGCATCGGGCGCGCGGGCACGCCGGGCCATGGGCCGCGCGACCCCCTGCACGCCCCGTTCCGCCCGCGCCTCGCCCGTGCGGTCTCGTTGTCCTTCGCCGTCGCGGTCGTCGTGCTGACGCTGGTGCTGGCGATCGCTCTGCCGACGGAGGGCTCCGGTGCGTTCGCTCTCCCGGACCGTCTGGGGATCGTGCTCGTCGGCGTGGCGATCGTCGTGTTCCTGTGGCGGCAGGCCTCCGTCGTCGCTCTTCCGGACGTCGAGGGTCTCACCGTGCGGAACCTCGTGTTCACCCGTCGGCTCGCATGGGCCGAGATCATCTCGGTCCGATTCGGGTCCGGTCGCCCCTGGGTGCAGCTGGACCTCGCCGACGGCGACACGCTGGCGGTGATGGGCGTTCAGGAGTCGGACGGCGCCCGTGCCGTCGAGGAGTCCCGTCGACTGGCCACCCTCGTGGCCTTGCACACCCCGGTCGAGCGCGACTCCTGATCCGACCGAGGTCAGCGGTCGACCACGGATTCGGCGTGGACCCCCGCGACTGCGGCAGCGAGGAAAGCCGCGGGATCGACGTCGAGGCCCCGGCCCATGGTCGACAGGGGGATCGGTGTCCCCGCGAGCGCGGCCAGCAGATCCGGCCCTGCGTCCACCCGCACGAGGTGGTGCCGCCCGACGGGTGCGCCGAGCGCCGCGGACTGCGCGGTGATCGTGTCGCCGAGCGCCGCGAGCGGGGACCCGGCGGGGAACTCGGGGACCACGACGTCGGCGGGTGCGAGAGCCACCCGCCCGAAGGCCGTGAGCGAGTGGTGTGACACGCCGCGGTGACGTGCCCGGGCATCGACCCCCGAGACGCGGAGCGACGCGATCGGCCGGCCATGAAGAGTGGCCGCAGCGTTGAGCGCCTCGCCGGCGGAGACGCCGGAAAACCCCCACCGGGTACCGGTGCCGAGATTCCCCGGGCCTTGCGCGACGATCACCAGGTCGGCACCGACCACCAGATGGGCAGCGAGCAGCCCCATGTGGACGGTGACGGCCTCGAGGTCCCCCCCGAACGCCTGCCCGACGGTCACGCAGGACGCGAGCCAGCCGGTCTCGCGGAGCGTGGACATGGTGCGAGAGAACCATGCAGGCAACGCCCCTCCGTCGGTCATCACGTAGGCGATCCGAGGGGCGGGGCGTCCGGCCGACGCGGCCGAGTGCCGTGCACCGGCGATGATCGCAGGAACTGCCGAGTGCAGGTCGGCCACGACGACCGGCAGGCCGGCAAGGTCGTCCGCATCGCACAGCAGGCCGTGGTGGTCCGACTCCGGGTCGTCCACACCGAGCACCATCGTCTGGAGCGGGGTGTACCGCGCCTTGACGAGGTGGCCGGGGGAGGGCGTCGGATCGTCGGGGACCCGGTCCGTCCTGGCCGCCACGAGCGCATAGCCCCCCGTGCCGAGCCCCCGGTCGAGCGCGGTGACGTTGAGCAGCACGCGGGCCCCGACGTCCATCGGGCCGACCAGCTCGGGATAGGCGAGGGCGCGCACGGGCGCGCGGACGCCGCGCTGCTCCGACGGCGCCCGGCCGGGCGTGCGCACCCCCACGCCAGCGTCTGATATGGGCTGAGGGTCGTGCAGCTCGACGCCGAGCTCGACGGCGCCACGCCAGGCCCGCCCGACCGACACCACGGTTCCCGCGCGCCACGTGATCACGGCATCACCGTACCGGCCTACTACCGTGGTCCCGTGGCCGACCCGATACCTCCAGCCGAACGGTTGCTCAATCTCGTCATCGCCCTGGTCAACACGGGGAGCAGGATGTCGAAGGAGCAGGTTCGCAGCACGGTCGCGGGCTACGGCGACGCCGCCTCCGACGACGCCTTCGAACGGATGTTCGAACGAGACAAGGACGCGCTCCGCGACCTGGGTATCCCGATACTCACCGTGACGGGGCGGGGGCATGGCGACGACATCGGCTATCGCATCGACCAGGACGCGTACGCGATGCCGCAGGTCGATCTCACGGCGGCGGAGCTCGGCGCTCTCTCCTTGGCTGCGCAGTTCTGGCAGGACCGATCGCTGCGAACCGATGCGACTCGCGCCTTGACGAAGCTTCGTGCGGTCGGCTCCGGTCCCGAGGCGGGCGACCTCGTCGCAGGGCTCGCCCCACGTGTCCCTGCGGCAGGGGCCGCACTCGGACCGCTCCTCGACGCGGTGCACGCTCACCAGGCCGTCACGTTCAGCTACCGGGCCGCCAGTACCGGTGAGGTGCGAACCCGGGTGCTGGAACCCTGGCGGCTGCTCGTGCGCGAGGGTGGGTGGTACGTCGTAGGGCTCGATCGCGACCGGGAGGCCGCTCGGTCGTTCCGGCTGAGTCGCATCGAGGGCCCGGTGCGGGGTGTCGGGCCGGCTGCGGCGTTCGTGGTCCCGGCCGGCATCGACCCGGCCGCGGTCCTGGACTCGCGTCGCGCGGGGACGTCCGCGGTCGCCGTTCTCGCGGTTCGTCCGGAACGTGCGAGCGCCCTGCGATCACGTGCGGTGACCGGCGCGATCCGGTCGAGTCAGATCCTCGGTGACCTGCCTGATCGCGACCTGATCCGCGTTCCGTACACGTCGATCACGGCGTTCGTCGACGAGGTCGTCGGCTACGGAGACGCTGTCGTCGTGCTCGAGCCGAGGGAGCTGCGTGAGCGGGTCGTGGCCCGGCTCCGGGCAGCCGCGGCGCTCGACCCGTTGATGGGGGCGCCAGGTCTGCCCGCGCCACCCGGTGTGACGCCCGGCCGCCCGGATCAGGAGGAGGTGAGCCGTCGTGGTTGAGAGGGCGCCCGACCGACTGGTGCGACTGCTCGGGATGATCGCGTACCTGGAGCGCCACGGCGGGGTCCCCGTCGAAGAGCTCGCCGAGCAGTTCCAGGTGTCCCGCCGTCAGGTCGTCGACGACGTCGACACGCTGTGGCTCACCGGAACCCCGGGTTACTGGCCGCACGACCTCATCGACTTCGATGCGGCGGCACTCGAGCAGGGCGTCGTCCGCGTGACTCAGAGCCGCGGGATGACCCGGCCCCTCCGTCTGGGGACCCGTGAGGCGATCGCCCTGGTCGCGGCGTTGCGCGCGATGCGCGAGTCTCTGGTGGCGGGCCTCGACCCGGACCGCCTCGCGGTGCTGCAGTCGGTTCTGCACAAGCTGACGACGGCGACAGGGGAGGCCGCGACGATCGTCGACGTGCGTCTCGCCGCGGACGGTGCGCCGGCGGTGAACGCCGCGGTGGGTGCGGCGCTCCAGTCAGGTCGTCGGCTCAAGCTCGACTACGTGACCGCGGCCGACGTCGCCGGGGAGCGCGAGGTGGATCCGCTCCGGCTCGTGACGGGGGAGCGGAGGACCTACCTCGTCGCGTGGTGCTGGCGCGCCCGCGCGGAGCGCCTCTTCCGGATGGACCGCGTGCTGTCCGCCGAGGTGCTCGACGTCCCGGTGACCGAGCATCCACGCTCGGACCACGAGGACACGTTCCACCCCGACACGGACGCCGAGCTCGTGACGCTCGAGCTCGAGAGCCGGGCGCGATGGGTCGCCGAGACGGTGCCCGTCGAGTCGGTTCGGAACCGGCCAGACGGATCGTTCGAGGTGGACCTCCGCGTGGTCGATCCGACGTGGCTCCGGCACCTCCTGCTCCAGATCGCGGGCGACGTCCGTGCCGTCCGGCCGAGAAGCGTCGCGGTCGACGTGGCGCAGATCGCGCGGAGCGCACTGGGTGCGTACGACGTGACCGCACCTGGCCAGCCGGCGGACTGAGTCCGGGCGGATACGCTGACGCTCATGCTGTGGTTCACGGTCTGGACGGTCCTCGTCATCGCGACGGTGGTCGGCGCGTTCTTCCTCGGCCGCGACCTCTGGCGCAAGGCTCGCGCCCTCCTGGACGAGCTGGGACGCGCGTCCCGCGTCTTCGGGGCGCTGTCCGCGCAGGCCGCCGACCTTGCCGAGGTGGCCGCCGCGCTCGAGGCCGTGCGCGCCGCACGTGATCCCTTCGCGGACCCGGTGGCCGCTCGGCGGACCCGGGCGACCGTGCGCGGGCGCGTTGCGCAACGACGGACCACCCGCGAGGAGCGCCGGCGAGCGATGGCGGAGAGCTGGCGGCGATTCACCCACTGAGCCTGCAGGCCCTCTGACCGGTCGCTCCGGTCGGCGCTGACCGCGGTGCCCTAGCATGAGCCGCACGGCAGGTTCCTACGGAGGAGTCCGATGTTCCGCAACGGTCTGACGCCAGCGCACGTGATCGTGGTGCTGATCCTCGTCGTGCTGCTGTTCGGAGCCAAGCGGCTCCCCGATGTCGCCAAGAGCGTCGGCCAGTCGCTCAGGATCTTCAAGAGCGAGATCAAGGACCTCGGGGCCGCGGACTCGGCGGCACCGTCGGTACCTGCGCCCGCGTCACCGGCGCCGGTAGCCCCGACGCCCCCGTCCTCCTCGCCGTCCGACCCGAGCGCCGGGCCGCCGCCGTCGCCACCCCCGGCCACGGGAACCGATCCGCTGCCGCCGGCCGGCGCCGGCCCTCAGGTCTGACCGTCGATGGCCCGACGTCCGGGCCGCTCCTCCACGGGCGGCCGCATGTCTCTGCGCGCACACCTGGCTGAGCTCCGCAAGCGCCTGGTCCTGGCCGTGATCGGCCTGCTCGCGGGCGGGTTCGTCGGTTGGGTGCTCTACGATCGCGTGTTCGCCGCCCTGCAGGAGCCGCTGATCAAGGCGGGCGCCGCGCGTCACGGTCAGGTCGCACTGAACTTCTCGGGCGTCGCGACGTCGTTCGACATGAAGATCAAGGTGTCGCTCTTCCTCGGCGTCCTGCTGACGAGCCCCTGGTGGCTCTACCAGCTCTGGGCCTTCATCACCCCGGGACTGACGCGCAAGGAGCGGCTCTACGCGGTCGGCTTCCTGTCGGCGTCCGTCCCCCTGTTCCTGGTGGGCTCCTACCTCGCGTGGTGGGCTCTGCCGAACGCCGTGGCGCTGCTCACCGAATTCACGCCGAAGAACGCCGTCAACTACATCGATGCGCAGACCTACCTCAGCTTCGTGATGCGGCTCATCCTGGCGTTCGGGCTCGCCTTCCTGCTGCCCGTCGTCCTGGTCGCGGTCAACTTCGCGGGCCTCGTGCAGGCGCGGACCTGGGCCCGCGGGTGGCGTTGGGCGGTGATGGCGGCGTTCGTGTTCTCGGCGGTGATGACCCCGACTCCCGATGCGATCACGATGATCGTGCTCGCGCTGCCGATCTGCCTGCTCTACTTCGCTGCTGTCGGGATCAGCGCACTGCACGATCGTCGGGTGAACCGGGAGCGGCTCGCGCAGGGTCTCCCGCGCCTGGACGGGACGTATCCGGAGGGAGCGGAGCCGTCGCAGCCCGGAGGGTCGGCCCGCTCGTCCGAGAACGACCGGTGAGCAGGCTCGGCGTCGTCGTGAACCCGACGGCCGGACGGGGGAGGGGAACCGACCTCGGGTCGCACACCACGAGACTGCTGCGGTCTCGCGGGCACGACGTGATCGACCTGTCCGCCGGGACGATCGCCGAGGCGACCCGCAACGCCCGGCAGCAGATCCTCGCGGGTGTCGACGCCCTCGTGGTCGTCGGCGGTGACGGGATGGTCCACCTGGGGGCCAACGTGGTCGCCGGCACCGCGTTGCCTCTCGGTATCGTCGCGGGTGGGACGGGGAACGACATCGCGCGGTCGTTGGGGCTCCCGCGTCACGACGTGCGCGCATCGTTGCAGGCGATCGAGCACGGCCTCGCTCACGCGGCCCGACCGGTCGACGCGGTGCACGTGAGCACTCCCGAGGGTGACGGTGTCGGGTGGTACCTCGGGGCGTTGTCCTGCGGGGTCGACGCCGCGGTGAACGCCCGGGCCAACGAGCTCACCTGGCCGCAGGGCGGAGGACGGTACGTGCGGGCACTCGCGTCGGTGCTCGGGTCGTTCCGACCGTACGGGTTCCGGGTCACGCACGACGGCGGCGTCTGGGAGTCCGCCGGCACCGTGGTCGCGGTGGCGAACGCGCCCCTCTTCGGCGGGGGGATGCGGATAGCGCCGGAGGCGCTGATGGACGACGGGCTCCTCGACGTCGTCGTGGCGGGTCCGTTCACCAGGGCGGGAGTCGTCCGGGTCTTCCCGGGGATGTACAGCGGTCGGCATGTCCGACATCCCGACGTCCAGGTGTTCCGGACGCGTTCGGTCTTGATCGAGGCCACCGGCCTCGGGGAGGCTCCTCCGCGCGCGTTCGCCGACGGCGAGCCGGTCGCGATGCTGCCCCTGCGGGCCGATGTGCGCGTCGGCGCGGTGCACGTCCTCGCGTGAGCAGGAACGCGCCGGCTTCGCGCGCCCGGGCCGGAGTGCGTGGGTGCACGCGAGCGCAAGCACAGTGACCGTAGGCTGACGTGCATGGCCAGCACCTCGCGGTCCCGGTCCACCGCTCCGCGATCGGCCGCCTCGGCGCCGACGGACGATCGCAGCCCGGCCGAGAGGTACGCCGCTGCGCGACAGCGTGCCCTTGACTCCCGAACCGCGCTGGCCCGCTTCCGGACGACCGTGGACTTCGAGCTCGACGAGTTCCAGGTCGAGGCGTGCCGCGCGGTCGAGCAGGGGCGCGGGGTGCTCGTCGCCGCGCCGACGGGAGCGGGCAAGACGATCGTCGGACAGTTCGCGGTGCACCTCGCGCTGGCGACCGGACGGAAGGCGTTCTACACCACGCCGATCAAGGCGCTGTCCAACCAGAAGTACGCCGATCTGGTCCGCGAGCACGGCGCTGACCGGATCGGGCTGCTCACGGGCGACACGACGGTGAACGGCGAGGCTCCGGTCGTCGTCATGACGACCGAGGTGCTGCGGAACATGCTGTACGCGGGGTCGCCGACGCTCGACGGCCTGGGTTACGTGGTGATGGACGAGGTGCACTACCTTGCCGACCGGTTCCGCGGGCCGGTCTGGGAGGAGGTGATCATCCACCTCGCGCCGGACGTCCAGCTCGTCTCGTTGTCCGCGACGGTCTCCAACGCCGAGGAGTTCGGCGAGTGGCTCGAGATGGTGCGGGGTGACACCGCCGTGGTGGTGACCGAGCACCGCCCAGTTCCACTGGGACAGCATGTCCTGGCCCGTGGAGACCTGCACGACCTGTACGCCGGCCACGTGGATCCGACCGCGCCCGGCGTCAACCCGCCGATCAATCCCGAGCTGGCCGCATTGCTCCGCCGGCGCACGTCGGGCGAGGCGCCCCGGGGTGGAGGACCCGGTCGCCGCAGCGACCGTGGATACCGGGGTCGCGGTGGCGCGAGTGTGGGAGTCGGGCACCGACCGACCTCGCGGTTCGCCGTGGTGGACCTCCTGGACGAGGCCGGTCTCCTTCCGTCGATCTACTTCATCTTCTCGCGGGCAGGCTGCCAGGGCGCCGTGTCCCAATGTGTGGGAGCCGGTCTTCGGCTCACCACCCCGGGGCAGGAGGCGGAGATCCGGCAGATCGTCGAGGAACGCTGCGCAACGATCCCGGCCGAGGACCTCGACGTCCTCGGTTACTGGGAGTGGAGCGACGCGCTGGCCCGAGGAGTTGCCGCGCACCACGCGGGCATGCTGCCGTTGTTCAAGGAGACCGTCGAGGACCTCTTCTCCCGAGGCCTGGTGCGCGTCGTGTTCGCGACCGAGACGCTGGCACTGGGGATCAACATGCCGGCTCGGTCGGTCGTGCTCGAGAAGCTCGTGAAGTGGGACGGTCGCGGGCATGTCGACATGACCCCGGGGGAGTACACGCAGCTCACCGGACGTGCGGGGCGCCGCGGGATCGACACCGAGGGGCACGCCGTCGTCGTCGACCACCCCGGTCTCGATCCGGTCGCGCTCGCCGGCCTCGCGTCGAAACGCCTGTACCCGCTCCGATCGAGCTTTCGCCCGACGTACAACATGGCCGTCAACCTTGTGGCGCAGGTCGGCAGGAAACGGGCTCGAGAGGTTCTGGAGACCTCCTTCGCGCAGTTCCAGGCCGACCGTGGTGTCGTCGGACTGGCTCGGCAGGCACAGGCGCACACGGAGGCCCTGGAGGGCTATGCCGAGGCGATGCGGTGCGAGCGGGGCGAGTTCGCGGAATACGCCGGTCTGCGCCGTGCGATCACCGAGCGGGAGCGCGAGCTGAGCCGTCAGGCGGGCGCGGTGCGGCGGGCTGCGGTGGCGGCCACCTTGGCCGGTCTCCGACCGGGCGACGTCCTCACGCTCCCGTCGGGTCGGCGTCACCTGCACGCTGTGGTGCTGGAGCCTGGTGACGACGCCGGCTTCGACGGGCCGCACCCCGTCGTCCTCACCACCGAAGGACAGCTGCGGACGCTCACCGCGTCGGACGTCGGCGACGGAGTGCGGCAGGTCGGCTACCTCCGAGTCCCGGGAGACCTCGTCACGCGCAGCGCGGGGGCGCGCCGGGACCTCGCGGCGCGACTCCGTGCGGCGGTCGAAACCGGTCGGCTGGGTGGGCGCGTGGCACCGGGGGGCCAGGTGGCTGCCGCCGACGGCACCGGGCGGAGCGGGCGTCGGCACGGACGACCGAGCGACGGTCGTGCGGCCGACGACGCCGAGATCCTCCGGCTGCGGCGGGAGTTGCGGGCCCACCCGTGTCACGGGTGCCCCGAGCGCGAGACGCACGCACGATGGGCCGAACGGTGGTGGCACCTGCGGGTCGAGCACGACGCTCTCGTCACGCGGATCGAGGGCCGGACGAGCTCCATCGCGCGCGTGTTCGACCGCATCTGCGACGTGCTCACCGGGCTCGGCTATCTCGACGGCGGGGTCACGCCCGACGGGCAGTGGCTCCGGAGGCTCTACGCGGAGAACGACCTCCTGGTCGCTGAGTGCCTCCGACGGGGCGTATGGGACGAGCTCGACGCGCCAGCCCTGGCGGCAGCGGTGTCGACCCTCGTCTATTCCGCCCGGCGTGACGATCGAGACGAGGACCCGCGGATCCCCGGCGGTCCGCAGAGCCGGCTCGGGCGCGCGCTCGGCGAGACGCTCCGGATCTGGTCGGAGCTCGACGACCTCGAGAAGGCGCACCGGATCGAGGCCACCAGCTCTCTCGATCTCGGTCTGGTCGAGTCGGTGCACCGGTGGGCGACCGGACGGAGCCTCGATGCGGTCCTCCGTGGGAGCGAGCTCGCCGCCGGCGACTTCGTCCGGTGGTGCAAGCAGGTGATCGACCTTCTCGACCAGATCGCCGACGCAGC
>JAKBFW010000107.1 GCA_021833345.1 Pseudomonadota bacterium | reverse complement strand
CCGCGTTCGGCTGGTGCACGAGCATCCACTGGGCGCCGACCGTCTGCATCCAGGCGCCCGTGTTCGACACGAGCTGCGCGATCCACAACCAGCGGAACGTCGTGAGGGCGAGCGGCGCCCACGTGCCGGAGGAGCCGTCGGGCACGTCGGCGGCCGGTCCGTGCGGGTCGCCCAGCAGACCGCTGCCGACGCCGGCCGGAGGTGTTGGCGAGCCGCTGCCCGCGGTCGGCTCGGGTCGCAACGGCCCCCCCTTTGGGCCGCCGTCGGGTAGGTCGCTCACCCCTCGCCTCCGTCGCTCGTCCTCGCCCGTCACTGCCCAACGGGCTTGGACGCGGCCCCATGACCGGAACTCGCCGATGTGCCCGGGCGACGCGGCACCACCGGCGGTTAGCTGGGGTGCGTCGGGCGGGTCGATATGAGTATGACAACCGCGACTGGGCTCACGGTGGTAGGACGACGACTCGGGGCCCACGGTCGGATGTGCGTCGACGGGTGGCTCTGTCCCGCGCCGCGCCTCAAGCAATCGCGACGGCGCAGTCGCGGGCAACGCGGAGAGGAGAGCCTAGCCGAGGGTGTACCCGGAGACGTCGGCGATGAGGTGGATCGTGCCGGCGGAGCCGTTGTACAGGTCGACGACGCCGTTGGTCCCGATGGGGGCGATGACCATGTTCGGCACGGTCTGGCCTGCCAGGAAGTTCAGGTTCGACGTGGTGGGAAGGGTTGTCCCGTCGCCGTACACGGTCACGTACCCGTTGTCGGCCGGCTCGGTGACCGTCACGTTGAGTGCTGCTGCGCCGACACCGGAGGCCGGGACCCCGCCACGGCCGGTGACCTGGAGGTGCACCGTGGCAAAGGGTGCAACCGCGACCTGAGCGGCGCCGTTGCCGAAGCGGGTGTCCAGCAACCGGTACGGGGCAAGGGCCCCGTATGCCCCGGGCTGGACTGGCGTGCCGGACAGGGTGTACCCGGAGACGTCGGCGATGAGGTGGATCGTGCCGGCGGAGCCGTTGTACAGGTCGACGACGCCGTTGGTCCCGATGGGGGCGATGACCATGTTCGGCACGGTCTGGCCTGCCAGGAAGTTCAGGTTCGACGTGGTGGGAAGGGTTGTCCCGTCGCCGTACACGGTCACGTACCCGTTGTCGGCCGGCTCGGTGACCGTCACGTTGAGTGCTGCTGCGCCGACACCGGAGGCCGGGACCCCGCCACGGCCGGTGACCTGGAGGTGCACCGTGGCAAAGGGTGCAACCGCGACCTGAGCGGCGCCGTTGCCGAAGCGGGTGTCCAGCAACCGGTACGGGGCAAGGGCCCTGAACATCCCCGGGGCCTGAATCGCCCAGGTGAAGGTCGTGCTCCCGCTCGTGGAGGTGTCGTCGGTGGCTGTCGCGGTGACCGTGTAGTTCGCCGCGTCGGTTGGCGTGCCAGAGATCAGCCCCGTCCCGGCGTTGATGACCAGGCCAGGCGGCAGACCGAGCGCGGCGTACGTCAGCGGCGTGGCCGTGCCGGAGTCGCTGGCCCGGATCTGCAGGTTCAGTGGGCTTCCCGCCGGACTTGACTGGGTGCCGGGATTGGTCACGCTGACAGTGTTCGAACCCGTGAATGCCGCGGTGCCGTTCGGCGTGCCCAGGCCGGTCGGGCCGTCCCAGCCCGCACCGGCGGTGCAGAGCACGGTCGGCGAGCAGGTGCCGTTGAAGCCCGAGGTCACGTCGAAGAGGCTCGAGGCGTGCGAGTAGGGGTAGGTGTTCGGGCTGTCGGAGGCTCCCGGGGGGCCGGCGAGCGCGTAGACCGACGCGATGATCGGTGAGCTGGCGCTCGTACCGCCGAAGACCCGCCAGCCTTGAGCCTGGTACGTGTCGAAGATCGCCATGCCGGTGTTCGGGTCGGCGACGGCGGACACGTCGGTCTCGGCGCGGCTGGTGCAGCCGGTGCTGACGTTGGTCTGGAACAACGGCTTGGTGACGTAGGCGGAGCAACCGGAACCGGTACCAGCCGTCGAGTCGGCGCTCCACACGGACTCGGTCCATCCCCGGGCATTGTTCGCCGGGGTGAGCGAGGTTCCGCCGACGGCGGTGACGTGTCTGCTGGTGGCCGGGTACTGCGGCCCGTAGCCGCTGTCACCGCTGCTGGCGGTGATCGCGACTCCCGGGTGGAAGTACGCGGCGTCGTAGGCGGCGTCCCCGGCGTCCTCGGGGCCGCCATAGCTGTTGGAGACGTACTTCGCACCGAGCGTGACGGCCTCGTTGACTGCGGCAGCCAGGTTGGAGAGGTGGTTGTCAGCGGCTTCTACCAGCAGGATGTGGCAGTTCGGGCAGGTCGCCGAGACCATGTCCAGGTCGAGCGAGATCTCGGCGGCCCACCCGGGTTGGTTGGCGACAGGCAGGCTGGTCGTCGAGCCGGTCTGGCTGACCTTCGCGAAGCATCCGTTGGCCGTGGTGCAGGCCGGCAGGCCGTACTGGGTGCGATAGACCGCCAGGTCCGACTCCGCGTTCGGGTCGTCATACGCGTCGACAACGGCGACGGTCTGCCCGATGCCCTTGCTCTGGTCCAGCTTGTAGGCCGCGACCAGCGTCGACGGGCCGTACCCGGCCGGAGCGGTCTGCGGCGACACGGCGTCGGCGCTCACTCCGGCGGGCTGCACCGTGTCGGACTGTTGGATGGCGAAGCACCTCGCCCGCCCGAGCTCGGTGATCGTGCTGCACAGCGGGGCCAGCTTGTGGTGAGGGACCGGCGCTGCGGACGGTACGGCTGCCGTGGTGGCGGCGTCTCCCTCGTCGTGAAGCGGCACCGCCCCACCTGCCGCGGACCCGGCCTTGGCCGTGTCCTGGATCCGCGCCGCGGGGACCGGAGCGGACGCGCTCACTCTGACCAGTGGGGACGCCGCCGCACTTGAGGTCGGCATGATTGCCGCCATGATGAAGAGCGCCAACGCCGTCAGTCGCGCTACTGGCTGCCGCGTGCCGCGGCGAGCTCGAACGAGCGCCGGAATGGTCGCGGATCGGGATCTCGGTGGCACCCACCGGAAGGTCACCCGACGCCGCCCGCCGATTCGACGCGAGGGCAACTCGTTCACCGACTCGTGCGGCTCGGGAGCGACCGCAGGGCGTGCGATGTTGACCTCGGGCGTCTCTCGGGCCATGGCATGTCGTCTCTTCGTGGTGGAGGCCCCTTGCCTCAGTTCAGTACCCGACCGCATGCCCGCCGTGGAACCGCTAGCACTGCGCCGGAGGTGCAGCGTCCAAGAGGTCCATCTTCTCGGGAGTGGATCAGTAGAGAGATCGGCGGCAGCGCCAACGCCTTGAGAGGTTCGAGAGCGATATTCCTCGGCCAGGTGGCCGGCGTCTCTCAGTGGTGCGGCGGACGCTCGGTGCGGCGTCGCTCGGGTGGTTGGGGCTCCGTGCGCTTGCGTCGAGCGGTGCTGACTCGTAAGCATCGCTTCTCCGCACGAGGGGACATCGACTGCAGATTGGGCGTCGTTCCCGGAGGGTGAGCCGCGGTGCGAAATCGGGGCCGTAGGTCCCCTGCCCGCGTCGGGGTGGTCGGTGCCAAGATCGGAGCAACGCGTGCGCGACGGCGCGCACGAGGGAGGCGGCTCACATGTCCGAGACGACGGAGACCATCTGCCACTGGGAGCAGGTCCAGCGTCAGTGGAAGTGGGAGTGGGCCAGCTACCACTCCCACGTCGTGGAGTTCTGGACCGCCGACCGTGAGGGTGGCACGACCGAGCTTCTCGACGACGCCACCCTGGCGCCCGAGCCGCCCGATCTCCAGGTGGACCTCGCCTACGGCAGCCGGTGGGAGAAGGTCTCGGGCACCGGGACGAACGTCGTCGTCGCGGAGGCCGACCTGCCCGAGAGCGAGTCGCCGGACGGTGAGGGCTGGCGCCTGGTGGAGACGGTCGGGCGCTGAACCTGGCGGGCCCCCCGCGGGGCGGGTGTCGATCCGGACGATTGCTCGGCGTCGCCGCCGGGGTCCTGCTGGCCGCGGAGCGGGGACCGGGAGGGCCGTCGTCAGGGTGGGACTCGGCGCGTCGTCCCGCTGTCGGCCCCTCGTCGTAGGGTGCCGTCCGAGCGCTGAAGGAGTCCGGACCGTGCACCTGATCATCGAGGACAGTGAGATCCGCCGTGTCGTCGGTGGCGGCGCCTACGCGCGCGGTCTCGGCTACGCGAACGGCGGGCGCGTGCTGACCCGCCGGTGGGACGACGACGCGTCGACGCTGCGCGGGACCGTCCGCGGGTCGGGCGGCGCGACCTACTCCACCTCCGTCCAGATGCGCCCGACCTCCGCAGGGGCGATGCGCCTGGTCAGCTCCTCGTGCAGCTGTCCGGTCGAGTCGGGCTGCAAGCACGCAGCCGCGCTGCTGCTGCACGGGCGCGCGGGCGCAGCCGTCGACGACCCGCGAGCCGCACCTCTCGGCCGGGCGACACCAGCGGCCCGATCCGCTCCGCCGTCCCCGCCCGCGTGGCAGCGGGCGCTCGACGCGGCGCTCGGTTCCGGCGTCGCGGCTCCGGCGCGCGGGGCGGCGCTCGCGTTGCAGCTCGAGCTGATGGCGGTCCCTGCGATTCCCGGGCGGGGAGCGGTGCCGTATCGCCTCGGGGCACGACCGGTCGTGCGCTCCGCCCATGGGCGCTGGGTGCGCACCGGGGTCTCGTGGAACGACGTCGTGCTCGGGTATCGGCGCGACTACGACCCGCGTCACCTCACCGCTCTGGGCGCACTGCATGCGTTGGCCGGTGCCGGGTCCCGCACCTACGGGAGCTACTACGCGGGCAACGCGATGATCCAGCTGGACGAGATCGCCGGGCGCGGCCTGTGGCAGGTGCTCGACGACCTCCGGCGTGCCGGGGTGCCGGTGCTGCTGTCTCGCGCCGACGGTGCCCCCGCGACGATCCTCGACGCGCCGGCGCAGGCGGTGGTGGACGTGCGTGCCGATGACGGCGGCCTCCTCGTCGTGCCCGCCGTCCTGGTCGACGGCGAACCGATCGACCCGGGACGCCTGCACCTGATCGGCGGCACGGAACCCACCGGCGCCTACTGGTGGTCGGCCGCCGACGAGGCGGTCCCGGTGCTCAAGAACCGCGGCCTCACCCTGGCCCGGTTCGCCGAGCCGCTCGGCCCCGAGACGGCCGCGCTGCTGCGGGCGGGAGACGCGCTGCGGGTGCCGCCCGAGCAGACTGCCCGGTTCTGGCGCGAGTACTACCCGCGCCTGGCCGCCCGCATGGCCGTCAGTTCGGGGGACGGCTCCGTCGAGCTGCCCGCGCCTCCGCGGCCGGTGCTCGAGCTGACGGTCCGGGCCGGCGAGGAGCACACCGCCGACCTCGAGTGGGCGTGGAGCTACCGGACCGCGGACGGCACGACCGCCCAACGCGTCCCGTTGTGGCCGGAACCGGGCGAACGGTCCGGGCGCTCGACCGAGGAGGAGGCGTGCGTGCTGGCCGCGGTGGCCAGGGTGTCTGGCGCCGTCGGTGCTGCCGGTGTGACCGGTGCTGCCGCCATGACTGATGCAGAGGGCCGCCTCCGCGAGCGCTGCTCGCTCGGCGCGTGGCAGACCGTCGCGCTGGTCACCGAGGTGCTGCCGGCGCTGGGCGACGTGGAGGACGTCGACGTCGTGGTCGTCGGAGATCTCGCCGACTACCGGCAGTCCACCCACGAGCCGCGAGTGACGGTCTCGACAGGCTCCGCTCCGGCGTCGGCCGGCGGTGCGGGACCCGTCGCCCAGACCGGGGACTGGTTCGACCTCGAGATCACGGTGCACGTCGGCGACCAGGAGGTGCCGCTGCCGCTCCTGCTGCGCGCACTGGCCCTCGGCGAGGACCGGCTGCTGCTGCCGGACGGGCTCTGGCTGCGGATCGACACGCCCGCGCTCGCGGGGCTGCGCGCCCTGGTCGAGGAGGCCCGCGCGCTGCAGGACTCGCCGGCCGGACCGCTGCGGATCAGTCGGTTCCAGGCCGGCGCCTGGGCCGAGCTCGAGGCGCTCGGCGTCGTCGTCGAGCAGGCGCAGGCATGGCGCGACGCCGTCGCGGACCTTCATCGACTGGAGAGCCTGCCCGACGACCTCCCGGTGTCGGCCGCGGTGCACGCGGAGCTGCGCCCGTACCAGCGCGCCGGTCTGGCGTGGTTGACGCGGTTGTGGGCGGCCGGCCTCGGCGGCGTGCTGGCCGATGACATGGGGCTCGGCAAGACCCTGCAGGTGCTCGCCCTGGCCGCACAGCTCCGCCTGACCGGCGCCCCGTCCGACGACGCCGAGCCGACCCGCGCCGCGCCGCTGCTCGTCGTCGCCCCCACCTCCGTCGTCGGGAACTGGGCGGTGGAGGCGGCACGGTTCGTGCCCGACCTGCGGGTGCGGACCATCGAACGCACGCGCGCCAAGCGCGGCACCGAGCTCGCCGCGCTCGCGGCCGACGCCGACGTCATCGTCACCTCCTACGCGCTGTTCCGGATCGAGTTCGACGAGTACGCGGCGCTCGGGTGGTCGGTCCTGGTCCTCGACGAGGCGCAGATCGTCAAGAACCACGACTCCCGCACGTACGCCTGCGCCCGGCAGCTCAGCGCCCGGATCACGGTCGCCATCACCGGGACCCCGCTCGAGAACACGGTCATGGACCTGTGGGCGTTGCTCGGCCTCGTCGCACCCGGCCTGTTCCCGTCGCCGCGCCGGTTCACCGAGTTCTACCGGGTGCCGATCGAGCGCGAGGGCGACGCCGAGCGACTCGCGCTCCTGCGCCGCCGGATCCGACCCCTGATGCTGCGTCGCACCAAGGAGCAGGTCGCGGCCGACCTGCCGCCGCGCATCGAGCACGTCGTCGAGGTCGAGCTCGCGCCGCGGCATCGCGCCGTCTACGACCGGCACCTGCACCGCGAACGACAGCGGGTCCTCGGGCTGCTCGACGACTTCGACGGCAACCGGTTCGAGATCTTCCGCTCGCTCATGCTGCTGCGGCGTCTGAGCCTCGACCCCAGCCTGGTGGATACCGCGCACCTGGGCGTTCCCGCCACGAAGCTCGACGTCCTCGACGACATGCTGCGCGAGATCGTCGCCGACGGGCACCGCGTGCTCGTGTTCAGCCAGTTCACCGGCGTGCTCGACCGGGTGCGGACCCGTCTCGACGCGCGCGACGTCGCGCACTGCTACCTGGACGGCACGACGCGCCGCCGACCGCAGGTCATCGAACGCTTCCGCGCCGGCGACGCGCCGGTGTTCCTCATCAGCCTCAAGGCCGGCGGCTTCGGGCTGAACCTGACCGAGGCGGACTACGTCATCGTGCTCGACCCCTGGTGGAACCCCGCGGTCGAGGCGCAGGCCGTCGACCGGGCGCACCGGATCGGCCAGAGTCGCACGGTCATGGTCTACCGGCTCGTCGCGACCGGGACGATCGAGGAGAAGGTCATGGCGCTGAAGGAGGGCAAGTCCCGCCTGTTCGAGAGCGTCCTGGGCGGCGAGGACCTGGCTGACGCGCGGCTCACCGCGGCGGACGTCCGCGCACTGCTCGAGTGACCCACCCCGCGCGTGACGCTGCCTCGATGGCCCCCATGGCCCGAGCAGCGCGAGCGGGACGACCGCAACGCCGGCCGGCCGCCGGTACGCGTGCCGCCCCGGTGTTCACGAGCACCATGTCGGTGAGCTGATCGCCCATCTGGGCCTTCAGCCAGTGCAGGTGGCGGACGTCATCGGGCTTCACGGTCGGCGACACCGTGACCTCCATCCCGACGATGGAGCGTTCGCCGCGACCGGTCACGATGAAGTCGACCTCGTGGGCGGAGCTCTTGGTGCGCAGGTGGTGCACCTCGGCGCTCACCGCCTGTGCGAAGACGCGCACGCTGAGCGCCACCAGGGACTCGAACAGGGCGCCGAGCAGGTGTCCGTCGCGGGGCATCGCCGGGCCGACGGGCCTGCCGGTCAGCAGGGCCTGCGCGCTCGCGCCCAGCAGTGCCGCTGCCGGCGCCGGGTCGGCCAGATGATGCTCGGGTCCCTCGGTGAGTCGGTCGATCCGCACGCCGATGGGATGCCATGCCGGCACGGGGTCGGAGATCCAGATGCTCTCGAGGGTGTCCCGATACGGGATCGTGCTGGAGCGCGGCGGCGGGTTGGCGTGCCCGGTCGCGGCTGCATCGCGGATCGTCTCGAACGTCGCCGTGCTGGACGTCGCGGCGGCGAACGCACGCATCCAGCGGAGCAGCCCGGCGGGGTTTCGCACCTCCCTGCCCGCTTCGGGGAAGTCCCGCTCGACGATTCTTCGGATGTGCCCGTCGAGCTGGACCGCCCTCGCAGCCGAGCTGAGGGACAGCATCCCGGGGAACCCGCCGCCGATGACCGGCTCCGTGTAGTCCTCGAGCCGATGCGCGGATTCTCCGGCGATCTTGCCTGCCTGCCCGCTCAGGAGATCGGTCAAGGACACCGCGGGTACGACCTCGCCACGTTCAGGAAGGGTGAGCGGACGCATCCGGGGGCTGACGATCCGGCCGGCGCCTGAGTGGGTCTGACGGTTGCACAGGCAGGTTGAGCCGGTGAGGATGAAGCGCCCTGGCCGGGGGTCGTCGTCGACGGCTCTGCGCACGAAGTCCCAGGACGGCGGCCAGTGCTTCCACTCGTCGATCAGGATCGGCTCGGGTGCGTCCGTGAGCCGGCTCGGGTCGGCCGCGATCAGATCGATCGAATCGGTGTCGAGTCGATGCGCCGTGGCCGCCCGCTGCTCCGCGGGCGCCGTCGTGCCGCCCACCCGACCACCGCCAACCGCCAACGAGCCAGTGAACCAGTGAGCCAGGATCGCGGCGGCGATCTGTTCGGTGCTGAGCTCCGTGGTGCAGAAGAACCAGTCGGCCGGTGTCGCGACCGAGAACGTGTCGGCGGTCTGCAGGGGGACGACGACGACGCGGCGCAGCTCGTCGACGTGACGGCCGAGGCTGAGCGGGTGGTAGACGATCGTGCGGATCACACCCGCCGGGTCGATCACGAACATGTCGTGGAACGTGACCTTCTTCTTGATGGTCCGCAGCCACGCGATGTGGCTGAAGAAGATCACCCAGCTCCCGGCGTGGTCGTCAGGGAAGGTGAGGTCTCCCCGGGTCGTCTTCGCCGCGAACGCCGGCGCCACGTCGACCGGTACCGTCGATGGACTGCGTCGGGGCCGCGATCCCGCCGTCGATGTCACGGCCCGCACGGTCGCGGCCGGACGACCGGCCGAGACGGCACGGTATCCTCACGCCGAGGGGGTCCCGATGACTGATGAGCCGCGCCAGGCCGCGTCCTCGCCGTCGACGCCTGCGCCGGTTCGACTGATCGCGTTCGAGCAGCGGGCGCTGCGCCGGGCGGTGGTGACGGTTCTGCTGA
>JAKBFW010000106.1 GCA_021833345.1 Pseudomonadota bacterium | reverse complement strand
CCCGGGCCCCTCACCGCGATGGGCTGGAACATCGATCCCCAGGGGCTGGTGGACCTCCTCGCGTCGCTGCACGCGACCTACCCCGATCAGCCTCTCGTCATCACGGAGAACGGCGCCGCCTTCGCGGACGAGGTGAGCCCGGACGGACGGGTGCACGACGTCGAGCGTGTCGCCTATCTGCACGACCACATCGACGCGGTGGGAGAGGCGATCGAGGCCGGCGTCGACGTGCGCGGCTACTTCGTCTGGTCGTTGCTCGACAACTTCGAGTGGGCGTGGGGCTACGACCGGCGGTTCGGCATCGTGCGGGTCGACTACGACTCGCTCGAGCGGACGTGGAAGGACTCGGCCTACTGGTACCGGGAGCTCCTGCGCACCGGGAGCGTCCCGCCGGTCGAGATCGCGTCGACGCTCACGTGACGACGGGTGCGGGTGGGAGCGTGGGAGCTCCGCCCGCACCACGGTTCCGTCCCGCGCCGGGAGAGGATGCTGACCATGCCCAGCAAGAGACCCTCGCGACGACGGCAGGCGGGGCCCCCGCCGCCGCTCGATCTCGATCGCGCTCTCGGTGGTCGCCGGAGCGAGAGTGCACCCGACGGCGAGTGGACCGTGCAGCGGGTCCGTGGGTCGGACAAGTCGTACGCGTGCCCGGGGTGCCGTCAGGTGATCGTCCCCGGCCTGGCGCACCTCGTCGCGTGGCAGGTCGACGGTCTCCTGGGTCCGACGGCCGCCCTCGAGGACCGCAGGCACTGGCACCTGGCGTGCTGGGAGGCACGTGCCCGGCGTCGGTGACCGCCGCACCGGGGACCAGGTGCGCGCCTGCCCGCGGGGCCTCGTTAGGCTCGGACGGTGAGCACATCTCCCGCCGAGATCCGGTCGATGACCATCCTCCCCGCCCGTCGCACCGACATCTCCCTGCACACGGCGGACGGTCTGACGCTGGTGGGCGAGCTCGCCCTCCCTGCGGACCGCCCGCCGGTCGCGACGCTCATCACGCTGCACCCGTTGCCGACCCACGGCGGGTACATGGACTCGCACGTCCTCCGCAAGGCAGCCTGGCGCCTTCCGGCGCTCGCCGACCTCGCGGTGCTCCGCTTCAACACGCGGGGCACCTCCAGCCCGCGCGGCACGAGCGAGGGCGCGTTCGGAGAGGGTGACGCCGAGCGGTTCGACGTCGCGGCCGCCATCGATTTCGCGGAGTTCCACGACCTGCCGCGCCGATGGCTCGTCGGCTGGTCGTTCGGGACCGAGCTGGCACTGCGGTACGGGCGCGACCCCGCCGTCGACGGGGCGATCCTGCTCTCACCGCCGCTGCGCCGTGCGGATGACGACGACCTCACGGCGTGGGACGAGTTCGGGAAGCCGCTCGTGGCCCTCGTGCCCGAGTTCGACGACTATCTGAGGCCGGCCGAGGCCCGTGCGAGGTTCGCCCGCGTGCACCAGGCCGAGGTGATCGGCGTCGACGGGGCCAAGCACCTCTGGGTCGGCGAGGCCGCGGTGCGACGGGTGCTCGACGAGATCGTGTCGCACGTGCGCCCGGACGTCCCGATTCCGCTCCCGTCGGCGTGGGACGGTCCGGTCGTGAACGGCGACGGTGGTGATGACGACACTCGCTGAACGGCAGCCCGCACCACCCGGCCGGAGCCGCTGAAAGGACCACGATGACCCCCGATGACCTGCTCGCTGTTCATGAGCTCCGACGGGGCGGTCCCCGCGGCGAGTCGGTGCCGCTCGTGCTCCTGCACGGGTTCCCGGTGGACAGCCGGATGTGGGCCGACGTGGCGGCGCGGCTCCCCGGCGAGCGTGAGGTGCTCGCGATCGACCTTCCCGGGCTGGGGGCTTCGGCGGCGGGCACGGAGGTCGCCCGTCGGCTGCGCGACGCCGGTGTCGAGTCGGCCGCTGCCCCGGCGCTCGAGACCAGCGCCGACGCCATCTGGCTGACGCTGCAGCGGCGCGGGGTGACGGGTGCGATCGTCGTCGGTCTGTCGATGGGCGCGTACGTGGCGATGGCGATCCTCGAACGTCACCCCGAGCTCGTCCGTGGCCTCGCGCTCCTCGACACCCGATCGGGCCCGGATGGCGAGGACGCGGCCACGAATCGTCTCAGAGTGGCCGAGATCGTCGTCCGCGAGGACAGCGTCGATGCCGTTCGCCCGATGGCGACCACGTTGCTCGGTGTGACCAGCCGGACGGCTCGGAGCGATCTGGTCGGGCGGATGCTGGGCTGGATCGACGACCAACGACCTGACGGCGTCGCGTGGTCCCAGCGTGCGATGGCGGCGCGACCGGACCGGTCGGCGGTCCTGCGAGGGTTTGCCGGACCCTCGCTCGTGCTGGTCGGCGACGAGGACGCGGTGACCCCGGTCGAGACGGCGCGCGTGATGCACGACGACCTCGCGGGGTCGACCCTGGTCGTCGTGCTCGAGGCTGGGCACATGACGGCGGTGGAGAACCCGAGGCAGGTCGCGGACGCGCTCGGCGAGCTGGCCGCACGCGTCGACGCGACGTGAACCATCGCCTGGGTGTCATGCCCGGCTACCCGTCGCGGCGGCCTCGCACGCGGTCGAGCGCTGCCGGCAGGTCGATGGATTCTCCGTCGCGACCGCCCGCGCCGAGCACGAGCGGTGGATCGGTCGGCGTGAGAGCCGCGCCATGGAACCAGGCCGTCACCGATGGGGGAACGGCGAGGACGTAGAACTCTCCGTCCGTACCGACGGCCACGCTCTCGTTCTGCTTGAGGTACCAGCCGGTGAGATCGGTACGGTAGCGGTGACGCCCGTCGTGGCTCCGCGCGCGGAGCGGCACCGGTGCCGGGCCGAGCTCGAGACACTCCCGGACGAAGTCGGCAAGCAGCCCACGTGCTCGGTCGGCCTCCGCCGCACGTCGACGTTCGAGAGCGGCCTGGTGCGCCGAGGTGGTGGTGCGGCGGTTCTCGCGCCACGCAGCTCCGTCAGCGCCCATGGTCGTACCGGGTCAACGCCGGTACCCCGCAGGTCGGTCCGTGCACCTCAGGAGTGTTCGTTCGTCTGGGTCGCGTCTGCCGATAGCCGTTCGTCGACCGACTCCGTGGCGTCGGTGCCAGTGGACGCCCGGCCATCGGCACCCGCGACGTCGTCCTCACCGCGGGGTGGCTGTGTCTCGCTCGAGGCCGGCGCGGCGAGCTCACGTGCCGCAGGCTCCGAGTTCGATGGCGCCGACTCGCCGACCTGAGCCTGCGCCGCGGCAGCGGAGACGGGGGCGGGGCGACCCTTGGGTCGCGCGGCGCCTGCCGATGCGGGCGCACCCTGCGGCTGCGGGCGCACGGTTGCTTTCGAGGGCGTCCGGACCGTCCGGGATGCCGCGAACTCCGCCTCCGCCTTCTCGGCTCGCTCGAGCGTGGAGCGGTTCGGAACCGGGTCGTTGCCGAGGAGGTGTCGCAGCTCATCGAGGTACGAGGTGATGGACTCGCGCTGGCGGTTGAGGTCCTCAACCTGACGCTGCGCGGTGGTGCGTTCCCTCTCGGCCTCCGTCATCGACTCCGAGAGGGTCTTCTCGGCGTGCTCGCGCGCCTCGGCGACCACACGATCGGCATTCCGTCGGGCGTTGGAGAGCAGCTCCTTGGCATGCGCATCGGCGTCCGTTCGGATCTTCTCGGCCTGCTCGAGCGCCTTGGCCACACGCTGCTCGGCCTCGGCGGCGTGGGCCTCGGCGTCGCGCACGAGGCGCTCGGTCTCGGCCCGCGCGGTCTCGTGCCGGTCGGCGTCGGCGCGTTCCGCCGCTTCACGACGAGACGCGATGTCGATCTCCGCGTCCGCGAGGGCCTGCTGCGCCTGCTGCAGGAGGGCGTCGCTCCGCGCCTTCGCCGACGAGGTCGTCTCCGCGGCCGTCCGACTCGCCTCGGTGAGCTGGCGCTCGACCTCGAGCCGGGTGCCCTCCTTGAGCTCGGTGACCTCACGCTCGGTCGTCGACCGCGCCTCCGAGGTCTCACGTTCGGTGAGGTCTCTCGCCTCGGTCGTCTCACGTTCGGTCGTCGCGCGGAGGTGGCTGGTCTCGTGCGCCGTGCGTTCGCGCAGCTCGGTCGTCTCGCGGTCCGTGGCGGCACGGAGCTCGGCGGCGTAGTGCTCCGCCTCCTCACGCGCGGTCGTGATCTCCTGCGAGAGCTCGGCGCGCTGGGCCGCGGCTTCGTCCGCGACAGCCGTGCGGAGCTCGGCCGTCTCGCGATCGGCGGTCGCACGGACGAAACCGGCGTACTGGTCCGCCTCGGCCCGGAGCGCTGCCGCTTCGGTCGTCGCACGGTGTCGCGTGGCGGCTGCCTCGCGTTCGGCACCCGACGTGAGCACGTCCGCGTGCTCCTGCGCTCGCGCATGCAGCGATGTCGTCTCCGCTGCAACGACCTGGCGTGCGTCGGCAACCTCTGCCGCGGCCACCGATCGCGTCATCGCGGCGTACTTCTCGGCGTCGGACCGCGTCGCAGCGAGCTCGGCCTCCACGCGCTGACGGAGGGCGGTGGTGTCGGCGTCGGCGGACTGGCGCAGGTCCTGTGCGTAGCGTTCGGCCTCGTCGCGTTGCGCGGACGTCTCGGCCTCGGTGGTCGTCCGAAGCTCGGCTGCCGCGCGTTCGGTGCTGATGCGCAGCTCGGTGCTCTCACGCTCGACGGTTGCGCGCAGCGTGCCGAGCTCGCGCTCGAGGCCGGTGCGGCGCTCGCTCTCCTCCGTCGTGATCGCGCTCTGGATGCGCGCGGCCTCGCGTTCGGCAGAGCTCACGAGCTCCTCTGCCCGGCGCTCGGCGGAGGTCAGCGTGCTCTCGGCCTCGGATGCTGCCGAGCTGCGAAGCTCCTCGGCCTCGCGCCGAGCGGTGGCCAGGAGCTCGGCGACCTCGTTCTCGGCGCGCGCCCTGAGCTGGCCGGCCGCGAGCTTCGCGCGCGCGAGCGCATCGGAGGCCTGGGCATTCGCCTGGGCCACGACGTCGGACGACTGCTCCTCGGCGGACCGGAGCAGCTGCTCGATCCTCGAGCCGAGACCGGAGTACGTCGGGCGCTCGGCCTCGCGCAGCTGACGGTGCGCCTCGGCGAGCTCGCCGGAGACCTGCAGCGATCGTGCGTCGAGCTGCTCGACCTGGGTCCGGGCGTCGCCGAGCGCCTTCTCGAGAGACTCGAGCTTCGCCTCGACCTGCGCGCGGTCGTAGCCGCGCATCACGACGGGGAAGAGTGAGCGGTCTTCGGGCACAAGTTCCTCCTGGACGCTGCCAAGCGTCGAACGCACCAATGCCGTCGAGCGTCACGACCTGCCGACCGGCGAGTAGTCCGTCGCTCAGGATATAGGCGTCCGGATCCCGCGCGGGGCCGTCGTCTGGCTGTCGTGACCGACCCGCTCGCCTATCCTGGATCGTCCCCTCGCGTAAGGATCGTGCGTGCGCCAACGACTGACCGTCCTCATCCTGGGCTCTCTGGGTGCGGTGCTGATCGCGCTCGGCATCGCCTCGGCGACGGTGTGGCGCGCGGACGACGTCCTCGCCGCGAAGACCACCGCGGACGCCGGGACGACGCTGCTGGTGACCGATCCTGGCGTGCTGTCACTGGCCGGACACCCGGTGACGGTGACGGCGAGCGTCCCGGGGTCAGGCGCGGTCGTCATCGCGATCGGCCGCGACACGGACGTGAACGGCTGGGTCGGTTCGGACCGCGTCACGCGCGTGACGGGACTGTCGGGCTGGCACACGCTCGCGGTCACATCCCCGACGTCGGCCTCACCGACGACGAGCGCTCCCGCTGCCTCGCCGAGCGGCTCGCCCGCCGTCGCAGCGGCTGGCCCGACGGTGAGCGCGACAGCCGCGGCCGGGGTGCCAGGCGCGACGACCATGGCGGCCGGGCCGGATCCGACCGGCTCCGACATGTGGGTGGCGCAGGCGACGGGAACGGGCCGAGCGACGCTCACCTGGCCGGTGGAACCGGGCCGATGGATGCTCCTCGTCGCGGCGACGGGGGCCGACGCGGCACCACCGACCGTCCAGCTCGCATGGCCGCAGACCGTCAGCACGCCGTGGCTGGTCCCGGGTGTCGTCGCCGGGTCGATCCTGGTCCTCGTCGCGCTCTGGCTGCTGCTGCGCGCGGTCATGAGGTCGCGCGGCGGACTGGCGGTCTCCTGGCACTCGATCGAGACCGACGAGCTCGCGACGGTCGGGACGCGGCAGGCTTCGCGCACCGAGCGTCGTGCCGCGTCGAACCCGGGCTCGGGGACCTTGGACGCTGCCGCGGCCGGTGCGCCGTTCACGCGCCGACAGCTGCGTGAGCGCGAGCGGACGGCGCCGACCCCTGTCGTCGTGCCGAAGCTCTCGCTCCGGAGACGAGATCCGGAGGGCTCGACCGGCGAGCCGTCGACAACAGCCGCACCGGGCGGGCCTGTGCGCGCATGGGCGCCCGAGTCCACCACGCCTGCCGTCGAGCCTACGACGGGCGCGGCGAGCGAGCGCGCGTCGAGGAGCACGAGCCGGAACCCCGAGGCCGACCTCCAGCAATCGGGTGCCGTCCTGCCCGATCAAACCGCCGGAGCTGGTCGTTGGCGTCGGGCCAGGACCGTGGCGCCTGAGCCGGAGCAGGCGGCACCGCCGCCCGCGGAGGAACCGACGTCGGCGGTCCCCATGCGCGTGGACACCGGTGCCGACGGCGACGACACGACCTCGGGCACCGCTGGTCCCGCGCCGACCACGGCGGCTCCAGGCGGTGGCGCCCGCGCGGACGCCTGGCGGCGCGCCTGGGGCTTTCCGGGTGTCGGCGACGCCGATCCCGTGGACGGTGCCGGCGGGTCCGAGGCCGACCCGGGCGCGGCGACCGACAATGGGGGGAGGGCGTGATGAGGACGAACGGGTCGACAACGCCTGGTCGCACCGTGTCGGTCGGCGGCAGCCGGATCACGCACCGGCTCGCGGCCCTGCGCGTACCCGCGCTGGCGCTGGCGACCGGCCTCATGCTCGTCGGGTGCGCACCGAACCTGCCCGCCGCACGGCCTGACCCCGTGCCTGCCGTGCCGCCGCCCGTCCTGTCCGTCGCCCAGTCCACCAAGGTGCTCGGCGCGATCAAGACCGTCTTGGCGGCTGGCGACGCCAACATGTCTGACCTCGCCCTCAGTACCCGGTTGTCGGGTCCGGCGCTCGCCATCCGGTCTGCCGAGTACAAGCTCGACCTCGGGACCGGGGGCGTGCGCGTTCCCACGATGCTGCCGATGACGGCGCAAGCCCTGATCACGCCGCAGACGACCGCCTGGCCGAGGAGCGAGCTGGTGGTCACCGTGCAGCCGGACAACCTGCAGAGCCCGCGCCTGCTGATCCTTCGCCAGAACGGACCGCGCGACCAGTACAAGCTGTGGGGCTGGACGCGCCTGCTCGCCGGCGTGAAGATGCCGCGCACGGCTGACCCCGCGCTGGGAAGTCCGCTTCTGGCACCGGACGCGCCCGGACTCGTCGCGACGCCGCAGGATGTCATCGCCCACTATGTCGACGTCTTGTCGCACGGGACCGGATCCGCATACGCGAACGAGTTCGAGCCCGACGAGTACCGGACGGGTCTGGCGAGCTCTCTCGCCCTGCTCCAGCAGGGGCTCTCGCAGGTCGGAACGGTCGCGGACTCCTACACCGTCGCCCCGGACCAGCTCGTGTCGATGGGGACGGCAACTGGCGGGGCCCTGGTCGTCGCGGGCATCACGACGGTGACGACCGCGACCGTCACGGTCGCGGGTGCCAGCTTCACGCTGGGCGCGACAGAGGCCGCGCTGGCCGGAGCCAGTGACGTCAAGCAGAGTGAGACGATCACGTGGTCCGACATGGTGGCGTTCTACGTCCCGCCGAGCGGGTCCGGTCAACGCGTCACGGTGCTCGCGGCGGAGCACCAACGCGTCTCGGTGGCTGCGAAGTGAGAACGCCAGATCCGGCACCGTGGCCGCCGTCATCGGGGGCGACCGTCTCCGACGGCCGCCGTCCAACCGAAGGAGCACCGTGAGCCAACCGTCCGCACCGCGACCACGACTCGACGTCCGAGGCGCCGTCGACCTCTCGGCGCTCCAGAGCCCGCCTGCACCGGCCACGGGCGAGCCCGGCGGGCTGCCGGTCGCTGCGGGGTACACCGTGGACGCCACGACCCCCTCCTTCGGGGCCGTGGTCGAGGCGTCGACGTCCTACCCTGTCGTCGTCCTGCTGTGGTCGCGCCGCAGCGCGGCGTCGATCGAGCTCGCTCGCGACCTCGGGCGAGCCGTCGACGCCGAGGCGGGCGCGGTTCAGCTCGTTCGGATCGACATCGACGCGGAGCCCCAGATCGCCGCGGCGTTCCAGGTCCAGACCGTGCCCGCGGTCGTGGCGCTGCTCGCGGGCCAGCCGATCCCGCTGTTCCAGGGGACTGCGACCGCGGACCAGCTCTCCGGACTGCTCGGGCAGCTTCTGCAGGCGGCGGCCACGAATGGCATCACCGGCGTCGCTCCCGGCGCGCCCATCGTCGACACCGCGCCCGAGGCAGATGCCGAGCCGCCGCTCCCGCCGCTGCATCAAGCGGCATACGACGCCATCGAGCGCGACGACCTGCTTACCGCGATCGCCTCGTACGAGCAGGCGCTCCGGGAGAACCCGCGGGACGATCTTGCGCGCGAGGGCCTCGCGCAGGTCCGTCTGATGGACCGGGCGCGCGACCTGGACCCGGTGGCGGTGAACGCGCGCGCCGCCGCGTCGCCGAAGGACCCGGACGCACAGATGCAGGCAGCGGACGTCGAGATCATCGAGGGCCGGGTGGAGGACGCGTTCGCACGTCTCACGGGCCTCGTCGCCGTGTCGGATGCTGAGCGCCGGGAGCTCCTTCGGCTGCGCCTCGTCGAGCTCTTCGACGTGGTGGGGGGCACGGACCCACGCGTGATGAGCGCACGACGCGCTCTCGCGAGCGCTCTCTACTGAACGACTGCGAGGTGCGGCGACACGGATTTGACGCTGCCTGACCTCGCCCGTAGTCTTCTCATTGTCGCCCGGCAGGGAGGAACGGACACCGGAAGCGCTCAGCGCTGAAGGATGGCTGGTCCCGCGGGTGGCCACCCCCCGGTTCACACCTCAGAGCGGTTCTGTCGCTCGCTTAGGTGCGTGCCCGGGCAGGGAGCTCGAACCGCCGAAAGATCTCGTCCGAGATTTGACTGCGGGAAGTCGCTCCGCTAAGTTAGAACGGTTGCCCCGAGGCAGGTTGAAAAGCCAAGTCGGTGCGCGTCGGATCTTTGAGAACTCAACAGTGTGCCAAGTAGTTGATGCCAATTGCTTGCTTTTCTTGTGCGTGTCTCGTGTTGTGCGGGGTTCGTGTGGGGGGAGTGGGTGTTGGTGTGAAGTG
>JAKBFW010000105.1 GCA_021833345.1 Pseudomonadota bacterium | reverse complement strand
TCGTCGCGGTGCAGCGCGAGCTGGGCGTCCCGGTCAAGCTCGTCGGGCTCGGCGAGGGACCCGACGACCTCGCGCCGTTCGACCCCGAGGCGTTCGTGGACGGCCTGCTGCAGTCCTGACGTTGCCGCCGGGTGCGCCCGTCCTTCCCGTCGGCGGCACAGCTCGCTCACCGGTCGAGCGCGGGAGCGAAACACAACGTTTACACGCACCGGTGGCTTGTCACCCGGCCGTAACGCAGCGGGTGTGGTCCCGAAACCCGTCTCCTTGACAGTTGACCCGTCCGGCCGCCCGGTCGGGGAGTGGAGAGACGGGTAATGACCTTCACCTTGATAGCCGGAGACGCGTTCAAGCTGGACACCGGTAACACCGCGTGGATGATGACGTCAGCGGTGATCGTCCTCATGATGACGGTGCCCGCGCTGGCGTTCTTCTACGGCGGCATGGTCCGGAGCAAGTCGGTCCTGAACATGCTGATGATGAACTTCATCGCGGCCGGCACGGTGGGATTCATCTGGATCCTGTACGGCTACTCGGAGTCGTTCGGCAGCGCGACGACGGGCATCAACCAGTTCTTCGCCAACCCGTTCCAGTACTTCGGGCTGATCAACCTGACGGACGACAAGGGGCTGGGCGCTGCGGTCGGCGTCCCGGCACTCGTCGGGGTCGCCTTCCAGTCGACGTTCGCCGTCATCACCGTGGCGCTGATCACGGGCGCGATCGCCGACCGGATCAAGTTCAGCAGCTGGATCGCGTTCTCGATCATCTGGGCGACCGCGGTGTACTTCCCGCTCGCCCACATGGTGTGGGGCGGTGGGTTCCTCAGCCCGTCCGGCCCGGTCGCCTCGTGGCTGTCGGCGCCGATCGACTTCGCCGGTGGGACGGTCGTCCACATCGACGCCGGTGCGGCCGGTCTTGCCCTGGTGCTGCTGCTCGGCAAGCGCAAGGGGTGGCCGGGTGGGCCGTTCCGGCCGCACAACCTGCCGTACGTGATGCTCGGTGCGGCTCTGCTCTGGGTCGGCTGGTTCGGGTTCAACGCCGGGTCCGAGGGTGCGGCGGACGGTACCGCTGCCCGTGCCTGGATCAACACGTTCGTGGCGACCGCCGTCGCGATGCTCACCTGGCTGCTCACGGAGAAGGTCCGTGACGGTCGGGCGACGTCCCTCGGCGCCGCGTCGGGCGTCGTCGCCGGCCTCGTGGCCATCACGCCTGCGGCCGCCGCCGTCGACTCCTTCGGTGCGATCGCGATCGGTGGCATCGCCGGTGTCGTGTGCGCGCTGGCCATCGGGCTGAAGTTCAAGTACGGCTTCGACGACGCGCTGGACGTCGTGGGCGTCCACCTCGTCGGCGGGATCACCGGAACGGTGCTGATCGGGTTCTTCGCGACGCACCACCAGGGCGCCTGGTACCCGACCGGGGCGAAGGACGGTCTGCTCTACGGCGGTGGCATCACGCAGCTGCTCGCTCAGATCGTCGTCGCCGCGTTCGCCGTGGTGTTCTCGTTCGTGCTCACCTACGTGATCGGGTACATCATCAAGCAGGTCGGCGGTCTGCGACTGAGCGAGGAGGCCGAGGTCGGCGGCATCGACCTGGCCGTCCACGGTGAGACCGCCTACGAGTCCATCGGCGCAACGCGCCTCAACACGGAGGTGAAGGCATGAAGCTCGTCACCGGAGTGATCCAGCCGCATCGTCTGGATGACGTGAAGTCCGCACTCGAGGCCGCAGGAGTCCGGGGCATGACCGTGAGCGAGGCGAGCGGCTACGGTCGTCAGCGCGGTCACACCGAGGTCTACCGCGGGGCCGAATACACGGTGGACCTGGTCCCCAAGGTGCGGATCGAGGCCTTGGTGGACGACGCGGACGCGCCGGCGGTCACCGATGCGCTCGTGAAGGCGGCGCAGACCGGGAAGATCGGCGACGGCAAGGTGTGGATCACCCCCGTCGACGACGTCATCCGGGTCCGCACCGGCGAGCGCGGCCCGGGCGCGCTGTAGTCCGATGACCACTCAACGACCGCCCGCAGGGGGTGCGGTCGGCGGTGAAGCCTCTGAGGTCCCGCTCCCCGTTCACGGGGTGCGGGACCTCAAGGCCGAGCGGCTCGACCTCGCGACCAGACTGACCGGACCGTTGGCGACCGGCGCGATCCAGGACGGGGGCCTGCGGCGCGCAGCGCTGGTCGAGCTCGTCGCGGCGCGGTTGAGCGACCTCTGGTCGCGGGCCACCGATGGCCTGGGTGCGGACGAGGGCATCGCCCTGGCGGCGGTGGGAAGCGTCGGTCGTGGCGATCCGAGCCCCTTGAGCGACCTGGATCTCCTGCTCGTCCATGACGGTCGCTCGCACTCGGCGCAGGTCGTGACCGAGGTCGCCGAGCGGCTCTGGTACCCGATCTGGGACGCCGGTCTCGACCTGGACCACTCGGTCCGGTCGTTGGCGCAGTGTCGCCAGGTGGCGTCCAAGGACCTCCCCGCCGCGGTCGGCCTGCTCGACCTGCGACACATCGCCGGTGACGTGGCGGTGGTCCACCGGGCGAGCACCGCGCTGCTCACCGACTGGCGCGGTGCGGCTCGCCGGCGCCTCCCTGAGCTCTTGAGCTCGGCCCGGGAGCGTGCGGATCGCCAGGGCGAGCTCGCCTACCTGATCGAGCCCGACCTCAAGGAGGCGCGCGGCGGGATCCGGGACGCGATCGTGCTGTTCGCGCTCGCGGCGACCTGGTTGACGGATCGGCCGCACGGCGCCGTCGACCACGCCTACACGCACCTGCTCGACGTGCGCGACGCGCTCCAGGTCGTCACCCGCCGGTCCACCAACCGCCTGCTGCAGGCCGACCAGGAGGAGGTCGCCGAGCTGTGCGGGTACGCCGACCGGGACGACCTGCTCGCGAGCCTCGCCGAGTCCGGGCGCGTGGTCTCCTACGCGCTCGACGTCACGGTGCGCAACGCCCGGCAGGCGCTCCAGCAGCCGCTGACCTCGCGCCGTCCGGTGCTGATCCGCGGACGGCGCGGAGCGCCGCGCCTGCGTGCCGTGGCGGACGGCCTGGTCGAGCACGCCGGTGAGATCGTGCTCGCGATCGACGCCCAGCCGACGCAGGACCGGCTGCTGTCGCTCCGGGCCGCCGCGACCTCGGTGCGGACGGGTCTGCCGCTGTCCCCGGTGATGATGACGAGCCTGGCGAGCACCCCGCCGCTGGGCGACCCGTGGCCGCGCGCCGCGAAGGCCTACCTGCTCACTCTTCTCGGCAGCGGCACCGCGCAGATCCCGGTCTGGGAGGCGTTGGACCTGGCCGGGGTGGTGACCGGGTGGATCCCGGAATGGTCCGCGGTGCGGAACCGACCCCAACGGTCGCCGATCCATCGGCACACCATCGACCGGCACCTGATCGAGACCGTGGCGCGGGCGGCCCAGTTCAAGCGGGGTATCGCCCAGCCCGACGTGCTGCTCGTCGCGGCGCTGCTGCACGACATCGGGAAGCGCCCCGGCGAGGCCGAGCACTCGGAGGGGGGTGCGCGCCTGGCGGGCCCGATCGCGACGCGGATGGGACTCGCGCCGACAGAGGTCGAGGACGTCGTGAGACTCGTCCGGCATCACCTGACCCTGGCCGAGCTCGCGACCACCGCGGACCCGGACGCCCCGGAGACCCTCGACGCGCTGCTCGACGCGGTCGACCACCGCGCGGACATGCTGGAGCTGCTCCGCGCACTCACCGAGGCCGATGCCTCGGCGGCGGGCAGCCAGGCGTGGAGCTCGTGGCGTGCCCGACTCGTGGACGACCTGACGGCGCGTGGACGGCGGGCGCTCGGCGCACGGTGACCACGGCCGCGCGCTCCGGCCACCCGAGCGCTCGGCGGTACCCTGGGAGCTCTCCGACCGCTCGGCCACCCGTGAGGAACGATCTGTGTTCGCGACCCTGTCCGACCGTCTTGCGTCGACCTTCAAGAATCTCCGCACCAAGGGACGCCTGTCCGAGGCCGACGTCGACGCCACGGTCCGCGAGATCCGGCGCGCCCTGCTCGATGCGGACGTCGCGGTGCCGGTGGTCCGCGAGTTCACCGGGCGCGTGCGTGAGCGCGCGATCTCGGCGGAGGTCTCCGGTGCGCTGAACCCCGCCCAGCAGGTCGTCAAGATCGTCAACGACGAGCTCGTCGCGATCCTCGGTGGTCAGAACAGGCCGCTGTCGCTGGCGAAGACCCCCCCGACGGTCATCTTGCTGGCCGGCCTCCAGGGCGCGGGCAAGACGACCCTCGCGGGCAAGCTCGCGCTGCACCTGCGCGAGCTGGGGCACACCCCGATCCTCGTCGCGGCCGACCTGCAGCGGCCGAACGCCGTCACCCAGCTCACCGTGGTCGGCGAGCGCGCGGGCGTCCCGGTGTTCGCACCGCACCCCGGGGTCCAGGGCGAGGACGACGGCGGGCCGACCGGCGACCCGGTGGCCGTCGCTCGCGAGGGCGTCGCGATTGCCCGGACACGTCAGCACGACGTCGTGATCGTCGACACGGCCGGCCGGCTCGGTGTCGACGCCGACATGATGCAGCAGGCGGCGGACATCCGTGACGCCGTGGACCCGGACGAGATCCTCTTCGTGATCGACGCCATGATCGGTCAGGACGCGGTGACGACCGCCCAGGCCTTCGCCGATGGCGTCGGCTTCACCGGGGTCGTGCTCTCGAAGCTCGATGGCGACGCGCGCGGTGGTGCGGCACTGTCGGTGGCGTCGGTCACCGGCCGGCCGGTGATGTTCGCGTCGACCGGCGAGAAGCTGACCGACTTCGAGGTCTTCCATCCCGACCGGATGGCGTCGCGCATCCTCGACATGGGCGACATCCTCACGCTGATCGAGCAGGCGGAGAAGGCGTTCGACGCCGAGCAGGCCGAGGCGATGGCGGGCAAGCTCGCTGCGGGGGAGGACTTCACCCTCGAGGACTTCCTGCAGCAGATGCAGGCGATGCGCAACATGGGCTCGATGAAGAAGATGCTCGGGATGCTGCCGGGCATGGGTCAGATGCGGGAGGCGCTCGACAACTTCGACGAGCGCGAGGTGGACAAGGTCGAGGCGGTCATCCGCTCGATGACCCCCGCCGAGCGGCGGGCCCCCAAGATCATCAACGGGTCGCGTCGTGCGCGCATCGCCCGAGGTTCCGGCACGACCGCGACGGACGTCAACCAGCTGCTGGACCGGTTCGCCGGGGCGCAGAAGATGATGAAGCAGATGGCGCGCGGCGGCGGGGCCCCGGGCCTCCCGGGGATGGGAAACCTTCCGGGCATGGGTGGGAAGAAGTCGCGGGGACGCATGACACCGCAACCCCGCACCAAGGTCAAGGGGCGCTCCGGCAACCCGGCGAAGCGCGCTCAGCAGGAGCGCGATGCCGCGGCGCGGGCCGCCGGTCAGAGCCCGCAAGCACCGGCCGGATCGGCCTTCGGAGCGGTCGCGCCTCGGAAGGCCGACGTCGATCCCGTGTCCCTGGGCCTACCGCCCGGCCTCGAGAAGTATCTCGGGCGGTGACGCCGCGCCGCGCCGGCCGTGAGCCGCTGTTGCCGCCCCTGGTCCGGTGCGTCGGTCCCGCGCCGGCGCTCGCGCGAGGCCGCGATGGTGGGCGACGCGCCGAGAATCTGGCAGAATGGCCCGCTGTACCCGGTGCGTCGGACCCTCTAGCCGCACGCAACCGTGTCCTCAGGCCACACCGGCAGACCTGCCCCACGGGTCACGTCGCTGTGACCGCACCAGCAGAAACCAGGAGAGACCACACCGTGGCCACCAAGATTCGTCTGAAGCGTCTGGGCAAGATCCGGGCGCCGTACTACCGCGTCGTCGTCGCCGACTCGCGCACCAAGCGTGACGGTCGCGTCATCGAGGAGATCGGCAAGTACCACCCCACCGAGGAGCCGTCTCTGATCGAGATCTCCTCCGAGCGTGCGCAGTACTGGCTCGGCGTCGGCGCGCAGCCGACCGAGCAGGTCGCGGTGCTGCTGAAGATCACCGGCGACTGGCAGAAGTTCAAGGGCCTGCCGGGCGCCGAGGGCACGCTGCGCGTCAAGGGCGACAAGGTCGACGCGACCGCGGCGATCCAGGCCGCTGCCGACGCCGCCGAGAAGGTCAAGGCCGCCGCCGCCGAGAAGAAGTCGGCTGCTCCGGTCGAGGCACCCGCAGCCGACCCGGCCGCGGACGAGCAGGCCTGATGCTCGCCGACGCGCTCGAGCACCTCGTGCGGGGCATCGTGGACCACCCGGACGACGTCCAGGTCAACGCGAAGTCGCTCCGACGCGGCGAGCTGCTCGAGGTCCGGGTCAACCCCGAGGACCTGGGGCGCGTCATCGGCCGGAACGGACGGACCGCACGTGCGCTGCGCACGGTGGTCGGTGCGCTCTCGACCGACGGCTCGGTGCGGGTCGACGTCGTGGACGTCGACCGGCGCTGAGCACCAGAGCAACCGCTGTACCGATGCGACCGAGGCCCGGTCCCCTCGCGGGGGCCGGGCCTCGGGCGGTCCGCACGCGCGGACGCCGCACGAGCACGTCGAAGCCGGAGGGCACCACCATGCAGCTGACCGTTGCGAAGATCGGCCGCGCCCATGGGCTGCGGGGCGAGGTCGCGCTCGACATCCGCACCGACACCCCGGCCGAACGGCTGGTCGTCGGTGCCGTCCTCCAGACGGACCGCGCCGGGATCGGGCCTCTCACGATCTCGACCACTCGGGACCATCAGGGGCGCTGGCTCGTGACCTTCGCCGAGGTGCCCGACCGGACGGCTGCCGAGGGCCTGCGGGGTCTCGCCCTCGTCGTCGAGGAGGACGCCTCGAACGAGGAGGACGCCTGGTACCCGCACGAGCTGGTCGGCCTCCGTGCCGAGCACGTCGACGGTCGGGTGATCGGCACGGTCCTGGCCCTCGAGCACCTGCCGGCGCACGACGCTCTCCTGATCCGCGAGACGACCGGCGAGCGGAGCCTCGTGCCCTTCGTCCGTGCGATCGTGCCGGTTGTCGACGTGGCGGGTGGACGGGTCGTGCTGGATCCGCCGGGCGGTCTGCTCGCGTCCGACGTCGCGAACCTGGTCGTCTCGCCGGAGACGCACGGCGGCCCCGACGGCGATCAGAGCGACGGCAGCGACGGCTGACATGCGCGTCGACGTCCTGACGATCTTCCCCGAGTACCTCGCGCCGCTCGACCTCTCGCTCGTGGGCAAGGCGCGGTCGGCCGGCATCCTCGACGTCCGGGTACACGATCTTCGTGACTGGACCCTCGACCGGCACCGCACCGTTGACGACACCCCGTTCGGCGGGGGAGCCGGCATGGTCATGCGGCCCGACGTCTGGGGCAGGGCTCTCGACGAGGTTCTCGGGCTCGAACGTGTTGTCGACGCCTCCGCGGCCTCCGTCGACCCGGTCGCTGCGCCCGCCCGCCTGCTGATCCCGACGCCGTCGGGCACCCCGCTCGACCAGCGGACGGCGGAGGCTCTGGCCCGTGAGAGCCACCTCGTGATCGCGTGCGGACGGTACGAGGGGATCGACGCACGCGTCGCCGAGCACTACCGGCGCGTCGCAGACGAGCACGAGAGCGTCAGCGTGAGTGAGTTCTCGCTCGGGGACTACGTCCTGAACGGCGGGGAGGTCGCCGCGCTCGTGCTGATCGAAGCGGTCGCGCGGCTGCTTCCGGGTGTCGTCGGGAACCCCCGCTCGCTCGACGAGGAGTCGCACGGGTCGTCCGGGCTCCTCGAGTACGGTGTCTACACCAAGCCGCCGACGTGGCGTGGCCTGGACGTCCCCGAGGTGCTGCTCTCCGGGCACCACGCCCGGATCGAACGGTGGCGGCGTGACGAGGCGCTTCGTCGGACGGCGGAGCGTCGTCCCGAGATCCTCGAGCGTGCGGATCCCGGAGCGTTCGATCCCCACGACCACGACCTCCTCTCCTCGTGGGGGTGGACCACGGGCCCGGGCGGCCCCCGCAGACCGGGCGAGGCCGACCAGGGTTCCTCGGCGGGTTGACGGGGCCGGTCGGGTCGCCGCCGGCGCGTGTCGGTGTGGGCCGACGTGGGCCGACATGACGGGGACTCGCCCGGTGTGGCACAATCGAAGGCCGGTGTGCGCCGGTCGCGTCCCTGCCTCAGGGGGGACGATGTCGACCGGATGAGATCCAGGCGCCGCCGCGAGACACCAGCCATCGGGCCGCCGTCGTGCGTGCCCGTCGACAACGTGACTGACCTGGGGCAGGACGGGAAAGCGACTGACATGCACATTCTCGATGACGTCGATGCAGCCTCGCTGCGCACGGACATCCCGGACTTCCGACCCGGTGACACGCTCAAGGTGAACGTCAAGGTCGTCGAGGGCAATCGTTCTCGCGTCCAGCTCTTCCAGGGTGTCGTCATCTCACGGGCCGGTGACGGGGTGCGGGAGACGTTCACGGTGCGCAAGGTCAGCTTCGGCGTGGGCGTCGAGCGAACCTTCCCGGTCCACTCCCCGAGCCTCGAGTCGATCGAGGTCCTCACCCGCGGCGACGTGCGTCGCGCGAAGCTGTACTACCTCCGGAAGCTGCGCGGCAAGAAGGCGAAGATCAAGGAGAAGCGGTCGACCATCCCGGCGAAGTAGGCCGAGGGGTCTCGACCCCAGCACGTCCAGCGACGCCGAGGGGCGGTGACCGGAGACGGTCACCGCCCCTCGGCGTCAGTGAAGAGCCCGGCGGTGCGCGTCCTCCGGGCGCGCCCGTTAGGTCCCTCCCAGGATCGGGTGGCACAGTGTCGGGGTGAGCGACCAGCCCGGGGCCGATGAGCAGCTCCTGCCCCGGACCGAGCCCCCTCGGCGCAGCCCGCTCATGGCATGGCTCCGCGAGAGCCTCGTGATCCTGGTCAGCGCCCTGGTCCTGTCGTGGCTCGTCAAGACCTTCCTCGTCCAGGCGTTCTTCATCCCGAGCGGCTCGATGGAGGACACGCTCCAGATCGGTGACCGGGTCCTGGTGACCAAGCTCGCTCCCGGTCCGTTCGCGGTCCACCGGGGCGACATCGTGGTCTTCAAGGACCCCGGCGGCTGGCTCCCGCCGGTTGCGGCAACCCGGACGAGCTCGTTGCAGCAGGGCGTCAACGACGCTCTGACCTTCGTCGGGCTGCTCCCGCAGGACTCCGGGGAGCACCTCATCAAGCGCGTGATCGGCGTCGCCGGGGACACCGTCGCGTGCTGCGACGTGCAGGGGCGCGTGACCGTCAACGGTGTCGGGATCGACGAGCCCTACCTCAAGCCCGGCTCGGTCAACACCGACATGCCGTTCCGGACGACCGTGCCGGCGGACAGTCTCTGGGTCGAGGGCGACAACCGCCTTCACTCGGCGGACTCGCGCTACAACCAGGGCCGGCCGGGAGGTGGGTCGATCCCGCTGGCGAACGTCGTCGGCGTCGCCTTCGTGAAGCTGTGGCCCGCGGACCGCATCGGGCTGCTCCG
>JAKBFW010000104.1 GCA_021833345.1 Pseudomonadota bacterium | reverse complement strand
CGTGGTGGAGCTGAGGGGATTCGAACCCCTGACCCCCTGCATGCCATGCAGGTGCGCTACCAGCTGCGCCACAGCCCCGCGGTCTGACGACCACCACCCTTGCGGGCGTCAGGAAGTCTAGGCGATGAACGTCGACCTCGCCTAATCGGTTCCGGCGCCCAGTTCAGCCCCGCGATCCCGTCGGCGCGCGACCTCGGTGGCGCTCTCGTCACCCCGTCAGGAGTCGAAACCGAGACCGAACGCATCCAGGCTTCGCAGCCACAGGTTGCGCTTCTCCTCGGCGTGGTCGGCACGGTCGGGCGACCACCGGGTCGCCTCGATCACCGGGAAGGCCAGGGGTTCGGGCGGGAACGGCACCGGGAACCGTCGGGCCATCGAGAGCATCGTGATCGCGGTCTCGCCACGCTCCGGCACCGCCAGGAGGTCGAGCATCACCTGGGCCCCGAACCGGGTCGAGCCGACCCCAGGCCGGTGTAGCCGGCCCCGTAGGCCGCACGACCGCCGAGGGCCGTCCCGAAGATCGGGAAGACCCGCGAGCAGGTGTCGATCACCCCGCCCCACGCGTGCGTGAAATCCACCTCCGTGAGCTGCGGGAACGTCTGCTGGAAGGGGTGTGCGAGCCGCTCGAACGTCTCCGGCCGATGCGCGTGCTCGGGCCGGATCCGGCCGCCCCGGTGGTAGACGGCGTCGTAGCCTCCCCACAGGATGCGGTTGTCGGCGCTCGGTCGGGCGCAGTGGAACTGGTTCCCGACGTCGCCGAGCCCGAAGCGCTCGGACCGGCCGACGGACGCGAGCTCCGCGTCGCTGAGCGGACGGGTCATCAGCGCACAGTGGCGCACCGGCACGGCGAACGCGCCGACCCGCTCGAGCAGCGACGGGAATGCGCTCGTCGCCAGGGCGGCGTGGGTCGCCGCCACGTGACCACCGTCGGTCTCGACGACCACACGGTCGCCGTCGCGTCGGATCGTCCGTGCGGGCGTGCCCTCGACGATCCGGACGCCCAGCGCCAGGCAGGCGTCGCGCAACCCCCAGGCCAGCCGTGCGGGGCTGAGGACGGCCGCGCCCGGACGGTCGCGCGAACCGCGGCTCGCCGTTCGCGTCGCCGTGGGTCAGGCTCGCCGCGCAGAACCCGCCGTTGCGCCCGGAGGCCGCCCAGCCGATGCGGTGAGCCTCGACCAGCACGACGTCTCGACCGGGATCACGTTCCTTCGCCTGCAATGCCGCCCACAGCCCGCTGTACCCGCCACCGACCACCAGGAGGTCCGTGGTGACCGTCCCCGTCAGCGGCGCGAGCGGTGTCGGGCGGTCGGGGTCGTCCAGCCAGAACGGTTGCACGCCGGCCGGGTCGACCGCGCGATCGCGCACGACGAGGATCGGGCCGGTGCGGCCGTCAGTGCGTCGGTCCGGCGTTCCAGTCCTCCACCGTGTCACGCGGGCCCAGGTTGTACCCCGTCAGTCGCCACGGTGGCACGTCGCCGCCCGACGGTCGGAGCGTGGCCCAGTGCGCGTTGTCGAGCCCGACGAGCCCTCGCCAGCCCTCGACCGACAGGTCGAGGAGCGCCGTCACGGCCAGGGTGATCGCCGCACCGTGCGAGACGACGACGAGCGTGTCCGCCGGACCGTAGGCGGCAGCATGCTCACGGATCGACTCGGCGGTGCGCCGGGCGACGTCGCTCCGCGTCTCGGCCCCGACACCGATCAGGTCCGCACCTCGACGCCAGGCGTCGTACTCGACGGGCCACGTGGCGGCGATCTCCTCCCCCGTCAACCCTTCCCACCGACCGAAGCTTCGCTCACGCAGCCGGGGATCCGTGGTCACCGTGCGACCCGTCCGATCGGCGAGGAGGCCGGCCGTCGTGCGCGCGCGGGTGAGGTCGGACGAGACCACCGCCGTGGGCGAGAAGGTTGCCGCGAGCGCCTGCGCCGACGTGCGCGCCTGCCAGAGGCCGACCTCGTCCAGGCCGATGTCGATCTGCCCCTGCAGCCGGCCCGAGGCGTTGTGCCCGGTCCGGGCGTGCCTCCACAGGACGACGCGGCCTGCGCTCACGCCTCGTCCGCCGCCTCGACCTCGTCGGCCACCGGCTCGACGGGGACGTCCGGGCCGTCGCCGCCCGGTCGACCGTGGACGTCGTCCGGGAGCACGATCACGGGGCAGTCCTTCCACAGACGTTCGAGCGCGTAGAAGACGCGGTCCTCGGAGTGCTGGACGTGCACGACGATGTCGCCGAAGTCGAGCAGCACCCAGCGGCCCTGGGACTTGCCCTCGCGCCGCAGCGGCTTCGACCCGAGCTTGTACAGCGCCTCCTCGACCGCGTCGACGATCGCCCCGACCTGCCGCTCGTTGGTGCCCGAGGCGATCAGGAAGACGTCGGTGAGCACCAGCTGTTCGCTGACGTCGAGCGCGATGATCTCCTCGGCCTTGCGGTCCGATGCCGCGCGGGCGGCGGCGATGGCGAGCTCGATGGCACGGTCTGTGGCCGTCACGGTTCTCCTTGAAGGTGGGGTGCGACCGAGATCGGTCGCGGCAACGTCGTCGCAGGACTGCGCGACCGGTCAGGACGACCGGAGCGCGACCTCGTGGATGAGGGTCGTGCTGAGAAGCGCGCTCGCGGACGACTGCGACCCGGAGCCGCCGTTCGCCTGGTTCACGAGCAGGTAGATCAGCGCGCCGAGGACGAGCGCGACGAACAGCAGGACGACCCAGTGGAGCAGGGAGTACGAGCGCTCGTCGTCGACCTCGGGGTCGTCGACCTCGTCGCCAGCAGCCACGTCCTCCCAGGGCACCCCCCCGGCCGCCTGCTCCGGAATCCAGGACTGAACCGCCTCGGGCGCCGACCCGCGCGGCGCGGGGTCGATACGCGGAACGAGCGGGCGTTCGATCACGGGGCCCCACTGCGGCATCGGGACCTCGGCCGGGACGCCCGGTGCCTCGGGTGGCCCCGCCCAGGCCGATGACCGGGGCGAGGATGCCGGGCCCTGCGACGGGCGGAGGACCGCCGGCGTGATCTGGGTCTCCTCGACGGACCCGGTCCCCCATCCGATCGGCGCGCGAGGTTGCGCCGACGGCTGCGGTGGTCGCGCCATGGCCTGCGGGGTTGCCGGCGACTCGGCGGGCGCCGGCGATGACGCCACCGCCAGCGGGGGCACCGGTGCAGAGGGCGCCGACGTCGGTACGGCCGGCAGACGCGGGGCGGGAGCCGGCGACGGGACTCCCCCGGCCGCACGGACGTCCCGCCAGGTCAGCGGTGCCTGCCCGGACGCCTCCGGAGCCGTCGCGACCGGTCGCGACCCAGCGACCTGCGGCGGCCGGGCCATCGGGGTCGGCGTGGCGGCGGCACGCGCTCCGCCGCCGCCGAAGACGGAGGACCTCATCGGTTGCCCGTGCACGTCAGGAGCCGCCGCCGGAGCGGCGGGACGGACATCCGGGCGGTCAGCTCCCGAGCCGAAGGGCCACCGCGAGGCGGCGCCGACGCCCTCGGTTCCCGTGGTCGTCGGACGGTCCTGCCCCGCACCCGGTCGTCCGAGCCCACGCGGCTCGGGTGGGACGCGACGCCCCGCCGACGGGACCATGGGGACGGCGCCCGTCTCCGAGCTCGGGAAGTACCCCTCCACGGCCGGCTGGTTCGGGCGAGGAGCGGCTGCGGCCTGCGGGTGACGCTCACGGGTCGGCCACGACGACGCGGCCGACTCCGAACGGCCCTCTGCCGGTCGCTCGCGGTCGGCGCCTCCCGTGCCGGTCGCGGCGCCACCGGGCTGTCGCCTGACGACCGTCGGACGAGCACCGGTCACCGGCTCCACCGGTCCCCGAGCCGCACCACCGGAGTACCCCGACGAGGTCTCCTGGGGTGTCCGGCCGCCGACACCAGGAAGAGCGAGAGCACCGGTCTCCGTGCGCTCACGTTCACGTATGGTCCGCCGTGAGATCGGTGGGGAATCGTCTCGGGGCGGCATCGCGGAGCCCGCGGGCACCGTGGGGGGCGGCGTTGTCGTCCCCGCCTCGCGAGCACTCTCCCGAGCGCGTTCCAGCTCGCGGCGGCGACGCCGCTCTCCTGGCTGCTCACTCATCGTGATGACCTCGATACAGACCGTGCTTGCCGATGTACTGGACCACGCCGTCGGGCACGAGGTACCAGACGGGTTGGCCGGTGCGTGCCCTGACACGGATGTCCGTCGACGAGATCGCCAGGGCCGGGACCTCCTGGAGCGTCACCCGTCCCGGTGGGAGTCCCGCGATCGAGAGCTGGTGCCCGGGTCGGGTGACCGCGACGAAGTGCGCCATCGTGAAGAGCTCGGCGGCGTCCCGCCAGGTCAGGATCTGCTCGACGGCATCCGCGCCGGTGATGAAGAACAGGTCCGCCTCCGGCCGCTCGGCCCTCAGGTCGCGGAGCGTGTCGACCGTGTAGGTCGTGCCCTCGCGGTCGAGGTCCACCCGGCTGACCGTGAACCGAGGGTTCGATGCGGTGGCGATCACGGTCATCAGGTACCGGTGCTCGGCGGGCGAGACGGCCTGGTGCTGCTTGAACGACGGCTTCCCGGTCGGGACGAACACGACCTCGTCGAGGTCGAACCGGGCTGCGACCTCGCTCGCCGCGACCAGGTGGCCGTGGTGCACGGGATCGAACGTCCCGCCCATCACCCCGAGTCGTGGTCGACGTTCCGCCATCGGTCAGCAGCCTCCGGGGGTCTCAGTGACGTGTGCCGACGCTGCGGAACGCATACGTCACGAGCAGGAGACCGACCAGCAGCCCGAACGCGACGACGCCGTAGACCGGCGCTGCCGCCGGCAGCTCGCGGACGGTCGTCTCGGCCATCACCAGTGCTGCGTGCACGCCTACCTCCAGGTGTCCGACGTCCTGCTCGCCAGGGGACGGCGACCAGTGGAGCGGGTTGTCGTCATGTGTCGATCGGGTCGCAGCCGAGGCGCCCGACGGTTGTCCAGTCTCTCACGGCTGAGGTCCTCCTCAGTCGCGAACCTGTCCCTGTCCGTGCACGATCCAGGTCGTCGTGGTGAGCTCGGCGAGGCCCATGGGACCGCGCGCGTGCAGCTTCTGGGTGGAGATCCCGATCTCCGCACCCAGGCCGAACTGCCCACCGTCCGTGAAGCGCGTCGAGGCGTTCACCATGATCGCGGCCGAGTCGAGACCCGCGATGAACTGCTCGGACGCCCGGAGGTCCTGCGTCACGATGGCCTCCGTGTGGCCCGACGACCACCTGCGGATGTGCTCGACGGCGGCATCGAGGTCGTCGACCACGCGGACGGCGATCTCGAGGGCCAGGTACTCGGTCGCCCAGTCGACATCGGTCGCCGGGACCACCGTGACGCCCGCAGGGGCGAGCCCACGGGTCCGCTCGTCACCGTGGATCACGACGCCGGCACCGGCCAGGGCTGCAAGAGCGTCCGGGAGGAACCCGTCGGCCGCGTCGCGGTGCACGAGCAGCGTCTCCGCCGCGTTGCAGACGCCGACGCGCTGGGTCTTGGAGTTCAGCAGGATCGCGAGCGCCATCGGGACCTCGGCGCTCGCGTCGACATACACGTGGCAGTTGCCGACCCCGGTCTCGACGACGGGAACCGTCGACTCGCGCACGACCGTCTGGATGAGGTCCGCCCCGCCGCGCGGCACGAGCAGGTCGACCAGTCCCCGAGCGTGCATGAGCGCGACGGCGCCCGGCCTGCCGTAGGCATCGATCGACTGCACCGCATCGGCCGGCAGGCCCGCATCGACGAGCGCACGAGACAGGACCGAGACGATCACCTCGTTGCTCCGGGCCGCGGCGGACCCGCCCCGGAGGACCACCGCGTTTCCGCTCTTCAGAGCGAGGCCCGCGGCGTCGACCGTCACGTTCGGGCGTGCCTCGTAGATCATCCCGACGACACCCATCGGCACCCGGCGCTGGACGAGCTCCAGGCCGTTCGGGAGGGTCGAGCCGCGGACGACCTCACCGACCGGGTCCGGGAGCGTCGCGAGCTCGCGGAGCGCGTCGGCGATCGCGCCGATGCGCTCCGGCGTGAGCGCGAGACGGTCGAGCAGTCCGGGCGACGTCTCATCGGCACGACCGCGTGCGAGGTCCTCGGCGTTCGCGGCCACGATCTCGTCGGACGCGGCGACCAGTGCGTCCGCCATCGTGCGCAGCGCCGCGTCCTTGGTCGCGCGGGTCGCCGTCGCGAGGACACGTGCCGCCACCCGCGCCCGTCGCGCGACCGCCAGGACGGCCTCGCGCACCTCGTCCGAGGGGGGTCCGGCGACCGGTGCCAGGGAGTCGGCAGCGGCGGCTGCCTCGGGTGCCAGAGTCATGCGCCCCAGGGTAGCGCCCGGTCGCTGGGCGCTACCTGGGCGGCCTGCGGGCAGGTCGCCCTCAGGTGGTGCGACGCGCCTTGCGGACGAGGACGAGGTCGTCCCGGTGGACGACCTCCCGGTCGTAGCCCGGCCCGAGCGCGGCCCTCAGATCCGGGGTCGAACGGCCGAGCAGCGCGGGAAGGTCCTCCGCCGCGAACGCCACGAGCCCGTGCGCAACGACCTGCCCGTCCGTTCCGACGAGCTCGACCGGGTCGCCGGCGTCGAAGCTCCCTTCGACCGAGAGAACGCCGGCCGGGAGCAACGACGCCCGACCTCCGAGCACCGCACGGACCGCGCCCTCGTCCAGCACGAGGCGCCCGTTCGTGCGGGCGGCGTGCGCGAGCCACAGCATGCGCGTCGATCGCTTGCGACCCGTCGCGCTGAACCAGGTGCCGACCTCGTCGCCGGCAAGCGCCTGCGCGGCCTGGGCCGCGGAGGTCAGGACCACCGGGATCCCGGACCCGGTCGCGATCGCGACCGACGCGAGCTTCGTGACCATCCCCCCGGTCCCGACGGAGCTCCCGCGCGACGTGACCTCGATCCCCTCGAGATCGGCCGGGCCCCTGACCTCGGAGATCCGACGCGCGCCGGGCCGCGACGGCGGCCCGTCGTACAAGGCGTCCACGTCGGTCAGCAGCACGAGCGCATCGGCACCGACCAGGTGCGAGACCAGGGCGGCGAGCCTGTCGTTGTCGCCGAACCGGATCTCCTCGGTCACCACCGCGTCGTTCTCGTTGATCACCGGCACGACCCCCAGCGCCAGCAGCCGGGTCAAGGCCCGTTGCGCGTTGCGGTAGTGACCACGCCGGATCGTGTCCTCGGCCGTCAGCAGCACCTGCCCGACGCGGAGACCATGATCCCCGAACGCCCGCGTGTAGTGCGCGACGAGGAGCCCCTGGCCGACCGAGGCGGTCGCCTGGGCGGTCGCGAGGTCCCGCGGCCTCGACGCCAGCCCGAGCGGCGCGAGCCCCGCCGCGATCGCCCCGGACGACACGAGGACGACCTGCCCGCCGGCGGCGCGGCGCGCGGCGAGCACGTCCACGAGAGCCCGCAGTCGCACCGGGTCCAGGCGGCCGTCGTCAGAGGTCAACGAGGACGAGCCGACCTTCACGACGATCCGGGCTGCCGTCGCGAGGTCGCGACGTCCGGCCAACGGGGTGTTCACGCTCCGCATTCTCGCGCGTCCGGGCAGGCCGCCGCGGCGACGACCACCAGTCGACCACCACGACGTCGCCGCACGGACGGCGCTCGCCGGCCGACCGTGGCGTCAGGCGTCGTCCTCGTCACCGACCCACAGCCCGGCCTCGCGCTCGGTCCACAGCTCGGCACGGGCCTCGGCCTTCGCATCCATCCGGTCCTTGTACTCGATCCGCTTCTCTGCACGCGTCGGGCGCAGCTGTTCGACGATGCGCGCGTCCGTCCCGCGCGGACCCCCGAGCAGCTCGGACCCGGTCAGGAGCGTCGGCTCCCAGTCGAAGATCACGGCGGTCGGCCCGTCACCGATAACCACCTCGGCGCCGGCGACGGCCCCGGCCGAGAACAGCTTCTCCTCGACCCCCAGGCGCGCCAGGCGGTCGGCGAGGTAGCCGATCGCCTCCTCGTTGGTGAAGTCGGTCTGGCGCACCCAGCGCTCGGGCTTGACCCCGCGGATCTGGAAGTACTCGTGGTCGGCGTCCTCTCGACGCGTGACCGTGAAGCCCGCGTCGTCGACGGCCTTGGGCCGCAGCACCACCCGCGCCGGAGCCGGCGCCGGCGCCTCGCGTCGGGCCTTCTCGATCCGCTCGGCGAGCGCGAAGGTCAACCCGCGCAACCCCTCGTGGCTGGCGGCGGACACCTCGAAGACGGGCAGCCCGCGCGCCTCGATCTCGGCGCGCACGAGCTCGGCGAGCTCCCGCGCCTCCGGGACGTCCACCTTGTTGAGCACGACCATCCGGGGACGCTCGGTCAACGGGGTGCGCCCGCCTTCGATCCCGATGTCCCCGGCGTAGGTGGCCAGCTCGGTCTCGATCACGTCGAGGTCGCTGATCGGGTCACGGTTCGGCTCGAGCGTCGCGCAGTCCAGCACGTGCACGAGGACCGCGCACCGCTCGACGTGCCGCAGGAACTCCAGGCCGAGGCCCTTGCCCTGGCTCGCCCCGGGGATCAGCCCGGGGACGTCGGCGACGGTGAACCTCGAGTCGCCCGCCTGCACGACTCCGAGGTTGGGCACCAGAGTCGTGAACGGGTAGTCGGCGATCTTCGGTCGTGCGGCCGACATCGCGGCGACGAGGCTCGACTTCCCGGCGCTCGGGAACCCGATCAGGGCGACGTCCGCGATCGACTTGAGCTCGAGCACGAGGTCCTGGTGCAACCCCGGCTCGCCGAGCAGGGCGAACCCAGGCGCCTTGCGGCGCGGCGACGCGAGCGCGGCGTTCCCGAGGCCGCCGTGCCCCCCGGCAGCCACGACGTATCGCGTGCCCATGCCGACGAGGTCGGCGAGGACGGTCCCGTCAAGATCCTTGACGACGGTGCCCTCCGGGACGGACAGCTCGAGGTCGGCTCCGGTCGATCCCTGGCGGTGGTCACCCATGCCCTGGGTCCCAGAAGGTGCGTGCCGGTGCGGCCCGTGGTGGTAGTCCAGCAACGTCGTGGTCTGCGGATCCACGACGAGGATCACGCTCCCTCCGTTGCCGCCGTTACCACCGTCCGGACCGGCGAGGGGCTTGAACTTCTCGCGGTGGATGGAGGCGCAACCGTTGCCACCGTCACCGCCGGTGGCATGCAGCACGACCCGGTCGACGAACGTCGCCATGGCTTCCTCCTTCACACGGGGGCGGCGTGGGCCACCCCGGGAACAGGCGGAGGGGCGCACCGCACCGGTGCGCCCCTCCGAACCTGACTGGTCTGCGTGCTGAGAGCCTGCTCAGCCGGCGGTGACGATGTCGACGACCTTGCGGCCCCGACGCATCCCGAACTGCACCGCGCCCGCGGCCAGCGCGAACAGCGTGTCGTCGCCGCCACGGCCGACGTTGATGCCCGGGTGGAAGTGCGTACCACGCTGGCGGACGATGATCTCGCCGGCGTTGACGGCCTGGCCACCGAAGCGCTTGACGCCCAGTCGCTGCGCGTTCGAGTCGCGGCCGTTGC
>JAKBFW010000103.1 GCA_021833345.1 Pseudomonadota bacterium | reverse complement strand
CCGTCGCCGGTCGTACCCGGTCGCTGGGCATCGTCGGTCCGACCCCCGCGGGCGCGGCCCGTCCCTGGACCGCAGTGCGTCGGCAGTACTCGGACGGGTCAGACGCACGCGCGACCCTGCTGGGTGGTCATCGCGCACGGGGGGGCCACCCGACGGGACCAGGAGCGGCGCCGCGGGTCCGCGACGCCGCCGGCCCGCCGGTGCCCGGCGCCCGTGCCCCGCGCGCGGGGTCGTCCGGGGCGCCCGTGCTCGGACTGCATCGCGCTGCCGCCCCGACGGTCGACCTTGCCGGCGTGACCTCGGCGACCCGGCTGCGCGTCATGCCACCACGGTCGGCGCCGTCGCCGGAGGCTCCCCCTCCCGCCGTCCCGGGCGTGCGGCCGACCGGTCGGGCGGTTCCCCCTGCGCCACCGACGGCGGGCGCTCAGCGCCACGGGAGAGGATCGGCGCACCTGGGCGGATCCGGCGTGCCGGCGACACTGGCGGCGCTGGTCGCCGCGGAGGCCGCCGGGGCCTTCTCGACCCCGGGCGCGGCGATGTCGACCGGCGTCGTCGCCCCACCACCGATCCACCGCACCATCGAGGGAGCCGACATGGGCACGAGCGCGCAAGGTCGATCGGTGAGCGCGTCGTGGTCAGCCCCTGACGACCCGGACGCGCGTGCCCTGAGCCCCGAGGTCATGGACGACCTCGTGGATCGGGTCGTGGAGCGGATCGAGGACCGCGTCGTCGAAGAGCTCGAGCGCCGCGGGCGCCGTGGGATGCCGGGGGTGTTCTGATGGCCTCGACCGAGAAGGCGTTCCTCGAGATCGAGAGCGGCGAGCGGCTGCCGTGCCTGTTCAACCCCGCCCAGCTCGCGATCAGCCGGAGCAACAGCTGGTCCGGCGAGTCCATGCCGGGTCGTGGTGTGCCCCGGCTGCGGTACGCGGGCGCCCGGCCCGGCACGATGGCGGTCGAGCTCTTCTTCGACACGACCAACGACGGCACGGACGTCACGAAGTACACCGGGAAGATCCTCGCGCTGATGGACATCGACTCCTCGCTGCCCGGCTCGAACGACGCGACGCACAACGCCCGGCCCCCGTACGTCACGTTCCACTGGGGTGACCTGCACTCCTACAAGGCCGTGATCGCGCACCTCGACCTGACGTTCACGTACTTCTCGTCGACGGGGACCCCGCTCCGGGCCACCCTCGCGCTGGTGCTCCGCCAGTACGAGGAGTCGAAGGCGTTCGGGCGGCAGAACCCGACCTCCGGCACACCGCGGCCGCACCGCGTGCACCGGGTGCAGCCGGGCGAGACCCTCGACCGGATCGCCGCGCGGTACTACGGCGACGCGACGCAGTGGCGCACGCTCGCCACGGCGAACGGCATCGAGGACCCGCTCGCGCTGCGTCCCGGGGCCCAGCTGTCGATCCCCCAGCTGGAGGCGTGAGCATGGCCGGATCGGCTGTCATCCCGGTCTCCCCCGTGATCACGGCGGACGACGCCGCGCTGCCGGAGACCTGGCTCGATCTCCTGGTCGAGCTGCGGGTGCGCCGCGCGCTGCGGACGATCGGGCGGTGCGCGCTCCGGTTCGCCGACCCGGGCTACGCGCTCGCCTCGGCCAGCAGGTTCAAGGTCGGCGCCGTGCTCAAGGTGACGGCCAAGGGCGGCGAGCAGGGTGCCACGGCGGTCACGGTGTTCGAGGGGAAGGTGACGTCGACGGGGGTGGAGACCCGTGACGGCGGTCAGCCCGAGCTGGTCGTCGTCGCCGAGGACCTCGCCTACGAGCTCAGCAGGTCCGCGCGCGCCAAGACCTACCTCAACGCCAAGGCCTCGGAGATCATCGAGAACGTCGTCACGAGCTCGGGCGCGAGCCACGAGGTCGACGCCACCGAGAGCGTGCTCGCGTACACCCTCCAGACGGACACCGACCTCGCGTTCATCGACGAGCTGTGCCGCCGGAACGGGCTCGACTGGGAGGTCGACGGGGCGACGTTCCGCGCCTGGACCTCCCACAACGGGTCCAAGCTCAGTGAGACGGCGGCGCGCCCGGTCGCGACGCTCGAGCTCGGCAGCAGCCTGCGGGAGTTCTCCGCGAAGGTGTACGGGGACGCGCCGCAGTCGGTCACCGTGCGCGGGTGGGACCACCTGAACAAGGAAGCGGTCGTCGGCCAGGCGGCGTTCACGCGCACCGGGGTCCCCGACGGGCTCACCGCTCTGCTCGCGGTGTCGTCGATCAAGCGGGCGACGGTCCTCGACGCGCAGGCCGGACCCGTCGACCCGTCGGACGCCACGACGCTCGCGAACGTCGCCAGCACCGCGACCGGGACCGTCCTCGCGCGGGGCGCGTGCCACGTCGCCCCGGTGCTCCGACCCGGGGTGACGGTGACGGTCGCCGACGCGGGGCCGGCGAGCGGCAGCTACTACGTGCGCGAGGTGGAGCACACCTACCGCCCGACGGGCTTCCACACGACGTTCGTCGCGGGGGACCGGGACCCCGGGTCGCTGCTGGTCTCGCAGGGTGCCCCCGTGGTGTCGAGCTTCCGGCACGACGGCGTCGTCGTGGGGCTGGTCTCCGCGATCTCCGACGACCCCGACAACGCCGGGCGGGTCAAGGTCTCCCTGCCCGGGCTCGACTCGACGATCGAGTCCCAGTGGGCGCGCCTGGCCGTCCTGGGCGGTGGCGCCAAACGGGGGATGGTCTTCCTCCCGGAGGTCCACGACGAGGTGCTCGTGGCGTTCGAGGGCGGCGACGTCCGCCGACCCGTCGTGCTCGGTGGGCTGTTCGGGAAGAAGGACGCGATCCCGCAGGAGCTCGTCGCGGACGGGGCGGTCGCGCACCGGCGTCTGACGTCGCGGCTCGGGCACGTCGTCGAGCTCGCCGACGGCACGGAGCCGAGCACCCAGCACATCCTCCTGGCGCTCGCCGGCAACGCGATCAGCCTGCGCCTCGGCAAGGACCGTGCCGACCTCAAGCTCCCCTCCGGGGTGCCGCTCAAGATCGTCTCGGGCGAGTCGTCGATCGAGCTGGACGGCAACGGCGCGATCACGCTCTCCGGGACCACGATCGCCCTCAAGGGCCAGCAGAGCGTGACCATCGAGGGGATGGAGGTGACCGCGAAGGCGACGACCAAGTTCGCCGCGTCCGGGGCCCAGGTCGAGGTCAAGGGTGAGGCGACGGCGACCCTCCAGGCCAGCGGTGTCACGGCCGTCAAGGGAGCGATGGTGCAGATCAACTGATGGACACCTCCAGCCCGAACCCCTTGGCCGGCACCGCGGGACGCGACGCGTCCTTCATCGGGCGCGGCTTCAGCTGGCCGCTCGAGGTCGACCACCGCGGTGCGATCCGGTTGACCCAGGGGGCCGAGGACCTCGACCGGTCGATCCGGGTGGTGCTGCTGACGGCTCCCGGCGAGCGCGTGATGCGACCGCAGTTCGGTTGCCGGATCTGGGACCTGATGTTCGAACCCGTCACCCCGAACCTGCTCGGCCTGATCGCCGAGGCGGTCCGCGACGCCCTCGCCCAGTGGGAGCCGCGCATCGAGGTCGAGGACGTCGAACCGGTCCAGGACGACGACGACGGCGGGCTCGTCCGGGTCCTCCTCCGTTACCGCGTCAAGGCCACGAACGACCGCCGCAACCTCGTCTACCCCTTCTACGTGATCCCGCGTGAGGACACCTGATGCCGATCCCTCCCCCGAACCTCGACGACCGGTCGTTCCAGGACATCGTCGACGAGACCAAGCGCCTGATCCCCCGGTTCACGCCCGAGTGGACGAACCACAACGTGTCCGACCCCGGGGTCGCGCTGATCGAGCTCTTCGCGTGGATGAGCGAGATGGTGCTGTTCCGCGTGAACCAGGTGCCCGAGCGCCTGTACGTGCACTTCCTCAACCTCGCCGGGATCGAGCCGTTCCCGCCGTCCGTCGCCCGGACGGACGTGACGTTCTGGCTGTCCGCGCCGACCGACCGGCCGCTGATCATCCCCGCCGGCACGGAGGTCACGACCTCGACGAGCGCGACCGATGCCGTGATCTTCTCCACCGAGCACGACGCGGTGGTCGCCCCGCCGCGGATGCATGCGGCGCACTCGACACGGGTGCGCGACGAGCAGACGGTCGACGGCTGGGAGGACCTCACCTACCCGGGCAGCGCCCTGACGTGCTTCATCTCGACGCCCGTGCAGGTGGGCGACGCGACGCTGTTCGGCTTCGCCGAGTCCCTCGCCGGGGCCGCGCTGCGGCTCACGGTCGAGGCGACGGCCCAGGGCATCGGGGTCGACCCGGCGAACCCGCCACTGGCCTGGGAGGTCTGGACGGGTGAGGCGTGGACCCCGGTGCGGGTCCAGCGCGACAGCACCGGCGGTCTCAACCGGAACGGCGAGGTCGTCCTGCTCATCCCCCAGGCGCACGCGTCCCTCATGCTCGCCGGGACCGTCGCCTACTGGCTGCGCGTGCGACTGGTGAACCCGGCGCCCGGCCAGCCGACCTACCAGGCGTCCCCGAAGATCGGTTCGGTGCGGGCGGACGTCGTCGGGCTCTCGGTCGCCGCCGAGCACGCGACGACGGTTGGTTCCGAGAGCCTCGGACGGTCGGTCGGGATCCCGGCCCAGCAGTTCCGGGTCGGATCGGTGCCGGTGGCGACGCGCCGCGAGGGCGAGGTCGTGCGCGTCATCGCCACCACGGGCACGACGGACTGGACCGAGGTCCCGGACTTCTCCGCCTCCGGCCCGGAGGACCGCCACGTGGTGTGGGAGTCGGCGACGGGGGTCGTCCGGTTCGGGCCGCGCGTGCGGTACCCCGACGGCACGGTCCGCCAGCACGGCGCGATCCCACCGGACGGCGCGCTGATCCAGGTCACCGGGTACCGCCACGGCGGCGGAGCGGTCGGGAACGTCGGTGCGCGGACCCTGACGAGCCTGCGCTCGACCCTGCCGTTCGTCTCGAGCGTGGAGAACCTCGCGCCTGCCGCGGGTGGGGTCGACGCGGAGACCGTCGAGGAGGCCAAGGTTCGCGGTCCGCTGTCGCTGCGCACCGGCCAGCGCGCGGTCACGGCGGGTGACTTCGAGCGGCTCACGCGCGAGACGTCGGTCGAGGTCGCCCGGGCGCGCTGCCTGGTGGGCACCGAGACGCACAACGGCGCGGTCCGGGTGCTCGTCGTCCCGCAGGTGCGGACCGACCCACGGATCCACAAGATCGACGACTTCGCCCTGTCCGAGCCCCTGCTCCGGTCGATCTGCGAGGTGCTCGAGGAGCGCCGGTGCGTCGGCGTCGCGGTCGAGGTCGGCACGCCGTTCTACCAGGGCGTGAGCGTCGCTGCCCTGGTCAGAGCGCTGCCCGGCCGCCCGGTCGCGCTCGTCCGCCAGCGGGTGCTCGACGTCGTCGACCGCTACATCAACCCGGTCACCGGCGGCGCGACGGGCACGGGCTGGCCGTTCGACACCGACATCACCGCCGCCGAGGTCGCCCAGCTCCTCGAGGTCGTCGAGGGGGTCGAACGGGTCGAGGAGGTGCAGCTCTTCGAGTACGACCTGCGCACGGGTCGGCGCCTCGGCAGCGGTCGCGACGTCCTGCACCCCGAGCCGCACACGCTGTTCCTCTCGGCCGACCACCGGGTGGTCGTGCGATGAGCCGGGGTCGTGGTGCCACGCGGCGCGCGTCCGGTGCGGCCCGCGCCGGCTGGGGGCCGTCATGAGCCGCACCCCGTGGATGCTCAACCAGCTGCCCGTCGGGATGGTGAGCGACGACTTCTTCACGCGGTTCGTGTCGATCTTCCAGGAGGAGGCCGACACGCTGCTCGCCCACGGCGATAACCTCCCGCACCTGGCCGACCCGACCGTCGCACCGCTCGCGATGGTGCGGTGGATGGCCGACTGGATCGGGCTCGACGGCATCGACCCCGGCCTGCCCGACGGGACTCAGCGCCGGCTGGTCACGACCGCCGCGCGCACGCTCCGGCGCCGCGGGACACCGGGCGCCCTGCAGGGGTTCCTCGAGCTCTTCAGCGGCGGACCGGCCGAGGTCGACGACGGCGGTGGGGTCTGGCGTGAGGGCGAGGCGCCGGCCGACCATGCCTGGGTCGTCATGCGGGTCGCCTCCACCGGCGGACTGCCGGATGCGGACTTCGTCGCGCTGATCGCGGACTACGTGCCCGCGCACGTGCGGGCCGAGCTGTGGGTCGACGAGCGGCAGATCTGGCCGCAACCCGGTGACGACGAGAGGAGTCGACGTGGCTGACCCGTCGCCCGTCACCCCGCCCGTCCCCGCCGCAGCCCAGGAGCCCACCGTGCCGAACGAGATCGCTGTGCCCCCCGACACCGCTGTGCCGAACGGGACCGCTGTGCCGAACGCGACCGCGGTGCCCGTCGAGACGGCACCGGCTCGGGACACCGCGGCGCCCTGGGACACCGTGCCGCCGGGTTCTCCCGCACCGCTCGGCTCCGCGTCGCGCGAGGACACCCCGACGACCCGCGAGGTGGGCGTGGTCCGCGAGAGCGTCATGCCCCACGGCGCGGGCTCCCGGCCGGGCTCGGTTCTCCCGCAGGCCGGAGTGCCCGACGCCCCGGCCGAGGTCACGATCGTCTGCCCGGAGTGCGGCGCACCGTCCACCGTCTCGTTGGCCCGCCGCGACGCGGGTGACTTCTGCCCGATCTGCGACTACCCGATGTTCTGGGCGCGCCCGCAGGACCGGAAGGGCGCGGCGCAGGACGGTGTCGACGACGCGCGCTGGCGGTCGCCCGGCGCGTCCGGCGCGTCGCTGATCGCGACGGTGCCCTGCCCGACGTGCCGGGAGCTCAACGTGCCGTCGGCGGTCGTGTGCGTGCGGTGCGGCGCCGACATGAACCCGCCGCCACCGCCCGAGCCGGAGCCCGTGCCGCTGCCCGAGCCCGCCCCCGTGCCGCAGGAGATCCGCGAGCCCGAGCCGGCCGAGCCCTTCCCGTGGTGGTGGTTCGCGACGGTGATCGCCATGGTCGGCATCGCCTGGTACGTGAGCATCCGGTACTGATCCAGCCAGCACTCCTCGGTCCGGGACCGCTCCTGGAGCTGCGGAGCGGTTGCGCGACGGCGGACGGGGGCGCGTCGACGGCAGGTCATGGTCGGCGAGGCAGACGAGCCTCGAGAGACCAGGTCCGGGTTCCCCTCGCGCGACGAGCGGGTCGTCGCCCGCGCAGCCCTCCTGACGGCCCGCCAGGACCACCGAACCTCGATGTCGCCGTCACCGACCCCGGTCTCGAGCAGCCCGACGGGCGTCGTTCACGCGGCGCCTACGTGTCGGCACCGTCAGCGCCGTCGTCCTGGCTTCGGTCCGGCGGCTGTGGCGCCTGATCGCTCGTTCGGGGGCGGCCGCGTCGGGGTATCGGCGCGGCGTGGGCCGGCATGCGTCCCGCGTCGGCCAGCGCCCGGCGCAGCAGCATCTCCACCTGGGCGTTGACGCTCCGGAACTCGTCGGTGGCCCAGCGGGTCAGGGCGTCGTGGACCGCCGGGTCGAGGCGGAGCAGGACCTGCCGGCGCTCGCTCATGTGTGCGGCTCGCTCACGTGTCCAGCTCGCTCACGTGTACAGCGAGCCGGCGTTCACGACGGGCGACGCCGGCTGCTCACCGCACAGCACCACCATCAGGTTGCTGACCATGGCGGCCTTCCGCTCCTCGTCGAGCGTGACGACGCCGTTCTCGGTCAGCCGGTTGAGGGCCATCTCGACCATGCCGACGGCGCCTTCGACGATCCGCGAGCGGGCCGCGACGACGGCGCTGGCCTGCTGGCGGCGCAGCATCGCCTGGGCGATCTCGGGGGCGTAGGCGAGATGGGAGATCCGGACCTCCACGATCTCGACGCCGGCGATCGAGACGCGCGTGGCGACCTCCGTGGCCAGCTCGGCCGCGACGATGTCGGTGGAGCCGCGCAGCGACGTGCCCGCCTCGGTGCTGTCGTCGTAGGGGTGGGTGGTCGCGACGTGGCGCAGCGCGGACTCGGCCTGCACGGTGACGAAGTCGAGGTAGCTCTCGACCGCGTACGTCGCCTTGGCGGTGTCGGCGATCTGCCAGACCACGATCGCGGCGATCTCCACCGGGCTGCCGTCGGCGTCGTTGACCTTCAGGTGCCCGGTCTCGAAGTTGCGGACCCGGACGCTGAGCTGGCGGCGCCTGGCGAGCGGCAGGACCCACCAGAAGCCGGGCCGCTGGACGGTGCCGATGTAGCTGCCGAAGAACTGGATCACCGAGGTCTGCCCGGGCGTCACGATGACCAGCGACGTGATGGTCAGCACGAAGACGAGCCCGGGCGCCCACACCAGCTCGCTGTTGCCCTGAGCCCCGACCACGAACCACCACAGGCTCCCGGCCAGGACGATCACCCCCAGCCAGCCGGAGATCGCGGCGGCCGGGCGCTGGGTGATGTCCAGACGCGTCCTGTGGAGCCCGACGGGCTCGGCGACGACAGGTGACTCGTTCGTGCTCATGGTGTGCTCCCTCACCGAAATACTGATAGTTAATAGATATCACTCAGGACAGGCTCGCGCCAGGGCCCGCGGTCCCCGTGCAGGGTCTGCGCAGCACCGCCTCACGCGCAGCACCGCCTCACCCGCAGCGCCGCCTCCGCCCCCGGGCGTCGCCTCCTCGACCGGGCGCGCCACCCGCGACGGAGCTAGCCTGAATCTCGAGGTGGTGCCCCGTGCGCTCGTCTCGCATCCGTGAACCTGCCGTCGCCGGTGCGTTCTACCCGGGCGACCCCGAGGTGCTGCGCGTCACCGTGGACCGGCTGCTCGCCGATGCGCCGTCGCCCGCCGACGCGCCGGTGCCGCGGGCCGTGATCGTGCCGCACGCCGGTTACGTCTACTCCGGCTCCACGGCAGCGCTGGCCTACGCACGCGTGGCGCGGGGGCGGGACGTCATCCGACGCGTCGTGGTGATCGGCCCGACGCACCGCGTGCCGGTGCGCGGCGTGGCACTGCCCGGGGCCGACGGGTTCCGCACCCCGCTCGGCGTGATGCCGGTCGCGGAGGCGTGGGCCGAGGACCGGCTGGCCGGCGTCCCGGCGGTCTGCCTCTTCGCCGAGACCCACCGGTGGGAGCACTCCGTCGAGGTCCAGCTGCCGTTCCTGCAGCGCGCGCTCGGCGACGTCGAGGTCGTCCCGCTGCTCGCCGGCGACGCGACGGGCGACGAGGTCGCCGACGTGCTCGACGCGCTGTGGGGTGGCCCGGAGACGCTTGTCGTGATCAGCTCGGACCTGTCGCACTACCTGCCCTACGACGAGGCGCGGCGCATCGACGCGGGGACGATCGCGCAGATCGGCGCCCTGGACGGTCCGCTTGACCACCTCCAGGCCTGCGGAGCCACCCCGGTCAACGGCCTGCTCGTCGCCGCGCGCCGGCACGGCCTGCGCCCCGAGCTGCTGGGCGCGTGCAGCTCCGGGGACACCGCCGGGGACCGGCTCCGGGTGGTCGGGTACTCCGCCTTCGCGTTCGACGGGGACGACGATGCGTAGGCCGCGGGCGGTGGAGCCCGCTGCGACCTCCCGTGCGGCCGAGCGTGCGACCGGCACGTCGTCCGGTGCCGAGCGCCCGTTCGTCGCGACGCCGCGCGGCTCCGACGGTGCGACGCCGCGCGACTCGGACGTCGT
>JAKBFW010000102.1 GCA_021833345.1 Pseudomonadota bacterium | reverse complement strand
GGTGGGTCAGTGCGACGCGTCCGCTGCCCGGTTGCACGCGGGGCATCGTGGCGAGCTCCTGGAAGGTGTCCTTCGGTCCGCGGTTGCCCTTCACGTCCAGGCGGACCCCGATGAACCGCACGGTCACCGGGTAGGGGCCCCCGCTCGGGGCCGCGTCGAACCAGTACGTCAGGCCGATCGCCTGGGGCTCTTGGGAGGACAGGGACTCGAAGCCCGGGGTGATGAACTGCAGGGGCCAACCCGCACCGGACCCGCCGGCGATGGCTGCCAACCGCGGAACGGGGGCGTCGCCAGGCGTGTCCTGTGGTCGCGCGCCGGTTCGCAGACGGGCGGTCCCGGTGGGGCGCGACGCTGCCTCGGCCTGGGTGCTCCCCGTCGCGGGCGAGCCACCGCGGCGCCCGGCGACAGCCTCGGGCCCGAGTAGGCCGGCGCCGGGTCGGGCGGTCTTCGGTGAGGGACGGGGTGACGTCGCGGGCATCGGAACCCTCCAGGGGTCGTGGTGGACCGGGCCACGCGGTGCGGACGGCCGACCGCTGCGGCGAGTTCCAGGTTCGCCCGCGCACGCAGCACATCCGACCGAGGCGCGGTCAAGATTCCCTGAAGGTCCGCCCATGGCCGCACCCCTGCGGCTGCCGCCCACACGACGATCGGACGTCCACCGGCGCACTCTCGATCAGGGGCGCGCGGGAGCGCCGCTCACGGCATCGGCCCCGGTGCGGGTCGGTGCCGGCCGGGCGCGAGCACGATCCCCATCGCGACGAGCACCCCCACCAGGCCGACCCCGGTCCACCCCGACACCCGCTCGCTCAGCACGACAGCGCCCAGCACGACCCCCACGACCGGGGTCAGGAACGTCCATGCGCTCAGGACATCCAGGCGTGCACGCCTGGTCTCGGTGAACCATGCGACGAACGCCGCGGCGCTTCCCACCAGCGACAAGAACGCGAGCACGGCGATGAACCGCGGCGTCCAGGCGATCACGGGCGCCCCCTCGACGGCTTCGGCGACCACGGCCAGACCGGCGCCGCCGATCATGAAGTGCCATCCGCTGGCCACGATCACGTCGAGGGATCCCAGCCGGCGCGAGAGCAGGGTGCCCGCGGTGATGGCTGAGGCGGCCAGCAACGACAGTGCCGCCCCGCGTCCGCCTCCCCCGGGCACGGCGACCAGCACCAGACCTGTGAACCCGACGACGAGCGCCCCGGCCGTGCGGCGCGAGACGACCTCGCCACACCACCACCACGCGGGTAGCAGGATCAGCAACGGCTGGGCGTTGGCTAGGACCGCGGCCGTCCCGGTGGCCAGACCGTCCGCCGCGGCGAACATGGCCCCGAAGCCGACGGTGACATTGACCAGACCCAGCACCGCGATCAGGCCCCACGCGCGTGCGCCCACCGGTCCCGGACGGTGCTGGGCCTTGCCGACGGCGAGCAGCGCCGCCCCGGCCACCAGGGCCCGCAGGGCCGCGAACCACAGGACGGGGGCGTCACGCAGTCCCCACTGGATGGCGACGAAGCACGCCCCCCAGGCGGCCGTGACCCACAGCATCCGTAGCGGGCGGGGGCGCCCGGGTGCCGGAGCCGGGTTCGCAGCATCAGCGCCGGGTGTCACGGTGGTCGCGGTCACGGCTCGGTGTCCGTCACCGGTGCCCGGCCGGCGCGGGCACGGCCGTGGCGGCCCATGTCAGGCCCGTGGGTGTTGCGGGTGCGGGCAGGCGTCGACGCTCGAGGAGCGGGGCGTTGACGGCAACGCTCAGTGAGGAACCGGACATCGACGAGGCCGCGATCTCCGGTCGCAGCACGAGCCCGACTGCGGGGTTCGATGACCCCGGCGGCAATCGGCAGGGCGATCGCGTCGTACCCCACGGCCCAGCCCAGGTTCTGGTGCATCGTGCGCGCCGTGGCACGCCCGACGCGCAACGCGACGGACACGTCCAGCGGGTCCGGGCGCATCAGCACGACGTCGGCGATCGCGATGTCGATGCCGGGCTGGTCGGCGATGCACGTGGCGGTGGCCTGGTTGTCCCCGGTGAGCATGACCACGTCGATCCCGGACTCGTGCGGGGCAGCCACCGCGGCGGAAGCGGTGTCCTGCGGCACTTCGGCCAGCGCGATGGCTCCCGTGGCGCGGCCGTCCACAGCGACCAGGACCGCAGTGCGCCCAGTGGCTGCCAGCTCGTCGCGACGCTGCGCCACGTCGCCCCGGTCGACATCGTCGGCCGCCCTGAGTCGGGCGTTGCCGACCAGCACGCGACGTCCGTTCACCTGTGCGCTGGCACCCTGGCCGGGAACGTTGCGGAAATCGGTCACCGCCGGTGTCTCACGGCCTCGCCTGGCGGCCAGATCGGCGATTGCTCGGGCCGAGGTCTCCAGGGCCGTGGCGTCCTTGACGAGCGCTCCGCGCCTCGCGCCCAGACCGGTGCCCACCACGATCGCCGTCGGGGTCGCCAGACCCAGTGCGCCGGGGCAGGTGATCACCACGACGGTGATCGCGTACAGCATCGTTGTCCGCACGCTCGCACCGACCGCGAGCCAGACCCCGAACGTCGCCCCGCCACCGATCAACGCCACCGGGACGAGCCAGGGTGCGGCCCGGTCGGCCAGGCGTCGCCCGGGGGCCTTGGGGTTCTGCGCCTGCTGGACCATGGCCACGATCTGCGCCGGTGCGGTGTCCGCGCCGACCTTGGTCGCCGGAGCCCGCAACGCGCCGGCGGTGGCCCCGCGCACCCGATCCACCGGCACGACGACGGTGCGTGCTGCCATGTCCAGCGCCCATTCAGGTCGTCGGTGCCGGCCAACGTGGTGAGATCGCTCGCGGTGCCTGGCGACCGCTGTCCGACGTGCACGGATCAGCTGCGCACGAGCCGGGCGATCGCGGCCGAGGCCTCTTTGAGCTTGGCGTCCTGCTCGGGCCCGCCGGTCCGGGCGGCGTCCACGACACAGTGACTCATGTGGTCCTCCAGCAGCACCAGGGCCACCGACTGCAGTGCTCGGGAGGCCGCCGAGACCTGGGTCAGCACGTCGATGCAGTAGGTGTCCTTCTCGACCATGCGGGCGATCCCGCGCACCTGACCTTCGATGCGACTCAGCCGGTTCAGCAGGTCGCTCGTCGGGCATCGGTCCACCGTCATGACAGTCCTGCTTCCCGGGCGCGGCGTGCTGAGGCGGCCGGGACCCGCCGGGGTGGACCTCCCCACCCCCGGCGGGTCCCGGGGTCAGGATGTCGCCGCGCCCGCGTAGGTGTGCGGATCCGAGTTGAAGGTCGCGGCGCAGGCCGTGGAGCAGAAGTAGTAGGTGGTGCCGTGGTGCTCGGCATGGGCGGCGGCCGTGGCCGGGTCCACGCCCATGCCGCAGACCGGGTCGGTGGTCTTGCCTGACTTTCCGAACATGGTGTCCTCCTGGTGTTCGTCGCGCCCGATCTCCACCACCGGGTCGGTGGTGGGCACCCGGACGTCGTCATCGATGGCCCGCGGGGTGAACCTGCGCAGCCGGTTGGCGTTGGCCACCACGGACAGTGAGGACAACGCCATCGCACCCGCGGCGATCATCGGGCTGAGCCGAAGGCCGAATGCGGGGTACAGCACGCCGGCGGCGATCGGGATGCCGATGCCGTTGTAGACGAATGCGAACACCAGGTTCTGTCGGATGTTGCGCATCGTGGCCCGTGACAGGTCGATCGCGGTGACCACCCCGGACAGGGCCCCGGAGATCAACGTGATGTCCGAGGCCTCGATGGCCACGTCGGTGCCGGTACCGATCGCCGAGCCCACGTCGGCCTGTGCCAGCGCCGGGGCGTCGTTCACGCCGTCGCCGACCATGCCCACCACGCGTCCCTCGCTCTGCAACCGGCGCACCTCGGCAGCCTTGTGCTCCGGCATCACCTCGGCCAGGACCCGGCGGATGCCGACCTGGCGGGCGATGGCGGCGGCGGTGGCCCGGTCGTCACCGGTCATCATCACGACCTCGATCCCCAAGGCGTGCAGCGCGGCCACCGCGCCGGGCGAGCCGGTCTTGATCGTGTCGGCCACCGCGACGACCGCGGCGGGGCGCCCGTCGACGGCCACGAGCATGGGGCTCTTGCCGTCGACGGCCAGGCGCGCGGAGTCCGGCTCGAGGACGCCGGCGTCGATGCCGGCCCCGGACAGCAGGCGCCGGTTGCCCACGAGGACCTCTCTGCCTGCGACGAGGGCACGCACGCCCTGGCCGGTGATCGAGTCGAACGCGGTCGCCGGCACCAGGGCCAGGCCACGTTCGTTCGCGCCGGCGACGATCGCGGTGGCCAACGGGTGCTCGGAGGTGACCTCGACGGCCGCGACCAGCGCCAGAACCTCCTCGGAGGTGAACCCTGGTGCAGGCAGGACGTCGGTCAGGACCGGGGTGCCGTTGGTGATCGTGCCGGTCTTGTCCAGCACGATGGTGTCGAGCTTGTGCGCCGTCTCCAGCGCCTCGGCCGACCGGATGAGGATCCCGGCGGTGGCACCCTTGCCGGTTCCGACCGTGATCGACAAGGGTGTCGCCAGACCCAGCGCGCACGGGCAGGCGATGACCAGCACCGAGACCCCCGCCACCAGGGCGAAGACGAACGCGGGCGACGGCCCCACCAGCGCCCAGGCGACGAAGGTCCAGATCGCCAGTGCGATCACCGCCGGCACGAAGTAGCCGGAGACCTTGTCCGCCAGTCGCTGGATCGGGGCCTTGGAACCCTGAGCCTGGCGGACCAGCGTGATGATCTGCGCGAGCATCGTGTCCGCGCCGATCTTCGTCGCCTGGTAGGTGAAGGTCCCGGTCTGGTTGATCGTGGCCCCGATGACGGTGTCCCCGGCCGCTTTGACGACCGGGATCGGTTCACCGGTGACCATCGACTCGTCCACGGGCGACCGACCCTCGACGACCACTCCATCCACGGGGAGCTTCTCCCCGGGGCGCACCACGACGACGTCGCCCAGCACCACCGCGTCGATGTCGATCTCGGTCTCGACCCCGCCGCGGACGACGCGGGCGGTGCGAGGCTGCAACCCGATCAAGGTCCGGATCGCCTCGCCGGTGCCCGCCTTGGCTCGCGTCTCGAACAGTCGCCCGAGGAGGATCAGCGTGACGATCACCCCGACGGCCTCGTAGTAGACCGACCGGACGTCGGCGGGCAGCACGCCGGGGACGATCGTGACGACCAGGCTGTAGCTGTAGGCCGCGATCGTGCCCAGGGTGATCAGGGAGTTCATGTCCGCGGTGCGGTGAGACAACGCGAGCCACCCGGTGCGGTGGATCGGCCACCCCGTCCACAGCATCACCGGGGTGATCAGCGCGAGCTGGAACCACCTGTTCATCAACAGCGCGGGGACCCACGTGACTCCGGCCAGGTCGGTGAGCATCACCGCGAACAGCACCGGCGCGGTGAGCACCGCACCGAGGATCACCCGTCGCTTGAGGTCGGCGATCTCCGCGTCGCGCTCCCGTTCCTCGGCATCGGCAGCCTCCGCCGCTGCCGCTGCACCCACCGGATCACCTCCACCGCCCATGGCGGAGGCGGTGACCGGAGCGGGCGCCGCGTCCAGGGCCTGGACCGGCGACCCGCCCATCACCTCGTCCGGGCAGTCGTCGTGCAGCTCGCCCAGTGCCGCGATGAGTGACTCCACGCCGCCGGGCGCCGCGACGTCCGGCGACGGGGCGTCGCCGACCACCCGCAACGTGCCGTGCAGCATGCTCATCCCGCATGCGAACCCGTACTCACCGGGGATCTCCGGGGTGAACTCGACTGCCGTGGTCGCGAATGCGGGAAGGGTCTGGTTGACCTTGAAATCCGCGAAGACCACCCGCGAGGAGCAGTCGCCGGACTCCTGGCGGTCGAACAGCAACCTGACCGGAACCCCGGGGACCACCTGGATGACGTCCGGGCTGTAGCCACCCTTGACCGTCACCGTGACCACCTGCACCCCGTCGTCGAGCTGCGCCCGACGCGAGGTCTTGGGGCCGAAGAAGTACCAGGCCATCAGCCCCGTCAGGGCCGTGGCCACGACGATGATCACCACGTCGCCGATGTTCATGGACGTGCGCCTCCAGCTTCGGTCCCACCGGACGAACCGTGCCTGACCTCGTGGTCGTCGACGGGCGGCGCCGGGGTGCGCTCCCGGATCCGGGTCCTGGTCCCGGTGAGGGCGAACCCCGCCTCACCGACGGCGTCGCGGACCTGCCCGAGGCCGACATACGACCTGGAGGTGACGGTCACCCAGGACGACCCGTCACGAACGAGGTCGACCGTGACCTGGGTCACCCCTGCCACGTCGTGCACGTGCTCCAACACCTGCGCGAGGCAGTCCCCGCAGGTCAGGCCCTTGACGTCATACCGCGTGGTCGTCACGGTCGATCCCCCGTCCCTCTCCCTCAGGCGTGCGCTCGGCGTCGTCCCGGTCGCCCCTGGATACCCCGTTGGGGTATCTGGTGCCAGTCAAGACCGGCCACGTATCCGTTGGACGCCGGATCCCTGAAGTTTCGATGAAGACACCGGCGGCCCGGCGCTGGTCCCTCGGACCGGGCGTCCGGCGCACGGCCTCCCGGGGATCACACCGACAGGCTGCGATCCCGCACGTGCACGGGGGCGGGCAATCGGATCCGAAACCTCGCACCCGTACGGGGACCGTCGCTTGCCGCGGTCAGCGTGCCCCCGTGGGCCTGGACGATCGCCCGGGCGATGGTCAGACCGATCCCGCTGCCGGCCGAGGACCGGGTACGAGAGGTGTCTGCCTGGTAGAAGCGCTCGAAGAGCCGCTCGGCGTCGGCCGGATCGAACCCGGACCCGGTGTCGACGACCTCCAGGACGGCGCCTCGCAGGTTGGTGGCGACGACCACGTGGACCGCGCCCCCGCGGGGGGTGTGTCGCAGGGCGTTGTCGAGCAGGTTGGAGACGGCTTCGGTGAGCCGGTGCGGGTCGACTCGTACGACGGTTGCCCGATCGGCGATCCGCAGATCCAGCTGCACCCCTGCTGCGACGTACCGGGCCCGGGCTGCCGCGACCGCGTCGGTCGCGAGCTTGCCCAGCTCGACCGGTTCGGCGTGCAGGTCCAGCTGGCGCTCCTCGGCCCGGGAGACGGCGGACATGTCGGCCACGAGATGGCGCAGGCGACCGACCTGGTCGATCAAGGTCGCTCGCGTGACCACATCCAGTGGCAGGACATCGTCGACGACGGCCTCCACGGTGGCCTCCAGCGACGCGATCGGGGTGCGCATCTCGTGGGCCAGGTCTCCGATCAGGCGCCGGCGGATGGTCTCGGTGTCTGCCAACCGGGCCGCCATGGAGTTGAACGCATCGGCGAGCTGGGTGAACTCCGGGCCGATGGCCGGCGCCTCGATGCGCACGCGCAGGCTGCCCCGGGCGATGTGATCGGCCGCCGCTGCCACAGCGGCGACTGAGCGCCCCAGACGCCTGGCCACGATCCACGTCACGGCGAACGCCGTGATCATCGCCACCGGTACGGCCACACCGAGCGAGGTGAGGATCGTGTTGGCGAACGCGTCCTGCACCTGCATCAGCATGGCCGGGTCGAGCGGTCCGCCCACCGCCATCCGCAGGTGGTATCGGAACGCGGTGGGCGCGACCCCCAGGGCGACGCCGAGCACGGTCACCCCGCCGGCGAGGACCACGAGCCCGAGGGAGACCATCAACCGCCACACGAACCCCAGCGGGGTTCGGCCCATGCCCCGACGACGCGTTCTCACCGGTACCAACCCGATCGACCCACGGGCCCCACGTTCACCCCGGACGCCGCGGCGAGTCGAACCGTGGCCGGTGACGTCATCCGGCGCCCATCCGGTAACCGACCCCCCGCACCGTGCGGATGTAGCGTGGGGCGCCCGGGTCGTCGCCGAGCTTGCGCCGCACGTGCCCCAGGTGGATGTCCACGATCCTCTCGTCGCCGAACCACGCGGGTCCCCACACCTGCTCGACAAGCCGGGTGCGGCTGAACGCGGTCCCCGGCCGAGAGGAGAGCGTGCTCAGCAGGTCGAACTCGGTGGGGGTCAGGGCGACCAGCCGCTCACCCAACCACACCTCACGCGCCTCCGGGTCGATGCCCAGCTCACCGAACCGCCGCAGGGGCGCGGCCTCCGGAGATCCCGCGTCGCCAGGTTGCGCGGCGTCCCCGCGCGGGCGACGCATCATGGTGCGGATGCGAGCGACCAGGACCCGCGAGGAGAACGGCTTGGTCATGTAGTCGTCGGCACCCACCGACAGCCCCACGAGGGTGTCGACCTCCTCGGCCCGCGCGGTGAGCATGATCACGTACGCGTCGCTGAACGTCCGCAGCTGACGGCATATCTCCGTCCCGTCGATCCCGGGCATCATCACGTCCAGCACGACGACGTCCGGGTGGACCTGACGAGCCACACGCAACGCCTCGTGCCCCTCACCGGCGGTCGTGACGTCGAAGCCCTCACGCTGGAGATAGGCCGCGACGACCCGCACCAACGACGGCTCGTCGTCGACCACCAGCGCCCGGATGCGGGGAGCACCCGAAGGGCCCACCTCCGTCGTCCGCCCCTGGGGTGCCATCATTTCCCGTCCCTCTCCGTGCATGGGTGAGCCCTTCCTCGTGGTCGCGCACGGTCCACTCGTGCCGAGCCGCAGCTCCTGCGCACGAACGCGGGGCTAGGAGACGGTCAGCTCGGTGTACATCCCGGCGCCGTAGTGCCCGGGCACGTTGCAGACCAGCTCGTAGCGCCCCGGCGTCAGGGTGAGGGTGACCCACCCCGAGGAACCTGGGCGGATCCCCTGACCGGCGCCTTGGCCCCCGGTGTTGGAGGCCTCCCCGAGGCTGCCGGCCTCGTCGACCTTCCCGTCCGGACCGATCGGGCGCTCACCGACCTGCTGGTTGTCCGCCAGGGGCAAGATCACCAGCTCGTGATCGACGCTGCCGGAGTTCGTCACCGCGAACGACACGGTGCCCGCCGGCACGCTCGCGCGGTCAGCACTCAACCGCATCGACCCGCCCATCATCGTGCGCTGACCCATCATCGGTCCGCCCATGTTCACCAGGGACACGTTCACGACCGCGCCCGGGAGGGCCGGCACCCCGCGCGACGACGAGCCAGACAGTCCCGCAGGACCAGCCCCGAACCCCCACCTGGCAGCGGTGCCCGAACCGAAGGCCCCAGCCCACGCCGAGGCCACCAGCACCGAGCCGAGCAGCGCCGCGACCGCGGCGGCGAGGGCCGCAACCAGCCATCCCCGCCGTCCCCTGGCCGCGGCAGAGCGCGTCATCACCGGCCACCTCGGGCCGCGACCAGGGCCGCGCGCTGCTGCTGGTAGGTCTCCAGATCCACCTCGCCCGACGCAAGCCTGCGGTCCAGGATGTCCACCGGCGACTCCTGACCCGGGGCCGGCTGGGACACCGCGCCCGCGTGGCCGGAGTTCGTGCTCGACGGGAGCAGTCGAACCACCAACCAGATGATCACCGCGATCAGAACCACCCAGAACAGCCCCATGAAGATCCACGCACTGCCACCATTACCCCCGCCATACCAACCCATCATGTCCGTCTGCCTCTCTCGTGCGGTCGCCTTCGGTAGGACTCCAGCCTCCCGCTCCGATGCGACGAACCCAGCGAGGAACGACAAAGATCCGAC
>JAKBFW010000101.1 GCA_021833345.1 Pseudomonadota bacterium | reverse complement strand
AGGGCGCCGGGACGGTCATCGCGCTCGGCCGTGACGTCATCGACGTGGCGGTCGGTGATCGTGTCGCCTGGCACGCGTCACGTTCCGGCTCGTACGCCGAGGTCGTCGCCGTGCCGGCGTCGGGCACAGTCCCTGTCCCCGACGGGGTCCCGACCACGAGCGCCGCCGCAGTGCTCCTGCAGGGACTGACCGCGCACTACCTGACGCACTCCACCTTCCCCGTCACGCCCGGCCAGGACCTCCTGGTGCACGCCGGAGCCGGTGGCGTCGGACTTCTGCTCACGCAGCTCGCGGTGACGTCGGGCGCACGCGTGATCACCACGGTCTCGACAGCCCAGAAGGCGGCCCTCTCCCGCGCCGCCGGAGCCTCGGACGTGCTCCGCTACGACGAGTACCACGACCTCACGACCGACCTCACCGACGCCGTGCGGGCGCTCACCGGGGGCGCCGGGGTGCACACGGTGTTCGACGGGGTCGGCCGGGCGACCTTCGACGCGTCCCTCGCCTCGCTCCGTCGACGCGGTGGACTCGCCCTGTTCGGCGCCGCCTCCGGACCGGTCCCGCCGGTCGACCCGCAGCGCCTCAACGCTGCGGGCTCGGTCTATCTCACACGACCGACGCTGGGTGACTACACCGCGACGCGTGACGAGCTCCTCGGGCGTTCCCGCGACCTCTTCGACGCGATGCTCGCGGGGACGCTCGACGTACGGATCGGGGCGACGTTCGCCCTGGAGGACGCGGCGGAGGCGCACCGCGCGCTCGAGGCGCGCGAGACGACCGGGAAGGTGCTGCTGCGGGCCTGAGACCCGACGGGGCCGAAGAGTCCCGCAGGCTAGGCCCGAAGGACCGCCCCGAACCGCCGACCAGCCTCCGCGACGACCGACTCGCGCACGCCCGCGGCCTCCTCCGCGGTGAGCGTCCGGTCGGGAGCCCTGAGACGGAGCGAGAACGCGAGCGACCTCCGGCCTTCGCCCACCTGAGCACCCTCATAGACGTCGAACAATCGCACGTCCTCGAGGATGGCACCCGCGGGTGACGCGACCGCTCCCGCGCGGACCGCGGCCAGCACGTCTCCTGCCGGGATGCCCGCGTCGACCACCAGGGCGATGTCCTCCTTCGCGACCGGGAAGGTCGAGACCTCGCGCGCCTGGAGCGGCTCGGTCGGTGCGGCCGCGAGCAGGACGTCGAGATCGACCTCGAAGGCGGCCGTGCGAGCCGGCAGCCCGAGTGCGGAGACCACCGCCGGGTGCAGCTCGCCCGCGTAGCCGACGAGCGTGCCGTCGCCGGTGAGCTCGAGCCGCGCCGTCCGACCGGGGTGCCAGGGCATGTGGCCGGCCTCCGGACGCAGGTCGACAGAGGCGCCCACGACGTCGGCGACTCGGCACGCTGCCTCGATCGCGTCCGCGTGGTCGCTGCGGCGCCCGGGACCCCACCAACCGGACGGCTCACGCGCTCCGGCGAGAACTCCGGCGACGTGCCGCGGCTGCGCGGGCACGGAGCTCGTGAGCCGCTCGAGGACGTCGTCCGCAGGACGCGCGCCGCCCGGAAGGGCCGGAGCCGCGAGGACGTCACCGTCCGGCAGCGTCACCAGGCCGAGCTCGAAGAGCGAGACGTCCGAGATCCCGCGGCCGACATTGCGCACCGCGGTCTCGAGCAGGGTCACGAGCAGGTTCGTCCTCATCTCCGGCTGCTCCTCGGAGAGCGGGTTGGCGAGCCTGACGGCCCGGCGACGCGCGTCGCCCGCGGGAACTCCGAGCACGTCGAGCTGGTCCGACCCGACGAACGGGTAGCTCAGGGTCTCGACGAGCCCGGCCTCCGCGAGCGCGGTCGCGACCGCCCGACGCGCGCGCTGCCCTCGCGTGAGACCTCGACCGACGGGCGCCGCCGGGACGATCGACGGGATCGCGTCGTAGCCGCGCAACCGCGCGACCTCCTCGACGAGGTCGACGGGCACGACGAGATCGGGACGCCACGACGGGACCCGGACACGCACCGCACCGGGGTCGCCCCCATCCTCGACGACACACCCGATCTCGACCAGGGTCGCCCGGACCTCGTCTTCGGTGTAGGGGACCCCGACGAGCGTCGCGGGCAGCTCGACGGGCAACGTGACAGTCGCAGGCTCACCCGTGCGGTCGACATCGGTCAGCGCGGCGTCGGCCACACCGCCACCGTGCTCGACGAGGAGCTCGACGACGCGCGCCACGGCGACCCGGGGAAGCTGAGGATCGACTCCCCGCTCGAACCGTCGGGACGCCTCGCTCGGCAGCTTGTGGCGACGCGCCGTCCTCGCGATCGTGATCGGGTCGAAGTGCGCGGCCTCGATCAGCAGATCCGTCGTCGCCGCGGTGACCTCGCTCGCGGCGCCACCCATCACCCCGGCGAGACCGAGGACCCGGCTCGCGTGCAGCCGGTTCGGGCTGTCCGTGATCAGCAGGTCCTCGGCCACAAGAGCTCGGGACACGCCGTCCAACGTGGTGAGTCGCTCCCCCGGCCGGGCCCGGCGCACGACGACAGGCGCGGCCACCTGCGCGAGGTCGTACGCGTGCAGCGGTTGCCCGAGGTCGAGCATCACGTAGTTGGTGACATCGACGGCGAGCGAGATCGGGCGCATCCCGGCCTGGGTGAGTCGTTGCTGCATCCACCTCGGCGACGGCGCCGAGGCCGCGACGCCCCTGACGACCTGCGCGACGAAGCGGTCCGCGCCCACGACCCCGTCGATCGGGGCGGCGTCCTCGATGTCGACGGCGACCCCCTCGCCCCCGTCGACCGGCTGGACGCCCGCCGCGAGCCCGCGATCCGTGAACGTGGCCCCGGTGGCGTGGCTGTACTCGCGGGCGACACCGCGCATCGAGAAGCAGTAGCCGCGGTCGGGGGTGACGTTGATCTCGAGGACGTCCTCGCCGAGGCCGAGGAGGGCACGGGCGTCCGTCCCGGGCTCGGCGTCGAGCCCGAGTCGCGAGATGACGATGATGCCGTCGTGGTCATCCCCCAGCCCGAGCTCGCGCGCCGAGCAGATCATGCCGTCCGAGACGTGGCCATAGGTCTTCCGGGCGGCGATCGGGAACGGCCCCGGGAGAACCGCACCCGGGAGCGCCACGACGACGCGGTCGCCCACGTCGAAGTTGTGCGCACCGCAGACGATCCCTCGCGGGTGAAGCGCTCCGTCCTCGCCGACCTCGTTGCGCGCGCCGACGTCGACCCGGCACCAGTTGATCGTCTTGCCGTTCTTCTGCGGCTCGGCCGTGAGCGCCACGACCTCGCCGATCACCAGAGGACCGGTGACGGCGGCGGGGTGGATCGTCTCCTCCTCCAGTCCGACGCGGACGAGGTCCGCGGCGAGCTGCTCGGCCGTGAGTCCGTCAGGCAGCGCGACGTGGTCGGCGAGCCACGTCAGCGGGATGCGGGGCATCAGATCTCCGTCCCGAGCTGGAGGGAGAACCGTGCGTCGCCCTCGACCATGTCGTGCATGTCGGCGATACCGTGCCGGAGCATGAGCGTGCGCTCGATCCCCATCCCGAACGCGAAGCCCGAGTAGACCTCAGGGTCGACGCCGCAGGCGCGGAGCACGTTCGGGTTGACCATGCCGCAGCCACCCCACTCGATCCAGCCGGCACCGCCCTTCTTCTGCGGGAACCACAGGTCCATCTCCGCGCTGGGCTCCGTGAACGGGAAGAACGACGGTCGCAGACGGGTGCGCGCCTCGGGGCCGAAGATTGCGCGGGCGAAGTGGTCCAAGGTGCCCTTGAGATGGGCCATCGTGAGCCCCTTGTCGACCGCGAGACCCTCCACCTGGTGGAACACCGGCGTGTGAGTTGCATCGAGCTCGTCGGTGCGGAACACCTTGCCCGGGCAGGCGATGTACACGGGCAGCTCACGCTCGAGCAGCGTGCGCGCCTGGACCGGTGACGTGTGCGTGCGCAGGACCAGGTGCGAGTCGACGCCGGGTGCGCCGCTGTCGACGAAGAACGTGTCCTGCATCTGCCGCGCCGGGTGGTCGACCCCGAAGTTCAGCGCGTCGAAGTTGAACCACTCGGCCTCGAGCTCCGGCCCCTCGGCGATCTCCCAGCCCATCGCGACGAACATGTCCGCGATCCGCTCCTGCAGGCTCTCAAGAGGATGCCGCGCCCCCCGTGGCCGCCGCTCGCTACGCACCGTCACGTCGACCGCCTCGTCGGCGAGCACCCGCGCGTCGCGCACTGCCTCGAGCTCGGCCTGCCGCTGCGCGAGCGCCGCGTTCACCCGGGCGCGCGCCCCCCCGAGCAGCTTGCCGGCCGTCGCCTTGTCCGCCGGCGCGAGCCGACCGATCTCGCGGTTCGCGAGCGACAGAGCGCTGCGGTCGCCGGCATGCGCCAGACGGGCACTCTTGAGCTCGTCGAGGTCCGACGCCGTGGCGAACGCGTCGAGCGCCAGCGCGACTGCCCGGTCGACGGCATCGGCGTCGAGCGGGGACGTGGGGGGTGCGTCTGAGATGGACATCCGTGCCTTCCAGGGCAGGTCGAATCGGCCGTACGACCAGGTCGAGAGTCTAGTGCCGACCGTCCGGCGCGCCGGCGGACGATCGCCGCGTGGACCGGTGCGCACGCGCCGACGCGTACAGGCAGACCGTTGCCGCCGTCGCGAGGTTGAGCGACTCGGCCCTCCCGTGGATCGGCACCCGCACGACGTCGTCGGCAAGGGCCCGGTCCTCGTCGGACAGTCCCCACGCCTCGTTCCCGAACACCCAGGCAGTCGGACGCGCGAGATCGGGGACCGTTGCTGCACCTGCGCCGCCAGCGACGTCCAGGAGGTCGTCGAGGTCCAGGTCACCCCCACCGTCCGCCGCCAGGACACGCAGACCCACGCCTCGCACGGCGGCGACGCTCTCCTCGAGGGAGACTCCGGTGACCACCGGGAGGTGGAACAGCGACCCGGCCGTCGCGCGCACGACCTTCGGGTTGTAGAGATCGACGCTCTCGGACGTGAGGATGACGAGGTCGGCACCAGCCGCGTCGGCGGCGCGGATCACCGCACCGGCGTTGCCGGGATCGCGCACGCACGCGAGGATCGCGACGAGCCGAGGGTGGCTGTCGAACGCGCCGGCGAACGACGGGGCCGCAGCAGCCACCACCGCCAGGACGCCCTGGGCGTCCGCGCTCATCGCCGCGAGGACCTCGTCGCTCGTCTCGTGCACCCGGAGGCCGTTCGCGTGCGCGGCCCGCAGGATCTCCGGGTACCGAGCCTCCCCCCACGCCGTCACGTAGAGGTCGTGGATGCGCTCGGGTGCCTCGCGCACGGCCTCCCGGACGCCCTGCGGGCCCTCGACGACGAACCGTCCCGTTCGCAGGCGCGACGAACGCCCGGACAGCGCCCGCACCGACTTGACCCGCTCAGCGCGCGGGTTGGTCAGCACGGGCATCATCCGGGCGTCCCTCGGGAACGGCTGCCGGGAGGCGACGCTCAGGCCGCAGCCGGGGCGTTGACGTCGACCGGCAGCGCAGCCTTCGCGACTGCGACGAGCGCGTTGAACGCGGCGATGTCGTTGACTGCCATGTCAGCCAGCACCCGACGGTCGACCTCGACGCCGGCGAGCTTCAGGCCCTGGATCAAGCGGTTGTAGGTCATCCCCTGCGCGCGGGAGGCCGCATTGATCCGCTGGATCCACAGCTTGCGGAAGTCGCCCTTGCGGACCTTGCGGTCACGGTACGCATAGGTGAGGGAGTGGGTGACCTGCTCCTTCGCCTTGCGGTACAGGCGCGAGCGCTGACCGCGGTAGCCGCTGGCCCGCTCGAGGGTTGAACGACGCTTCTTGTGGGCGTTGACTGCCCGCTTCACGCGTGCCACGTGATGCTCCTTGGTTCTCGGTGCTCACAGGTGAGGGATGGGCGCGATCGGCGCCCACGACCTCACTTGCCGAGCAGCTTCTTGATCTTGGGGGTGTCGGCCTTCGAGACGAGCAGGTCGGGAGTCAGACGCCGGGTACGGCGGCTCGACTTGTGCTCGAGCAGGTGGCGCTTGCCCGCCTGCTCACGCATGAGCTTGCCGCTGCCGGTCAGCCGGAAGCGCTTCTTGGCACCGGAGTGCGTCTTGTTCTTCGGCATGGCTGCCGTCTCTCCTCATCGTCACATCGCGCGGACATCACGCGACTCGGTCATGCGGGGGTCGCTCGACCCCCGCGCAGGTCAGTTCTGGCCGGTCCCGGGCTTGGGTGCCGGCGCCTTCGGGGTTGCTGGTCTCGGGGCCCGAGGAGCAGGCGTTCTCGCTGCGGGAGCCTTGGCTGCCGGCGCCCGCGGCGTCGGTGGCTTGGGCGCAGCAGCCGGTCGGGGCGCCGCGGGGGCCGGAGCAGCGACAGCGACCGAGGCGACAGCCGGAGCAGCGACCGGGATCGCAGCGGGGACGGGAACCGACGCCGGGACCTGAGGGGCGTCCACGACCGGAGCCGGGGCGGCCACCGGAGCCGGTGCGTCCGCGACCACGGTGACCTCATGGGCCTCAGCCGCCTGAGGCTCCGACACCGGCGCCAGCTCCTGGGGCGCTGCGGTCTGGTCGGTCCGAGTGGCGGCGCGACGCTGCTCACTCTTCTGGTCGGCCTTCTTCTTGACCGGACCGATGACCATGATCATGTTGCGTCCGTCCTGCTTCGGCGCGCTCTCGACGAAGCCGAGATCGGCCACGTCGTCGGCAAGCCTCTGCAGCAGGCGGATGCCCATCTCCGGGCGCGACTGCTCACGACCGCGAAACATGATCATGACCTTGACCTTGTCGCCGGCCTTCAAGAACCGCTCGACGTGGCCCTTCTTGGTGCCGTAGTCGTGCGGGTCGATCTTGAGCCGGAAGCGAATCTCCTTGAGGACCGTGTTGGTCTGGTTGCGGCGCGCTTCGCGCGCCTTCATGTCTGCTTCGTACTTGAACTTGCCGTAGTCCATGATCTTGCAGACAGGCGGTCGCGCGTCCGGGGCGACCTCGACGAGATCGAGGTCGGCGTCCTGCGCCAGACGAAGGGCGTCCTCCACGCGGACGATGCCGACCTGCTCGCCCTCGGGGCCGACCAGGCGGACCTCGGCGACGCGGATCCGATCGTTGATGCGGGGCTCGCTGATGTGGGGCTCCTCACGTTCGTGTCGAGGACCACCGCGCACGAAGAACGCCCCCGTGTGCGAGCACAGGGGGGCGTGGGATCCGACGTCGCACCGCATGAGTCCGCGGTGCGTCACGACTCTCTCGAAGCGGCAGTAACACCTCGAGCGATTCTTCGGACCGGACCTGGCACCTGCTGGCCCCAGGCGCGAGGCCTGAGAGCGCGGTCGGCGACAGGTGGGATCAGCTCCACTTGTGCACCGGTGCGCACCATGACAGCGCTCACCGGTCGGTCGAGGCACAACTCTAGCATCGGGCGGGCATCCCGCTGCTCGCGCGGCAGGTCTCGAGCACAAACTTGAACGATTCCAGTTTGGGTGGTTGGCTCCTGGGGTGACGCCGACCGAGCTGCTCCGAGCACACCACCTGCGGGTCACCCCGACCCGGATCTCCGTGCTCGAGGCACTCGAGGCGACACCCCATGCCGATGCCGACACGATCCTCCGGGCGGTCCGCGGGCGCCTCGGGTCGGTCTCGGTCCAGGCGGTCTACGACGTGCTGCACGCCCTGACCGAGGTCGACATCCTGCGGCGCATCGAGCCGGCCGGTCATCCCGCACGTTACGAACGGCGGGTGGAAGACAACCACCACCACGTCGTGTGCCGGACGTGCGGTGCCGTCGAGGACGTCGACTGCGCGGTCGGGCACGCGCCGTGCCTCACGCCGAGCTCCGCGCACGGCTTCGAGATCGACCTCGCTGAAGTCACCTACTGGGGCACCTGTCCACGCTGTCGCGTCGGCCCCGCACTCGCCAACCCGGATCGCGTCACCCGATGACTCTCGCGCGACGAAAGCCCACCCACCGAAGGGGACCCACCACATGACCGCCCTGCGCACCACGAGCCAGACCGGCACACCCGTGCCGAGCGACGCCCACTCGTTGACCGTCGGACCGGACGGCGTCACCGCGCTGCACGACCGCTACCTGGTCGAGAAGCTCGCCCAGTTCAACCGCGAGCGCATCCCGGAGCGGATCGTCCACGCCAAGGGGGGCGGCGCCTTCGGGACCTTCACGGTCACCGAGGACGTCTCGGCCTACACGCGAGCAGCGGTGTTCCAGCCCGACGTCACCACCAAGACGCTGCAACGCTTCTCGAGCGTCGCCGGGGAGCAAGGCTCTCCGGACACGTGGCGCGACGTGCGCGGGTTCTCGGTGAAGTTCTACACGACCGAGGGCAACTACGACCTCGTGGGCAACAACACCCCGGTCTTCTTCATCCGCGACGGCATCAAGTTCCCCGACTTCATCCACTCGCAGAAGCGACTGCCCGGGTCGGGCCTGCGCAACGCGGACATGCAGTGGGACTTCTGGACCCTCTCGCCGGAGTCCGCGCACCAGGTGACCTATCTGATGGGCGATCGGGGCCTCCCGAGGTCGTGGCGCACGATGCCCGGGTTCGGGTCGCACACCTACCAGTGGATCAATGCGGCGGGCGAGCGGTTCTGGGTCAAGTACCACTTCCGGTCGAACCAGGGGAACGCCGAGATGACGGGAGCCGAGGCGGACGCGATCGCCGGGATCGATGCGGACCACTACCGCCGCGACCTGTACGCGGCGATCGCCGCCGGTGACTTCCCGTCCTGGGACCTCTACGTCCAGGTCATGCCGTACGACGACGCGAAGAGCTACCGGTTCAACCCGTTCGACCTGACGAAGGTGTGGCCCCATGCCGACTACCCCTTGGTCAAGGTCGGAACCCACACGCTCCACCGGAACCCCGAGAACTTCTTCGCCGAGATCGAGCAGGCCGCCTTCTCCCCGGCGAACGTCGTGCCCGGCGTCGACATCAGCCCCGACAAGATGCTGATGGCCCGGGTCTTCTCCTACCCCGACGCCCAGCGCTACCGCGTCGGGACCAACTACAACGAGATCCCGGTCAACTCGCCCCACGCCGCTCCGGTGCACAGCTACACCCAGGACGGTGCCGCACGCCATCACCACCGGCCTGCGACGTCCCCGGTCTACGCCCCCAACTCGTTCTCCGGTCCGACGGCGGACCCCGCCGCGGCGGGCACCGGAGGCTGGGAGAACGACGGCACGCTGGTTCAGGCCGCCGCGACCCCGCACGCGGAGGACAGCGACTTCGGCCAGGCCGGCACCTTGTACCGCGAGGTCTTCGACGACGCCGCGAGAGAGCGCTTCCTGGAGACCCTGACGGGCCAGGGACGCTCACTCACGGTCCCGGAGATCGTCGAGCGGTTCCTCGGATACTGGACCTCGGTCGACGAGGACCTCGGGGCGGCACTCGGGGAGGCGCTGCGCACCACCCTGTCCTGACGGGTCACACCGACCACTCACGAGCACTGCGAGCACTGCGAGCACTGCGAGCACTGCCAGCACTGCGAGCACTGCGAGCACTGCGAGCACTCCGAGCACTGCGAGCACTGCGAGCACTGCCAGCACTGCGAGCACTGCGAGCACTGCGAGCACTCCGAGCACTGCGAGCACTGCGAGCACTGACGGCAGGGTCAGCCGACGACGACCCCGGCGTCGACGGGCAGCGTCTCGGCGTCGGGTGCGGCCCTCCGCCGGGCCGTGCGACGCCGAGACGCGCCGACCACGAGGACGCCCGCTCCCGCGAGGAGCCCGGCAACCAC
>JAKBFW010000100.1 GCA_021833345.1 Pseudomonadota bacterium | reverse complement strand
CGCGTGCTCGTCGGACGCGCCTCCTGGCTCGCCGAGAACGGCGTGCCCGACGGCGATCCTGAGCTCCTGGCTGCGGTGACCGCGGCCGAGGGTGACGGCGCGACGGCCGTGCTCGTCGCGTGGGCCGGTCAGGTGCGCGGCGCGATCGTGCTGCGCGACCCGGTCAAGGCGACCTCCCGTGAGGCGCTCGACCAGCTCCGCGGGCTGGGGCTGCGCCCGGTGCTGCTCACCGGTGACAACGTCGGGTCCGCACAGGCGGTCGGGCGACTGGTCGGGCTCCCGGAGCAGGACGTGATCGCCCAGGTCCTCCCGCAGGACAAGGTCGACGTCATCACCCGGCTGCAGTCCGAGGGGCGCGTCGTCGCGATGGTCGGCGACGGCGTGAACGACGCCGCCGCCCTGGCCGCCGCCGACCTCGGGCTCGCGATGGGCACCGGCACCGACGCGGCGATCGAAGCGGCCGACCTCACGCTGGTCCGGGGCGACCTGCGCTCGGCGGCCGAGGCGATCCGGCTGTCGCGTCGGACGCTGACGATCATCAAGCAGAACCTGTTCTGGGCGTTCGCCTACAACGTCGCCGCCATCCCGCTCGCGGCGCTCGGCCTGCTCAACCCGATGATCGCCGGCGCGGCGATGGCGTTCTCCTCGGTGCTCGTGGTCAGCAACTCGCTGCGGCTTCGCCAGTTCTCCTGACGGGTCGGGTCGTCGGACGGGTGAGCTCTCCGGACCTCTCAGTGGTGGAAGGCCGAGCCGCCCGCGTCGGTGAGCCGCGGCCCGTGCTGCTTCTCGAGGCGGTCGAGCGCTCGGGTCAGGTCCTCGACGAGCAGGTCGGCCATGTCGTGGCTGAAGCCCCGCTTGACGACGATCCGGAGCGCCGCGACGTCCTCGCGGTTCTTCGGGAACGTGTAGGCGGGGACCTGCCAGCCACGCTCGCGCAACGCCGAGGAGACGTCGAACACCGAGAAGCTCTCGACGCCCGGCTTGAGCACGAACGCGAAGACGGGGAGCTCGTCGCCGCGCGTCAGCAGCTCGAACGGCCCGAGCGCCTCGATCCGGTCCGCCAGCCGTGTCGCGACGTCACGCGCGTACTGCTGGACCGTGCGGTACCCCTCGACGCCGAGCCGCAGGAAGTTGTAGTACTGCGCGACGACCTGCGCCCCGGGGCGTGAGAAGTTGAGCGCGAACGTCGGCATGTCGTCGCCGAGGTAGTTCACCCAGAAGATCAGGTCCGCCGGCAGGCACGAGGCGTCGCGCCACACGACCCACCCGACCCCCGGGTACACGAGCCCGTACTTGTGCCCGGAGACGTTGATCGAGGCCACTCGCGGCAGCCGGAAGTCCCACCCGAGCTCCGGGTCGATGAACGGCGCGACGAACCCGCCCGACGCCGCGTCGACGTGCACCGGCACGTCGATCCCGGTCCGCGTCTGGAGGTCGTCGAGGGCCGCGCAGATCTCGGCGACCGGCTCGTACGACCCGTCGAACGTCGAGCCGAGGATCGCGACCACCCCGATCGTGTTCTCGTCGCACAGCGCGACCGCCTCGGCCGCGCCGAGGTGGAGCCGGTCGCCCTCCATCGGGACGAGCCGCATCTCGACGTCCCAGTAGGCCGCGAACTTCTCCCAGCACACCTGGACGTTGATGCCCATCACGAGGTTCGGCCGGTCCGTCGGCCTGCCCTCGGCCGCGCGGCGCTGCCGCCACCGGCGCTTGAGCGCCAGCCCGCCCAGCATCGCCGCCTCGCTCGACCCGGTGGTCGAGCACCCGGTCGCCGCGACCTGGTCGGGTGCGTGCCACAGGTCGGCCAGGATGTTGACGCACCGCATCTCGAGCTCGGCGGTCTGCGGGTACTCGTCCTTGTCGATCATGTTCTTGTCGACGGTCTCGGCCATCAGGGCGCGAGCCTCGGGCTCCATCCACGTCGTGACGAACGTCGCGAGGTTCATCCGCGCGTTCCCGTCGAGCATCAGCTCGTCGTGGATCACCTGGTAGGCGACGTCGGCAGGGAGCTCGTGGGGCCCGAGCCGGTGCTTGGGCAGCTCCTCCCCCTGGAGGTCGAACAACGGGTCCACGGGCAGCGAGCCCCCGCGGGGCTGCTTCGCGTCCGGGTGCTTGAGGGTCACGGCAGGCTCCTCCGGCTGGGGTTCCGGCGCCCGACGGGACGCAGGCCGTCCTCATCCTCACCCCGCCCGGCCGCAGACGTCGACGCGGACGACGGTCCGCGTCGCGCGGAGACGATCAGGTCGCTGGGATATAACGGCACGCATGACCGTCGTCGCACCCGCACCCGCACCCGCGCCGGTCGAGCGCGCCGTCCGACGGCGGATCACGACGGAGATCTGGATCGTCCTCGGCCTGTCCCTCGGACGATCGGCCGTCAACGCGATCATCACGCTGATCGAACGGCTCACCGCCCCGACGCCGCTCAAGAGCCAGGCGGCCGGGCTGAACCAGAGCCTGGCGCAGCGGTCCTACGTCGACCTGGCCCTGCAGCTGCTCAGCATCGGGTTCGCCCTGGTCCCGGTCGCGCTCGCGCTGTACCTGCTCTCCGCCGACGGCCGGTCCGCCCTGCGCCGCATCGGGCTCGACCGCGCCCGTCCGGCGCGGGACCTCGGGATCGGCGTGGCGCTCGCGGCCGTGATCGGCCTCCCCGGGCTCGGGCTGTACGCCGTCGGCCGGGCGGTCGGCATCACGGTGCAGATCCAGGCGGCCGGGCTGCCGCCCGAGTGGTGGGCCGTCCCCGTCCTGATCCTCTCCGCGGTGCAGAACGCGCTGCTCGAGGAGGTGATCGTCGTCGGGTACCTCGTCGAACGGCTCGGACAGCTGCGCTGGCGCACCCCCGCGATCCTGGTCACGAGCGCGGTGCTGCGGGGCTCTTACCACCTCTACCAGGGGTTCGGCCCGTTCATCGGGAACGCGGTGATGGGCCTGGTGTTCGCCGAGTACTACCGCCGACGACGACGCGTCATGCCGCTCGTGATCGCCCACGCGATCTTGGACATCGTCTCGTTCGTCGGCTACGCGCTGATCCCCGCCGACGTGCGGGTGGCCCTGCACCTGAACTGACGCGACCGGCCGCTCCGGCTAGGGTCGGCGCATGATCCGCTGGCCCGAGACCCCTCCCGTGCTGCACGTCGGCGACCTCACGCTCCGCCCGTGGCAGGCGGCCGACGCCCCCGAGGTCCTGGTCGCCTGTCAGGACCCGGAGATCCAGCGCTGGACGACGGTCCCGGACCCGTACCTGCCGGAGCACGCCGCGGGTTTCGTCGGCGGGATCACCGCGACGGGGTGGGTCCGCCGGACGTCGGCCAACGTCGCGGTGGTCGGTGGCGACGGCCGCCTCCTCGCCGCGAACGGGCTCGTCCGGGTCGACCTGGTCAACCGCACCGCGGAGATCGGCTACTGGGTGGCACCGTGGGCGCGTCGCCGTGGTGTCGCCACGCGGTCGACGGTCGCGATCGCCGCCTGGGCCTTCGAGCTCGGCTTCGCCCGGGTCGAGCTCCGGGCTGCGGCGCCCAACGTCGGGTCGCGTGCGGTCGCGATCGCGGCCGGGTTCCGCGAGGAGGGCGTGCTGCGCAGCGCCGTCGAGCGGGCCGGGATCCGCGACGACCTCGTGGTGCACGGCCTCCTCGCCACCGACTGATCGGGCCCGTCGTCCGGCGGGCTCACCCGGCTGGGGCGGTCGATGCAGCCGTGTCCGGCTCGTGGCGCGCTCTAGACTCGCCCTCATGCCTGACGACGCCGTGCCGAGCCCCCGCGGGGCTCGCCGGACGTCAGTCCCGACGATCCAGCTCCCCGTCGATCTCCTGGGCGCGCACGGGGTCGAGATCGCCGACACGCCCGAGGTCCGGGTCCATCATCCGAGCGACCTGCTCAACGCGGTGCTGTGCACGCTCGCGATCGCGCTGATGATGCTCCTCGCGGTGTACGCGCACGGCACGACCACCGGGGTCACCGCCGACGTCCGCAACGTCGCGACGGTCTTGCGGTCGATCCTCATCGTGCCGATCGCCGTCCTCGAGGGCCTGGTCACGCTGATCCTGCCGGCGACCGTCCTGATCGAGCTGTCCGCGCGTCGCCTGTGGCGCCAGGTGCTCGAGTCGCTCGCGGCCGGGTTCGTCGGGCTCCTCGTCGGAGCCCTCCTGACCTGGGGCATCGTCACGTTCGGCTCGGCCGAGCTGGTGCGCGGCATGTCCGTGTTCCTCAACGAACGCTGGACGGTGACGGTCCCGGGGTACATGAGCGCCATCGCGGGACTGGTCACCGCGGCCGGGTCGCGCGCCCGACGTCGCACGGTGGCCTGGTCGTGGAACGTGCTGTGGGTGGCTCTCGGCGTCGTGCTGATCACCGGTCAGGTGTCGCTCACCGGTGCAGCCGTCGCGGTCCTGGCCGGTCGCCTGGCCGGTCTCGGCGTGCGCTACGCGTCAGGCGTGCAGTCCGAGCGCGCGTACGGCGCGGCGCTGGTCGCCGGGATCCGTCGCGCCGGCTTCGAGCCCGTGCGGCTGTCACGCGTGCGCGACGGCGAGCACGCCACCGACGGGGCCGACGTCGGCTCCTCCCACGGGATCAGCGCCCTCGCGACCACGCGGCTCGGCGGGAACCGCGTCTACCAGATGAGGGCGTCCGGGGACCGCCTCCTCGACGTCGTCGTGATGGACGGCGACCGGCAGGTGATCGGCGTGCTCAGCCGGTTGTGGCGGTCGTTGCGCATGCGAGGCATCGATGGGCGGACCGTCGTCTCGCTGCGGCAGGCGGCCGAGCGGGCGGCCCTGCTCGCGTACGCCGCGCGCGCCGCCGGGGTCCGCACGCCCCAGCTCCTCGCGGTGGCCGAGGCGGACGCGTCCATGCTGTTCGTCCAGGAGCACCCGGAGGGGGCGGTCCCGCTCAGCGAGCTCGCACCGCAGCAGATCACCGACACCGTGCTGCAGGCCGTGTGGGACCAGGTGCGGCTCGCCCACGCGGCCGGCATCGCGCACCGCGCGTTGACGTCGGACACCGTGCTGGTCCGCGATCCGATGGCGGCCGCGCCCGAGGTCTGGATCACCGGCTGGGACTCGGGCGACGTCGCGTCGTCCGACCTCGCGCGCCGGATGGACCTGACGCAGATGGTCGCGATGCTCGCGGTGCGGGTCGGGGCGGAGCGCGCCCTCGCCTCCGCGACCTCGATCCTGCCGAACTCCGACATCGCGGCGATCGGCCCGTTGCTGCAGACGATCGCGCTGCCCCGGCGCACGCGCGACGAGATCCGCGCCCAGAAGAGGGTGCTCGCGGAGCTGCGGGCCGCACTGGTCGAGCAGCTCCCGGAGGCGAGCATCGAGCCCGAGCGGTTGGTGCGGCTCGGGGCACGTGCCGTCGTGACCGTGATCCTGACGTCGGTCGCGGTCATCGTCGTCCTCACGTCGGTCAACGTCACCCAGATCAGTCAGGCGCTCGCGCACAGCGACTGGCGGTGGAGCGTGGTCGCGTTCGCCCTGGGTGTGGTGACGCTCGTCGGTGCGGCACTCACCCTGGTGGCGTTCTCGCCGGTCAAGCTGCCGTTGTGGCGCACCATCCTGGTGCAGACCGCGGCGACGTTCATCGCTCTCGCGGCGCCTGCGGGGGTCGGGCCGGCGGCTCTCAACATGAGGATGCTGACCCGCCGCGGGGTGACGGCCTCGCTGGCTGTCGCGACGGTCGCCCTCGTGCAGGTGTCGCAGTTCGTCGTGACGATCGGGCTCCTGGTGGTCCTGTCGATCGCCTCCGGCACCAACGAGGCGGCCAAGTTCGCCCCCACGACGACCACTCTCGTCGCGGTCGCGATCGTCGTGGTGCTGGTGGCCTCGGCCTTCCTCGTCCCCCGGGTCCGACGGTGGGTCGCGGCCCGGACCGTGCCGACGCTCCAGCAGACGTGGCCGCGCCTCATCGAGATCGTGGGCCAGCCCGGTCGCGTCGCTCTCGGCTTCACCGGGAACGTCCTGATGACGATGGGTTACGTGTTCGCTCTCGAGTCCGCCCTGGCGGCGTTCGGCCAGAACCTCAGCCTCGTGCAGGTCGCGGTGATCTACCTCGGTGGCAACGCCGCCGGGGCGATCATCCCGATGCCCGGTGGTCTCGGGTCGATCGACGGTGCGCTCATCGCGCTCCTCGGCGGCGTGGGCGGCATCAACCTCGGGGTGGCGACGTCGGTCGCCGTGCTGTTCCGGGTGCTCACGTTCTGGCTGCGCGTGCCGCTGGGCTGGGCGTCGATGCGCATCCTGCAGAGGTCCGGCGAGCTCTGAGGTCTGACCGGCCCGGCACGGGCCGCGCCTGCACGGGCGGGACGGTGCGCGGCCGATCAGCCCCGGACGAGGTGGTCGCGCTGCGCCGGGACGTAGTCGATGCGGCTCGCGAGAGAGGCCGCGAGACCGGCCCACGCCTGAAGCCGCACCATCGGGAAGACGGCTGCCTCGGGTGCCCGGAAGGAGTGCGGAGAGTCGTTGCGGCGACCCGACGACTCGATCGACTCGAAGATCCCGTACTGGTCCATGCGAACGTCCTTCGTTCGGTGGCCCGGCTGACCCTGGGGGTCCCGTGGCTTTGCGTCCCCGCCTCACGGCGAGTTTGCCCTTGTCGCTGACTCTTCGAGGTTAGCCGGATCTCCCTCGGAGACAAGGGGTTGGCCGGGGCCTTCGATGCTGTACGCCCGATTTTCACCCGCTCGAGCGAATACCACCGATGTGATCCCTCACGTCACACCGGCGCACGGCGGGCGAGCCGGTGCGATCTGGATCGCGGACGCCGCCCCGTGATCGGGCCCGCGATCCGGACACCTGCTCGTCGGCGGGTGCTCACGGTCGCGGAGCTCGCGGCGTCAGCGACGGCGCTCGTCCCGCAACCGCGGCTCGCCGGCGAGCTCCGGCCGCACCCCGTGCTTGTCCGCGTAGAACGCCCGGATGAGGTCCATGTCCGCCGGCTTGTCTCCGGTCAGACGGATCGTCGGCCCGAGACCCGTCGTCATCGAGGCGCGATCGACAAAGCCCAGCGTCACCGGCAGCCCCGTCTCCTGGGCGATGTGGTAGAAGCCGGACTTCCAGAACTGCGTCTTGGCGCGGGTCCCTTCCGGGGTCACGACCAGGTAGAACTGCTCCCCGGCGGCCACACGTGCCACCAGGTCACGGACGAGACCGTGCGGATTGGCCCGATCCACCGGTATCCCCCCGAGCGCACGAAAGACCGGCGCGAACGGCCCACGGAACAGCGAGTCCTTGCCGAGGAACTTCGCGGAGACGCCGGCCTTCCACGTGATCGCCAGCATCAGGACGAAGTCCCAGTTCGACGTGTGCGGGGCGCCGATGAGGAGCCCGGCACCCTCGGCCGGGAGCGGCCGGACGTGGGGCGTCCAGCGGCTGAGCGCCCAGAAGGCGCTCGCCAGACCTCGGCGGATCATCGTGTCTCCATGCAACGGTGAACGGGGGCGGGGGTGACGATCGTCGGGATAGGTTCTCATCCCGACGGCCCGCGCCGCGACACGCTCGGGCACCCGACGTCGCCGCGGTGGTGACGATCACGTCACGGCCGGCGCCGCGAGGCGTGTCCCACCGCGCTCCCGCACGTCGACGGCGCACTCTGGGTCAACGAGCGTCGGAGCCCCCTCCCGTCGTCACCACGGCCGATCCACCGTGGCGGCGGCCGCCGCTCGGCGCGAGCCGCAGGTCGTTCGTCGGGTGCGCGTCGGGTACGTGTCGGGGCGCGTCGCGTCCGGTCGGAGAGCAGGAGACATGAACCAGTCGGGTCAGGGAGCAGACCTCCACGACCCGCCGCGCGGACGGTTCGGCCGGTGGGCCGGCGTCATCGCGGTCGCCGTGGTCGTCGGGCTGGCCGCCCTGGGGACCACGGTGGTCATCGTGGCGCCGCACCTCACCCGCGCCGACCTCGTCGCGCTGATCCGCGGGCTCGGCGTCGCGGCCCTCGTCGTCTCGGCTCTGGTCGCGCTCGGCTGGCTCCAGCTGGCCCGACGGCACCGCACCCCCGTCGCTCTGGACGACGCCCTGTCCGAGCTGGCCGAGACCCACGCGGAGCTCGGCCGCCGGCAGAGCTTCACCGACGCACTCCTGGAGACCATCGAGGTCGGCATCGTCTCGTGCGACGCCGAGGGGGTCTTCGTGGTGAGCAACCGGGCCGAGCGGGTGATGTTCGGCCTCGAGACGGGGCTCGAAGGCCTCGAGCCGGACGACCTGCCGGCGTTGATCGACGTGTTCGACCAGACGGGCCGACGCCTGATCGCGTCCGAGTACCCGCTGATGCGGACGCTGCGCGGTGAGGTCGTCACGCACGAGGACGTCCTGGTCGGGCCGACGGGCGGTCCGTGGCGCGAGATCGTCGTGCACGGAAGCCGGATCGTCGCCACCGACGGCACGGTGCTCGGTGCGGTCGCCGCCCTGACGGACGTGTCGGCCGAGCGTGCCGCCCGCCGGGCGCTCGGCGAGGAGAGACGCAAGCTCGCCGAGGCTCAGGAGCTCGGTCAGCTCGGCGGGTTCGAGCACGACGTGCCGACCGGTCGCTGGACGTTCTCCGACGAGCTGTGCGCGCTCTGGGGCGTCCACCCGGGGCGTCTCAGCGCGGCACGCTGCCTCGCTCTCGTGGTCGACGACGACCGAGACCGCGTCCGCGCGACCTGGGACGCCATCTCGGTCACCCCCGGACGGCACACCGACGAGTTCCGGATCCGCCGCGCGTCCGACCGCACCGAACGCGTCATCCGAGCCCGCACGGAGATCCTGCTCGACGCCGACGGGGTGCCGTTCCGCATCCGGGGGAGCCACATCGACATCACCGACGTCACCGTCGCCGAGCGCGCGGCCCGGCGCGCCAATGCGTTCTCGGCCGCGGTGCTCGCAGCGAGCCCGGACAACACGCTGGTCACGGACGTGGCGACCGGCGCGATCCTCTTCTCCTCGCCCGGCAAACGCCTTCTCGGCCTGCGGACCGAGACCCTGACCGACGTGCCGGTCGAGACGCTCGCCGAACGCATCCACCCCGACGACCGCGAACGGCTCGCGGCGGTCCACGCGGCCGCACGCGCGCTCGCGGACGGCGAGTCGCGGCACCTTCGGTACCGCTCGCGCGACACCGACGATCGGTGGAGGTGGCTCGATCACACCGCGACACCGTTCCGCCGCGACGCGAGCGGCGCCGTCGTCGAGGTGCTCGCCGTCCTCCGGGACGTCACCGACGTCGTCGAGGCGGAGGAGCACCTCACCCACGCGGCCCACCACGACAACCTCACCGGGTTGCCGAACCGGGCCTTCCTCCTCGAGACCCTCGAGGGTGCCCTCGCACGCTCGAGGGTCGACGGCCGCGACGTCGCGGTGCTGTTCTGCGACCTGGACGGGTTCAAGGAGGTCAACGACACCGGAGGGCACTCGGCCGGTGACGCGGTGCTCCGCGAGACGGCCCGACGCTTCCGGGAGGTGTTGCGCGACGGTGACGTGGTCGCCCGCGTCGGCGGTGACGAGTTCGTGATCGTCGTCGAACCGTGGAAGCGCGCGGACTCGGGACCGCAACTGCCCGCGGGCGAGAGCGCGCGGGCCCTGGCCGTCGACGTGGCCGAGCGCCTCACGAAAGCCCTGCAGGAGCCCATCACGGTCCGCGGTCTCGAGCACGTCGTGCGTGCGAGCATCGGCATCACCTATGCGACCCTCGATCCGGCCGGCGCACCCGCGTCGGTCACGGTCGACGAGGTCCTGCACCGGGCCGACGGCGCGATGTACCGGGCGAAGGACCGCGGCGGCAGCCGCTA
>JAKBFW010000005.1 GCA_021833345.1 Pseudomonadota bacterium | reverse complement strand
ACCCGTCGGCGGTGAGAACGCGCGGGACCGCGCGGATCGACCCGAGGACCTCGTGCGAGAACTCACCGAGCGCGATCGTCAGCGCGAAGGCGGGGACGGCGACGACGGCCGGGCGACGGAGCTCCCGCGCCAGGGCCCGGGTGACGTGGGCGTTGTCGACGGGGTTCGGTGCGGTGAGGTTCACGGCCCCCTGCGCGGTGGACGTCAGCAGGTGGGAGATCGCCCGGACCTCGTCCTCGAGAGTGATCCAGCTCCAGAACTGACGGCCGCTGCCGAGCCGGCCTCCGATGCCGGCGCGCAGCAAGGGAAGCATCCGGGCGAGGGCGCCGCCGCGCGGGGACAGCACGATGCCGGTCCGGAGGTGAGCGACGCGTATCCCGGCGTCACGGGCGACATCGGTGGATGCCTCCCACTCGCGCACCACGGAGGCGAGGAACGTCCGGCCCGAGGGACCGGTCTCGTCGACCTCGTGCGACCCGGTGTCGCCGTACGCCCCGACGGCGGACCCTTGCAGCATCACGCGCGGTGGTGTCGCGGCACCTGCCATCGTGCGCGCGAGCAAGGACGTCGTGCTCGTCCTGGACACGAGCACCGTGCGCTTGTAGGCCGCCGTCAGGCGATGGTCGCCGACCCCGGCTCCGGCGAGGTTGATCACCGCGTCCGCGCCGGACAGTGCGGAGGCCGCCAGGCGTCCCGCCATCGGGTCCCACTCGACCTCGTCAGGGCGCTCCGTCGGTCGACGCACGAGCCGAGCGACCTGGTGACCCGAGCCGACCAGGTGCTCGACGAGTGCCCGGCCGATCAATCCGTGCGAGCCCGCGATGACGACGTCCATGACGCCAACCTATGTCACGGACCCGAGGGCTCAGCGCGGCATGTGAGGCTGGGGGAGCGGTGACGGCCGGGCACGACTGTGCCCGACCGGTGATCGCTCACCGGTCGGGCACGGTGCCACGCTACGGGCGCGTCAGAGGCCGAGCTCGGCCTCGAACGCCCCCTCCTCGATCCGGTTCTTGATCGCCGTCAGGTACCGAGCCGCGTCCGCGCCGTCCACCAGGCGGTGGTCGTAGGAGAGCGACAGGTAGATCATCGACCGGATCGCGATGACCTCGCCACCGTCGACGTCCTTGACGACGACCGGACGCTTGACGATGGTCCCGGTCCCAAGGATCGCCACCTGCGGAAGAGCCACGATCGGGGTGTCCAGCAGCGCCCCGCCGGAGCCGGTGTTCGTGATCGTGAACGTGCCGCCGGTGAGGTCGTCCGGTCCGACCTTGTTGTTGCGGGTCCGGCTCGCCAGATCGGCGATCTTACGGGCGAGTCCGGCGAGGTTGAGGTCTCCGGCGTCCCTGATCACCGGTACGACGAGCCCGCGTTCCGTGTCGACCGCGATGCCGAGGTTCTCGGACCCGTGGTAGACGATCTGGTCGCCGTCGATGCTGGCGTTGATCTTGGGGTAGATCTTGAGCGCCTCGACAGCGGCAAGGGCGAAGAACGGCAAGAACGTGAGGTTGACGCCTTCGCGGGCCTGGAAGTCGGTCTTCGCGCGGGCGCGGAGACGGGCCACCTTGGTGACGTCGACCTCCACGACGGTCGTGAGCTGGGCGGCTGAATGCAGCGACTCGACCATCCGCTGGGCGACGATCTTGCGGAGCCGCGACATCTTCTCCGTGGTCCCACGGAGCGGTGAAACGGCATGAGCCTCGGGCTTCGCCGGGGACGGCGCTGCTGCTGCAGGTGCTGTCGATGCCGAGGCCGCTGCCGCTGCCGCTCTCGCGGACTCGGCCTTCGCCGCAGCCTCGAGGACGTCTTCCTTCCGGATCCGGCCGCCGACCCCGGTACCGGTCAGGGTGGTGACCTCCACGCCCTTCTCGGCAGCGAGCTTGCGGACGAGCGGTGTGAGGTACGCGATCGCGTTGATGGCGCCCGCGGGTGCCGCCGTGGCGGCAGCAGATACCGGGGCGGGCGTAGGAGTAGGAGCCGCCGGCGCCGGCGTGGCCGGAACCGGAGCTGGCGGTGCAGCCACGGGCACCGCGACTGCCGGTGCGGCAGGGACCGGAGCCGCGGTCGCGGCACCCGAGCCGATGAACGCGAGCGCCGTGCCGACGCTGACGGTCTCGTCCTCCTGGACGAGGATCTGCTGGAGCGTGCCGGCGAACGGGGACGGGATCTCGGTGTCGACCTTGTCGGTCGAGACCTCGAGGAGGGGCTCGTCCATCGCGACCTCGTCACCCACGGCCTTCAGCCACCGAGTCACGGTTCCCTCGGTGACACTCTCGCCGAGGGCCGGCATCGTGACCTGCTCACCGGTCCCTGAGGCCGGTGCTGCAGCGGCGGGCGTCGTGCTCTCCGCCGGCGGTGCGGGTGCTTCGGCGGCGGGCGCGGGTGCCGCCTCGGCGATGGGCGCGGGTGCCGCGACCACGGCTGCCTGCTCCTCCGCGGCAGGTGCGGGGGTCTCGGCGACAGCCGTCGCAGCGCCCTCGCCCGAGCCGATCAGCGCCAGCGCCGTGCCGACGCCGACCGTCTCGTCCTCCTGGACGAGGATCTGCTCGAGCACCCCGGCGAACGGGGACGGGATCTCGGTGTCGACCTTGTCGGTCGACACCTCGAGCAACGGCTCGTCGACGGCGACGGTGTCGCCGACGGCCTTGAGCCAACGGGTGACGGTGCCCTCGGTGACGCTCTCGCCGAGGGCCGGCATCTGCACGGAGTCAGACATGACCTCGTGCCTCCTCACGAATCAGGGGGTTGTGGTCCCAGGGTCAGTTGTGGGCGTGCAGCGGCTTGCCGGCAAGGGCGAGATGTGCCTCGCCGAGTGCCTCGTTCTGTGTCGGGTGTGCGTGCACGAGCGAGGCGACGTCCTCGGGGTAGGCCTCCCAGTTGACGATCAGCTGGCCCTCGCCGATGAGCTCACCGACGCGTGCGCCGATCATGTGCACCCCGACGACCGGTCCGTCCTTCTGGCGGACGAGCTTGACGAAGCCGGCAGTCGCGAGGATCTGGCTCTTGCCGTTGCCGCCGAGGTTGTACTCGAGGGTCTCGACGGCGTCCTCGCCGAACGTCTCCTTGGCCTTGGCCTCCGTGAGACCGACCGAGGCGACCTCGGGGTCCGAGTAGGTGACCCGGGGGATCCCCGACTCGACGATCGCCTGGGGTGCGAGGCCGGCGATCTCCTCGGCCACGAAGATGCCCTGGGCGAACCCGCGGTGCGCGAGCTGCAGGCCGGGGACGATGTCGCCCACCGCATAGATGTTGCCGACGCCCGTGTGCAGACGCTCGTCGGTGATCACGAAGCCGCGGTCGAGGGTGATCCCCTGCTCCTCGTATCCGAGACCTGCGGTGCTCGGCCCGCGTCCGACCGCGACCAGGAGCAGGTCCGCGTCGAAGGTCTTGCCGTCCTCGAGGGACACGTGCACGCCGCTGTCGTCCTGGGTCACGCCCGCGAACCGGACCCCGAGGTTGAAGGCGATCCCGCGCTTGCGGTACGCACGCTCGAAGGCCTTGCTCAGGGCCTCGTCCTCGTTCGGGACGAGGTGCGGGAGAGCCTCGATGATCGTGACGTCGACGCCGAAGGACTTCCAGACGCTCGCAAACTCCGAGCCGATGACGCCTCCACCGAGGACGATCACCGACGACGGGACCCAGTCGAGCTGGAGGGCCTGGTCGGACGTGATGACCCGACCGCCGATCTCGAGCCCGGGAAGCGACCTGGCGTAGGAGCCGGTACCGAGGACGATGTTCCGGCCGGTGTAGCGCTGGCCGTCCACCTCGATCGTGTCGGGGCCGACGAGCCGGCCGTGGCCTTCGACGACCGTGATCTTGCGCGACTTGATGAGACCCTGAAGTCCCTTGTAGAGGCGCGCGATGACCGCGTCCTTGTACTGGTTCACGGCCGGCATGTCGATGCCCTCGAGAGTCGCGCGGACGCCGAACTGCTCGCTCTCGCGGGCGTTGTCGGCGATCTCGGCGGCGTGCAGGAGGGCCTTCGTCGGGATGCAGCCGTTGTGCAGGCAGGTGCCGCCGATCTTGCCGGACTCGATCAGAGCGACGGAGAGGCCGAGCTGGGCGCCGCGGAGAGCGGCCGCATAGCCACCGCTCCCTCCGCCCAGGACGACGATGTCGAAAGCGGTGCCGTTCGTGTCGGCCACGTGCAACTCCTCAGGCGAGAGGTGTGGTGTCGGGTGTGCTCGCCGACCATCTTGTCACCCCCGTGTCACCCGGACGAACCAGCGGGGCCTCGACCAGGTGTGACGCTGCGAACAGTCATCCTATGTATTTGGCCTGATCGGCCCAGCGGTGCGTGCACCGAGGGTCGGCGCCGCATCACGTGCGCCGGTGGTTCTCCCACCTCGCGAACAGGTACGGCCGCTACCCTGCGGCCATGGGTCTGTTCTCACGCGTGCTACGGCGACACCCCCGCCGGACCGAGGCGGCGCCGTCGTCGCGCGCGGCGCAGCAGGCGACGCTGACCCATTTCCAGGAGTTCGTCAGCACGCGGCGGGGCGTCGAGGCGTACGTCGAGCCGCGCACCAACGACACGCCGATGACCCTGATGCTGATCGCCGGCACGGGCGAGTGGACACGACGCAGGGTCCCCGATCCGTCGACCGCTCGTGAGGTGGCCGAGGCGCTCGGCGTGCCGGTCTACTACGTCCACCGCACGGGCTACCCGCAGCGCATGCGCGACTGGAACTCCCGTCAGCGCTCTCGGGATCGTGACGTCTCCCGCGCACCGCGCGAGACGCTCCGGTCGCACGAGTCGTCGCACCGGCGCGAGATGCCCTGAGTCGCGCGCGGGCGTCCGGCTTCGGTCACGCGCGCATCGGTCTCGCGCGTGCCGGTCAGTGCGCGGTCGCGCGCGACTCGATCAGCGCGAGCATCGTGCGCACACCGACGCCCGTGCCGCCGATGGGCGTGTAGCCGTGGGCGGTCTTCTCGTTGAACGCCGGGCCGGCGACGTCGAGGTGAGCCCAGGGCGTCGTCCCGACGAACTCCTGGAGGAACACCCCGGCCGAGAGCATCCCGCCCCACCTCTCCCCGATGTTCGCGATGTCGGCGACCTTCGAGGCCAACCCGGCGCGGAGCTCCTCCGGGAGCGGCATCGGCCAGAACTGCTCGCCCGATGCGCCGGCCGCGGCGATGACCTCGTCCCGCACCGCGTCCGTTCCCATGACGGCTGAGACCCGGTGACCGAGTGCGACCACCTGGGCGCCCGTCAGGGTGGCGATGTCGAGGACGACGTCGGGCTTCTCCTCGGTCGCGGCGACGAGTCCGTCGGCCAGGACGAGTCGACCCTCGGCGTCGGTGTTGAGCACCTCCACCGTCGTCCCGCCGCGGATGGTGATGACATCGCTCGGGCGCTGCGCGGATCCGGACGGCATGTTCTCGGCGAGGCAGAGCCAGCCGGTCACCGCGACCGGGAGTCCGAGACGCGCAGCCGCGACGACCGTGTGGAGCACGGCGGCAGCCCCGGACATGTCCGACTTCATCGCCTCCATGCCGGCGGCCGGCTTGATCGAGATGCCGCCGGAGTCGAACGTGATGCCCTTGCCGACGAGCGCGACCTTGGCCGTCGGGCGGGAGGGGGAGTAGGCGACCTTGACCAGACGCGGACCGCGGACCGACCCCTGTCCGACCCCGATCAGACCGCCGTAGCCACCTGCCGCGAGCGCCTTCTCGTCGAGGACGGTGACCTTGATGCCGGTCCCCTTGGCGGCCTCCTTCGCGAGGTCCGCGAACGCCGCCGGGTACAGGTCGTTGGGGGCGGTGTTGATCAGGTCGCGCGTGGCGTGCACCGCCTCTGCAAGGACCTCCGCGCGTGCGAGTGCGGCCTTGGCCCCCTTGTCCTTCGCGAGCGCGGTCACGACCTCGATCTGGGCGACCGCGACGGCCTTGGCGGCGGCGTCCGTCGCCCGGTACCGGGTGTATGCGTACGCACCGAGCAGGGCACCCTCGATCACGGCCGCGAGCTGGACGAGGTCGGCGCTCGGGAGGGCCAGCGCGACCGATCCGGCGCCGCCGAGCTCGCGGGTCGCTGCGCCCGCCGCGCGCCGCAACGACTCCGGTGCCCAGGTGTCGTCCACGTCACCCAGACCGGTGAGCACGATGACCGGCGCCGCCACGGAGCCGGCCGACGGGACCTTGCGGACCTCGTCCGCCGCTCCGGTGATGCCGAGGGTCGCAGCGCCGGACGCCAGCACCTCGGACAGGGCCGTGCGGAGCGCGGTCGGCAGCTCGTCGCCGGCGACGAGCACCGGGCCGTCCGGTGTCCTGGCGATGGCGACGACGACGGCGTCGGTCGCGAGGCGGGCGGGGTCGGCGGAGGTCAACGTCAGTCGAGGCACGTCCAGATCCTAGTCCGCGGAGCACGGTAGCCTCAGGCCCGTGATCCTGCCTCTCGCCCTCGTCGTCGTGGTACTGGCGGCCGCTCTCGCCGGTTGGGCCGCGCTCTGGGCCGTCCGCGACCGGCCCGTCGTGCTGAACCAGCTCTGGGGGGCGGCCGTCGTCGAAGCTGCCCTGCTCGTCCAGCTCGTCGTGGCGATCGTCGCGGCGTCGCGAGGTCCGGGCCCGGTCGAGCACGGGACGTTCTGGGGCTATGTGGTGGCGAGCCTCCTGATCCTTCCGTTGGCGGGCGCCTGGGCCTTCGCGGAGCGGACCCGGTGGAGCTCGGTGGTGCTGCTCGTCGCGGCGGTGACGGTGGCCTTCATGCAATGGCGGATGCTGCAGACGTGGGGGATCTCATGACCGAGTCGATCGAACCGCAACAACCACCGATGGTCGAGACCCCGGTGGCGGGTGGGCCGAGCGCAGACGGATCGGCGTCGGCCCCGCACGGCGTGCCGTCGACCTCCTCGGGCCCCGGACGGGTGCTCGTCGCCGTCTACGGCGTGTTCGCGCTCGCTGCCACGGCTCGCGCAGGCTTCCAGATCGCGACCAAGCTCTCCGAGGCCCCGCTCGCCTACCTGCTGTCGGCGCTCTCCGCCGTCGTGTACGTCGCCGCCACGTTCGCCCTGGCTCGGGGCGGTCGGCTCGCCCGGCGGATCGCGTGGGCCGCGTGCAGCGTCGAGCTCGTGGGCGTCCTGGCGGTCGGCACGCTGTCGTTGCTCTCGCCGCAGGACTTTCCTCAGGCGACGGTCTGGTCCGTGTTCGGCCAGGGGTACGGCTACGTCCCGCTCGTCCTGCCGGTGCTCGGCCTGCTCTGGCTGCGGCGGACCCGGCCGGTCCCCGTGCAGGTCACGTCGCACTGACCCCCTGGGGCGGCCGGGCCCGCTAGGTTGGGCGCGTGTACCGGCTCCTCTTCTCCCTCGTCCTCAGACACATCGATCCCGAGAGGGCGCACGAGCTCGCGTTCCGTGCCATCCGGGTGGCGGGACGCGCGCCGGGGGTCGCCCGGTTGCTCTCGCCGGTCTTCACGAGCGATCCACGTGGCGGTGTGGACGCGCTCGGGTTACGGTTCCCCGCCCCGTTCGGTGTCGCGGCCGGTTTCGACAAGAACGCCGAGGCGGTCGAGGGTCTGACGATGCTCGGCTTCGGGTTCGTGGAGATCGGAACCGTCACGGCGTACGCGCAGCCGGGGAACGAGAAGCCGCGGCTGTGGCGGGTCCTCGACGAGCACGCGATCCGCAACCGGATGGGCTTCAACAACGAGGGTGCCGTCACGGTCGCCGAGCGGCTGCGTCACCTGCGGGCCACCCCCCGCGGGCGCGGGATGGTCGTGGGGGTCAACATCGGGAAGACGAAGGTGACCCCCGTGGCGGAGGCGCCGGGTGACTACGCGACGAGCGCGGCGCTGCTGGCCCCCTACGCGGACTACCTCGTGGTCAACGTCTCGTCGCCGAACACCCCCGGTCTTCGCGACCTGCAGTCGGTCGATGCGCTGCGTCCGATCCTCGTCGCGGTCCGCGATGCCGCCGACGCTGCGACGGCGGGTGCGAGCCGCGTCCCGCTCCTCGTCAAGATCGCGCCCGACCTCTCCGACGACGACGTCGACGCGGTGGCCGACCTCGCGCTCGAGCTCGGCCTCGACGGCATCGTCGCCGTCAACACGACGATCGCGCACGATCTCGGTCCGGGTGGGTTGTCCGGGCCTCCGCTGCTGACCCGCGGTCTCGACGTCGTCGCGCGGTTGCGGTCCCGGCTCGGCCCGGAGCCGGTCATCATCGGGGTCGGTGGCATCACGACCCTGCCCGACGCCCGGGAGTACCTTGCCGTCGGGGCAACCCTCGTGCAGGGCTACACCGGCTTCGCCTACCGTGGTCCGTTCTGGGCGTCGCGGCTCAACCGAGGGCTGGCTGCTGATGCGCTGCGACGCGAGAGCCGCAGCCGTGCTGAGGTCGCACTGTGATCCGTCCGCAGTGGGAGTGGGCGTTCGACGGGGGAGACGGCGTGGAGCTGGACCGCCCGGTCAGCCCGGCGTTCGCCAACCAGTACGACGCCGAGGAGTGGATCGGCGAGGTGTGGCGCGACCTGTCCGCGCAGGGCGTCCGCTCGGCCCGGTTGCTGAACGGTGGTGTCCAGGCGGCGCCGGTCCTGGCGGTCCCGCCGGTCGATCTCTCCCAGACGAACGCCCGGGGCCGGTCGGGGACGCCGGCTCCCACCGACTGATCCGGAGCACGCCCGACGCCCACCACCGGGGCGGTGATGGGCGTCGGGTCGAATGCGCTGGCCGGCAGTTCTCGGTCGGCGCCGGTCAGGGCCGCGGGAGGCGCCGAACGGTCAGGACGGACGAGAGGTGGGTGCCGTCGTGGCTGTCATCGAGGCGTCGCGCACGACGGTGTCGCCGAGGGCCTCGTCGACGCGCGCGAGCAGCTCGATGGGGATCGTGACGCCGGAGGCGCGGACGTTCTCCTGCACCTGCTCGGGTCGTGAGGCGCCGATGATCGCCGCAGCCACGTTGTCGTTCTGGAGGACCCACGCGACGGCGAGCTGCGCGAGGGTCAGCCCGAGCTCGTTCGCGACCGGCGTGAGGAGCTGGACGCGCTCCAGGATCCCCGGGATCCGGAAGAACCGCCCGATCATGTCCGCGCCGCCGCGTGCGTCGGTCGCGCGCGAGCCGGCGGGCAGCGGCGCACCGGGGAGGTACTTGCCGGTGAGGATGCCCTGGGCGACGGGTGACCACACGATCTGGGAGACGCCGAGCTCGGCGGACGTCGGGACGACCTCGGGCTCGATCACGCGCCACAGCATCGAGTACTGGGGCTGGTTCGAGATGAGCTGGAAGCCGAGCTGCTCCGCGAGCGCGTGACCGGCCCGGATCTGGTCGGCGGTCCACTCGCTGACCCCGATGTAGAGCGCCTTGCCCTGGCGGACGACGTCCGCGAACGCCTGCATCGTCTCGTCGAGCGGGGTCTCGGTGTCGTACCGGTGCGCCTGGTAGAGATCGACGTAGTCCGTGCCGAGCCGACGGAGCGAGCCGTTGATCGACTCGAGGATGTGCTTGCGGGAGAGTCCGCTGTCGTTGGGGCCCTTCGGGCCTGTCGGCCAGTAGACCTTGGTGAAGAGCTCGAGCGATTCGCGGCGCTGGCCCCGGAGCGCCTCGCCGAGCACCGTCTCCGCCGCCGTGTTCGCGTAGACGTCTGCGGTGTCGAAGCTGGTGATGCCCGCGTCGAGGGCTGCGCGGACGCACGCCTTGGCGGTGTCGTTCTCGACCTGCGAGCCGTGGGTGAGCCAGTTGCCGTAGGTGATCTCGGAGATCTTGAGCCCGGAGTTGCCCAGGTAGCGATAGGTGACCATGTCTGTCACCCTACGTCGGCTCCGAGGGAACCTGTGGGCCGTGCGAGCGCTTGACGAGCGGTGCCCTGCGGTCCGGTCAGGACGGGTCCTCGCCGCGCTTGACCTGCGGTCGCGGCATGCGTGTGCGCCGGATCTGCGAGGAGCGGCTGACGGTGTAGAGCATGAGCCCCTGCATCGACGTCGTGGGGCCGAACTTCGCGATCAGGCGCTTGCGCAGGCGGCGCCACCTGAGGACGACGTCCACGATGGTGGCGATCACGAAGAGGTAGAAGGCGATGAGCACGGCGAGGTAGGCGTAGGAGGACACCTGCTGGGCGAGGATCTGGATCACGAGGAAGCCGAGCACCCCCGGCAGCATGTACTCGAGCATCGTGCGACGCGCATCGATGTAGTCCCGGACGAACCGACGGACCGGACCGCGGTCCCGCGCGGGCAGGTGGCGGTCGTCCCCCGTGACCATCGCCTGGTACTCCTGCTCACGGCGGACCTTGGCGGCGGCGCGCTCCGCAGCGCGCACCGACTTGCTGTTGCCCGCGCGGCCGGCCGGGACGAGCGGACGCTTGTTCGCGGCCTCGGACTGCTTGCGGCGTGGGGTGGCGTGCCCCTTCCCGGAACCCGTCGTGGACGTGACATCCGTCGGCGCGGTGGCAGGGGTGGCATCGGTCTTGCGGCGAGAGAACACACCCCGAGGGTAGTCGAGCCGACGGAGTAGCGTGATCGCCCATGACCGAGGACCCCCGAGCCGTGCCCGCCCCTCTGCCGAGCGATGAATCGCCGGCGGCCGCATCCGGCCCGCGAAGCATCGAGCACTGGCGCGAGCGGGTCGCGACGGAGTTCGATTCCGTCCGGCGGGACCTCGAGGCGCTCGTCCGCATCCCGAGCATCTCCAACCCGGCGTTCGACCAGGCGGCGGTCCGCGCGACGGCGGACGCCGTCGCGGCGCTGCTCGTCGGCGTGGGTCTGCCGGAGGTCGAGGTCCTGACCGCCGCGGGGGCGGACGGCCGACCGGGGGCCCCGGCCGTCGTCGCGAGGCGGCCTGCCGCACCGGGCCGGCCGACCGTCGTGCTCTATGCGCACCACGACGTCCAGCCCACCGGCGACCCTGCGGCGTGGGACACGTCTCCGTTCGAACCGACCGAGCGCGCCGGCCGCCTCTACGGCCGCGGCGCTGCGGACGACAAGGCCGGCATCGTCGCTCACGTGGGTGCCCTCCGCGTGCTCGGCGACGAGCTGGGGATCGGGGTGACGGTGTTCGTCGAGGGCGAGGAGGAGATCGGCTCGCCGACGTTCTCGTCGTTCCTGCACACGTACCGGGACAAGCTCGCGGGCGACGTCTTCGTGGTCGCGGACTCCGCGAACTGGCGCGTGGGCGTCCCGGCGCTGACCACGTCGCTCCGCGGCCTCGTCGATGCCGAGGTCGAGGTCGCCGTGCTGTCCCACGCGGTGCATTCCGGCTTCTTCGGAGGCCCGGTGCTCGATGCCCTGACGGTGCTCGCGCGCCTGATCGCGACGCTGCACGACGATGCCGGCGACGTGGCGGTCGAGGGCCTCGTCGTGGGTCCGGATCCCGCCGTGGACTACGACGAGGCGGACCTGCGTGCGGACGCGGCAATCCTCGACGGGGTCAGGCTCGCCGGCTCGGGATCGCTGACGGCACGCCTGTGGACCCGCCCGGCGCTGAGCGTCATCGGGATCGATGCGACCAGCGTCGCCGAGGCGTCGAACACGCTGGCGCCGCGTGCGACGGCCAAGCTGTCGCTCCGCATCGCCCCGGGCCAGGACCCGGCGCTCGCGATGCAGGCGCTCCGCCGCCACCTCGAGTCGCACGCCCCGTTCGGCGCCCAGGTGACGGTCCGTGACGGCGAGGCGGGCAAGCCGTACCAGGCCCCCGCGGACTCGGTCGCGATGCGGACCGCGCGTGCGGCATTCACCGGCGCGTGGGGCGTGCCTCCTGTCGACATCGGCGTCGGTGGCTCCATCCCGTTCATCGCCGACCTCGTCGACCTCTTCCCGCACGCCGCCGTGCTGGTCACGGGCGTCGAAGACCCGGACTCGCGCGCGCACGGAGCCAACGAGTCGGTCCACCTCGGCGAGCTCGAGAAGGTCGTGCTGGCGGAGGTCCTCCTGCTGGTCGGTCTCGCGGCAGGCTGACAGCCCGCAGCCGCTCCCCGATCCGCCCGCGCTCAGTACCCGGGCAGCGCGAGCATCTGATCGAGAGCCACCCGGGCCCAGTGCGCGTCATCCTCGTCGACCACGACGCGGTTGACGACACGGCCGTCGACCAGGGACTCCATCGCCCAGACGAGGTGGGGCAGGTCGATGCGGTTCATGGTCGAGCAGAAGCACACCGTCGAGTCGAGGTAGTGCACCGTCTTGTCCGGATGGGTGTTCGCGAGGCGTCGCACGAGGTTGAGCTCCGTGCCGATCGCCCAGGTCGACCCGGGCTCGGCCGCGTCGAGGGCCTTGATGATGTACTCCGTCGAGCCGACCATGTCGGCCGCGGTGACGACCTCGTGCGTGCACTCGGGGTGCACGAGCACGGTCACCCCTGGCGCGGCGGTGCGGATGTCGGCGACGTTCTGCGCCGAGAACCTCCCGTGCACCGAGCAGTGCCCCCGCCACAGGATCATCCGCGCGTCGCGCAGCTGCTGCGCGGTGAGGCCGCCCTGCGGCTTGCGCGGGTCGTAGACCACGCAGTCGTCGAGGGAGAGCCCGAGCTCGCGCACCGCGGTGTTGCGCCCGAGGTGCTGGTCCGGCATGAAGAGCACCTTGCCGTGGCCGTCGCGCCCGCCCACCTGGTCGAAGGCCCAACGGAGGGCGACATGGGCGTTCGACGAGGTGCAGACCGTCCCGCCGTGGCGACCGGTGAAGGCCTTGATAGCCGCCGTGGAGTTCATGTAGGTGACCGGGACGGTGGTCGCCGACACGCCGGCCTCCGTGAGCACGTCCCACGCATCCTCGACCTGGTGGATCGCGGCCATGTCCGCCATCGAGCACCCGGCCGCGAGGTCGGGGAGTATCACCTGCTGCGCGGCCGACGTGAGGATGTCGGCGGACTCCGCCATGAAGTGGACGCCGCAGAACAGGATGAACTCGGCCTCTGGCCGAGCGGCCGCCTCGCGCGCGAGCTTGAACGAGTCGCCGGTCACGTCGGCGAAGTCGATGACCTCGTCGCGCTGGTAGTGGTGGCCGAGCACGAACGCACGGTCGCCGAGGGCGGCACGCGCCACCCGCGCGCGTTCGACCAGGTCCGGGTCGCTGGGGGCGGGGAGGTCACCGACGCACTCGACGCCCCGCTCGGAGGCGAGGTCGACCCCGCGCCCGAGCAGGAGCAGCGCGGCCGACGGCGCGGGCTCGGAGAACGTCGTCCCTGGGATGCTCGTCACGCGCAGATCATCCCACAACGGTGCTGGCCTACCCCGGCGCGCAGGACCTCCGCACGTGTGTGCCAGGATCGCGCCATGCGCATCCTGGTCGCCCCGGACTCCTTCGGCGGAACCCTCAGCGCGGGGCAGGCGGCCTCCGCGATCGCCGAGGGTTGGCACCGGACCGCCCCCGAGGACCGGGTCGAGCCGTGCCCGCTCTCGGACGGCGGTCCGGGCTTCCTCGACACCCTGCAGGCCGCTCTGGGCGGCACGCTGCTGTCCGTGACCGTTCCGTCGCCCCTCGGGGAACCGGTCCCGGCAGCCGTCCTGGTCGTGGACACCGACGGGTCGCGCACCGCGTACATCGAGTCGGCACAGGCCATCGGGCTCCCGCTCGTCCCGTTCGACCGGCGGGACCCGACCGTCACGACCTCCGGCGGCGTCGGCCGTCTGATCGACGCCGCGCTCGGCACGGGAGCGGGTCGCATCGTCGTCGGCCTCGGCGGTTCGGCGACGAACGACGGGGGTGCAGGCATGCTCGGCGCGCTCGGCGTCGGGTCCGCGGAGGCTCTCGGGGCCGGCGGGCTCCACCTCGCCGAGGTGCGATCCGCCGATCTCGCGGGACTTGCCGCCGTGCGGGAGCGACTGTCCGGGGTCGAGCTCGTCGGCGCCTACGACGTCGACGTCCCGCTGCTCGGGTTGAACGGTGCCAGTGGTGGGTTTGCCGCGCAGAAGGGCGCATCGCCTGAGCAGGCGCAGGAGCTCGAGCGGTCGCTCAGCCGCTTCGCCGAGGTGGCGGGGCAGGTGCTCGGGGCGGAGCTCGGGCGTCCCGACCTGCTCGTGGGTGCGCCGCGTGCTCCGCGGCTGTCGACGGCGCCGGGCACCGGTGCGGCCGGCGGTCTCGGCTTCGGGCTCGCGGTGCTCGGCGCACGGCTGATCCCTGGTTCGGTCGTGGTGGCCGATGCGGTGGGGCTGGCGGAGCGGATCGCGGACGTCGATCTCGTGGTGACGGGAGAGGGCACCTTCGACTGGCAGTCGCTCCACGGCAAGGTCGTCCAGGCGGTCGCGGCGCGGGCCCTCGATGCTGCGGTCCCGACGGTCGTGCTGGCGGGGCAGGTCACCATCGGGCGGCGCGAGTGGGGGGCGGCCGGGATCGCCGGCGCGTACGCCGTCGCGACGTCGGACGCCGAGGTTGCGGCATCGTTCGCCGACCCGAGCGGCACGCTCGCCGCGCGTGCGGCCCGGCTCGCGCGCACCTGGTCGCACTGAGCCGGTGCGCACTGAGTCGGGTCGCACTGAGCCTGGTGGCGCGGAGCCCGGCTGCACGGGCAGGGACGGCGCGGGACCTCGGGTGCGCCGTACCTGCACGCGGCAGTCGTACGCTGAGGGGAACACCGGCGCCGTGCGCGATGTTGGTGGGACAGAAGGACCAGACAGACGACAGGCGTGCCCTGGGCACCTCGCGCGAGCAATGCGGAGACGACGATGAGCGAAACCACCGAGACTGCCACCCATGGCGTCGTGCTGAGCGATGTGGCTGCGGGCAAGGTCCGCAGCCTCCTCGAGCAGGAGGGCCGCGACGACCTCCGGCTCCGCGTCGCGGTCCAGCCGGGCGGCTGCTCCGGCCTGATCTACCAGCTGTACTTCGACGAGCGCGTGCTCGACGGCGATGCGATCCGTGACTACGACGGTGTCGAGGTGATCGTCGACCGGATGAGTGTTCCGTACCTCGACGGCGCGACGATCGACTTCGCCGACACGATCGAGAAGCAGGGCTTCACGATCGACAACCCGAACGCGGGCAGCTCGTGCGCGTGCGGGGGTTCCTTCTCCTGACTCTGGTTCAGCGGCCGCTGGGGCGCCGGATGCCAGCTGACGGGCTCGCTGCGTGCGGCGGGCCCGTCAGCCGTTCCCGGACAGTCGGACGGTGATGCGAACCTCGTCGGGTCGGGACGGGGCAGGACGGTCGTCGACCACCGCGTGACCGCGCATGCGCGCCCATGCCGGGACGTCGAGCCGGGCCGCCGGATCGGTCGTGATCACGGTGACGAGCGAGCCGCCGGGAAGCGACGCAGCGGCACGAGCGAGCATGATGACGGGCATCGGGCAGCGCGCGCCCCGTGCGTCGACGGTCGTCTGCGGCTCCTCGACGGGCGGCCCCTCGACTGATGGGGGCTCGCTCGTCGGTGGGCGGTCGGCCGAGCCGTGGTCGCTCGAGCCGGAACCGCCAGGGGCGCTCACAGTCCCTCGACCCCGAGAGCCGATCGGACCGTCGCGACGGCCGCGGGCAGGACCTCGAGGAAGCGCTCGACCTGCGCAGCCTCGGTGCCGCGCGGCACCGTGATCCGGATGTTGCCGTGGGTGAGTGCCCCCATCGCCGCGAGGACGTGACTGGGCTCCAACGCGCTCGACGTGCACGCCGAGCCGGAGCCCACCGCGAAGCCGGCCCTGTCGAGCTCGGTCACGAGTGCCTCGCCGTCCACGTACAGGCACGAGAACGTGACGACGTGCGGGAGCCGGGCGTCGTCCGGACCCATCACCTGCACGTCCGGCACGCGGATCGGGACCTCGGTGCGGATCCTGGACACCAGGGCCCGGCGGTGCGCGTCCTCGACGGAGAGGTCCGATCGCGCGAGGTCGAGGGCGGCGGCTGCGGCGAGCGCGGCCGGGACGCTCACGCCACCGGGGAACCAGGGGTCGTCGTCCTCGGGCCAGTCGGGCGCCCAGCGCACCCGCGGACGCACGGCGAGCAGGCCGAGGCCGACCGGCGCTCCCCAGTCGCCCGCGTCTGCCGCCAGGAGGTCCCACGCGTCGGAGACCGGGACGTGGCCGACGCTCGACCCGGCGTCGACCAGCAGCGGTACACCGGCCTGTCGGGCCGCAGCGTGGACCTCCGGGACCGGCTGCAAGGTGCCGACCTCCCCGTTTGCGTGCTGGAGCGCCGCGAGCGCGACTCCGCCCGCACCGAGCCGGGCGACGAACTGGTCGACTGCGACACGCCCGGTCCGATCGACGGGGATCAGTGCGGTCGTGCCGGGCGCGTCCCCGTCGGTGGTGGTGAACCGTGCGGCGTGGAGGAGCGCGGCGCGTTCGACGGCGCTTGCGACGACGTCCCGGCCGAGGCGATGCCGCCCGCGGGTGACACCTCTGACGGCGGTGTGCAGGGCGGTCACGTGCGAGCCGGCGAACCGGAGCTCGGCCGGCCGGCTGCCGAGGTGTGCCGCGATGGACTCGCGGGCGCCGTCGAGCAGCATCCGCGCCCGACGGCCCTCGGCGTGCAGACGCCGCGGGTCGGCCCAGCCCTGGTCGACGGCCTCCAGGAGCACGGCCCGTGCCTGCGGGTGGACGGGGGCGTGACCGGCGGCGTCGAGGAAGACCCGTGGGGCAGGCGTGGCGCGCGTCATACCGACCTTCGGGGGGCCGGGCGAGCCGGGCCGAACGCGCGGGGCACGGGGTTGATCACGACCGCACGGTAGCGCGTGCGGTCGATGGCACGGCGTCGGAGAGGTGGACGCGTTGTGCTGACAATGTGTCGCCATGGTGGCGATGCGGGGCTCACATCGCGCGAGGATGACGCTAGGCTGCACTCGTCGAGGACGAAAGTCCCATACGGCCCCGCCCACAACGGTCGGTGCTGGTGGGACGTGACGTGAAAGGTCCCCCTTGCGCGCGCAACCACCAAGCAAGCACCGCCGGGCCACCGCCGGGGTCGCGGCACTGGCAGCCGGTGCTGTACTGCTGCTCGCCGGATGCTCCCAGGAGGCCCAGCGTGGCTTCCTTCCGGGCGTGCCCCAGGGCGAGGCCCCGGTCACGAACCAGACGCTGCGCATCACGAACCTCTGGACGGGGTCGTGGATCGCTGCTCTCGTCGTGGGGGTCATCACGTGGGGACTGATCCTCTGGTGCGTGGCCGTCTACCGGAAGCGGAAGAACGACACGACGCTCCCGGTGCAGCTGAGGTATCACGTCCCGCTCGAGATCATGTACGTGATCCTTCCGATCCTCATGGTCGGGGTCCTGTACTTCTACACGAACCGGGACACGATCGCGATCCTCGACACCAGCGCGAAGCCGGACCTCACGGTCCAGGTGGTCGCGAAGCGGTGGAGCTGGGACTTCAACTACCTCGACCAGCACGTGTACGAGACCGGTCAGCACGTGCAGCAGGTCTCCGCGACCGGCTCGCTCGCGGACGCCACGACGCTGTACCTGCCGGTCGGCGAGCGGGTCGAGTTCCATCTGAACTCCCGCGACGTCATCCACTCGTTCTGGGTGCCCGCGTTCCTCTTCAAGATGGACGCGATCCCGGGGCGCACGAACGCGTTCCAGATCGTCCCCGAGCACGAGGGGACCTACGTCGGCAAGTGCGCCGAGTTCTGCGGCATCGAGCACTCGGCGATGCTGTTCAACGTCAAGGTCGTCTCGAAGGCAGAGTTCGACGCCCACGTCGCCGAGCTCCAGGCCAAGGGCCAGACAGGCGCGCTCGGCCTCCAGTACGACCAGCTCCAGCACGTCCAGAAGGGGGCCAGCTGATGGCCGCGCAGATCGAGACCATCCCGGGCCTCGCCCCGCGGCGGCAGACCTTGGGTCGCACCGTGATCAAGTGGGTCACGTCGACGGACCACAAGACGATCGGGTACATGTACCTGATCACGTCATTCCTGTTCTTCGCGGTCGGCGGGATCATGGCGCTGCTGATCCGCGCCGAGCTCTTCGAGCCGGGGCTGCAGATCGTGCAGTCCAAGGAGCAGTACGACCAGCTCTTCACCATGCACGGCACGATCATGCTGCTGCTCTTCGCGACCCCGCTGTTCGCCGGTTTCGCCAACGTGATCATGCCCTTGCAGATCGGTGCGCCGGACGTCGCCTTCCCGCGGCTGAACATGTTCGCCTACTGGCTCTACCTGTTCGGCGGGCTGATCGTCATGGCCGGATTTCTCACCCCTCAGGGTGCGGCCTCGTTCGGATGGTTCGCGTACGCGCCGTTGTCGAACACGACGTTCTCGCCCGGGGTGGGCGGTGACCTCTGGGTGTTCGGCCTCGCGCTCACGGGCTTCGGGACGATCCTCGGAGCGGTCAACTTCATCACCACGATCGTCACGATGCGGGCCCCCGGCATGACGATGTTCCGGATGCCGATCTTCACCTGGAACACGCTGGTGACGAGCCTGCTGATCCTGATGGCCTTCCCGCCGTTGGCGGCGGCGCTGTTCGCGCTCGGTGCGGACCGGCGGCTCGGTGCGCAGGTGTTCAACCCGGAGAACGGTGGCGCCCTGCTGTGGCAGCACCTGTTCTGGTTCTTCGGGCACCCGGAGGTCTACATCATCGCGCTGCCCTTCTTCGGCATCATCAGCGAGATCCTGCCGGTCTTCAGTCGCAAGCCGATCTTCGGCTACAAGGGCCTCATCTACGCGACGATCGCGATCGCGGCGCTCTCCGTCACCGTCTGGGCTCACCACATGTACGTGACCGGCGCGGTGCTGCTGCCGTTCTTCTCGTTCATGACGATGTTGATCGCGGTGCCGACCGGCGTGAAGTTCTTCAACTGGATCGGCACGATGTGGCGCGGCAAGCTCACGTTCGACACGCCGATGCTGTGGACCATCGGCTTCTTGGTGACCTTCCTCTTCGGCGGACTGACGGGTGTGATCCTGTCCAGCCCGGCGCTCGACTTCCAGATCTCCGACACCTACTTCGTCGTCGCACATTTCCACTACGTGGTGTTCGGGACCGTCGTGTTCGCGATGTTCGCGGGCTTCTACTTCTGGTGGCCGAAGTTCACCGGTCGGATGCTCGACGAACGTCTCGGGAAGATCCACTTCTGGCTGCTGTTCGTCGGGTTCCACACGACGTTCCTGGTGCAGCACTGGCTCGGTGTGATGGGGATGCCGCGGCGCATCGCCGACTACTCGCCCCAGGACGGCTTCACGACCTTGAACCAGATCTCGACGGTCGGAGCGTTCGTGCTGGCCTCCTCGACGCTGCCGTTCCTGTGGAACGTGTACACGACGTGGCGCAACGCGCCGCTCGTGATGGTCGACGACCCGTGGGGCTTCGGCGGATCGCTCGAGTGGGCCACGAGCTGCCCGCCCCCGCGGCACAACTTCACGTCATTGCCGCGGATCCGTTCGGAACGCCCCGCATTCGACCTGCACCACCCCGAGGTCGCCGCGCTCGACCATGCGCAGCCCGACGCCGACCTGCTCGCCCTGGTGGGCAGTCGCGACGGCACCTCGACGGGGTCCGCTGACGAGAACGGGACGGGGAGCTGATCCGATGAAGGTCGAGTCGCGCCTGTTCCTGTCGATCGGGGTCTTCTTCTTCCCGGTCGCAGGGGTCTACGCCTTCTTCAGCCATGCCGAACCCGTTGGCTCGGCCGCGATCTTCCTGGTCGGTCTCCTGTGCATGATGATCGGCGGGTACTTCCGACTGCTCTCGGGACGGATCGATGAGCGACCCGAGGACGACGAGCTCGGCGAGATCGACCAGGGTGCCGGCGATCAGGGTGTGTTCAGCCCGTGGAGCTGGTGGCCGCTGGTCATCGCCGCAGCAGCCGCGCTCGTCTTCGCCGGTCTCGCGGTGGGCTGGTGGCTCTCTGCCATCGGCGGTGGCCTCGCGGTGATCGGCCTGACCGGATGGGTCTTCGAGTTCTCCCGCGGGCAGCACACGCACTGACGCGGCTGTGCGCACAGGGGTGGGGCTCGCCCCTCTGCTAGCGACTGCCGCGTGCGCGTATCCTCGCTCGGGTTCCGGACCGATCTCATGGTGCTGGGGCTCGAGGGGAGCGAGGTCGAGGACCACGGCGACCACCTCGTGGTGGTCCGCTCGCCGAGCGAACCGGGGTCATGGTGGGGCAACCTCGTGCTGCTGGGGGACGAACCGGCCGCACGCCGACGCCATGACTGGGACCAGGTGGTCACGACGTGCCACCCGGGCGAGATGCGCTCGGGCCTGGGGTTCGTCACCGATGGATCAGGTGTGGCCCGTTTCCGGTCGCTCGACACAGGACCGGACTCTCGGGGTCAGGGGCTGGCCGCGACCCTCGTCCATCACGCGGCAACCGACGGGTTCGAGGTGCTGCACGCCACGCGGCTCGTGATCGTGGCCGATCCAGCGGACGCGGCGTTCTCCGTGTACCGATCGGTCGGGTTCGCGACAGCGGAGAAGACAGCAGAGCAGCAGGCCACGCTCGCACGGGCGGCGTGACGGCGACGGCCGTCAGACGCGAGGCTGACCCCTCGGCGCGAACGCCGACGGGCCCGGTCCCGATCGCCTGGAGAGGCGAGGAGCCAGGCCCGTCGAGGCCATCCGGACGACTCAGACGGAGACGATGAGACCCGCGGTCTGGGTGCGTGCGCGCGCCAGCCGCGCGGCTGCGTCGGCCCAGTTCACGATGTTCCACCACGCCGAGACGTAGTCGGCGCGGACGTTCTTGTAGTCGAGGTAGTACGCGTGCTCCCAGAGGTCGAGCACCACGATCGGCACGAGTCCGAGGGCGATGTTGCTCTGCTGGTCGTAGAGCTGCACGATCACGAGCTTCTGGCCGATGGAGTCCCAGGCGAGGATCGACCATCCGGAGCCCTGCACGCCGGCCGCAACGGCGGCGAAGTGCTTCCGGAACGCGTCGAACGAGCCGAAGAACTCGTCGATCGCCGCAGCGAGCTCACCGGTCGGCGTGTCGCCGCCGTCGGGGGAGAGGTTCTCCCAGAAGATCGAGTGGTTCACGTGACCGCCGAGGTTGAACGCGAGGTTCTTCTCGAAGAGGTTCACGGCGTCGAAGTTGCCGGTCTCGCGCGCCTCGGCGAGCTTGGCGAGTGCGGCGTTGGCGCCCGTCACGTAGGCCTGGTGGTGCTTGTCGTGGTGCAGCTCCATGATCGCGCCCGAGATGTGCGGCTCGAGTGCCGCGAAGTCGTAGGGCAGATCCGGAAGGGTGTAGTCAGCCATGGGCGATTGCCTCTCCTGCTTCGGGCCGCAGCATGCCGCGGCGTCGTCGTCATTCAGGAAGTGCGGCGGCGTGACGACCTCGTCGGGGCCGTCCGCCACCACCTCGTCAACTCTGCCCGACCGTCAGAGATTCCGCTCGTCGGGCGTGACCTGCGAGATCGGTGCCACGAAGTGCTGGCCGCCGCCGACCGGCTGCGACTCGACGTGGTCAAGGTCCTCCCGCGGCGGCGCGATCGCGTCGTGGGCTCCGTGCGACTGCGCAGCTGCGAGCTCGGTCGGCGTCACGGGCTCGACACGGTCCTCGTAGAAGAGCTGCGACACCCGCTGACGGAGCCGGTCGCGCCGGTAGCCCTGACGGATGACTCCGCGCGAGTCCTCCGCAGGGGCGATCTCGATCGGCCGGTGCGCCTCGTAGCTGACGCGGAGCCAACGTTCGTGCTCGTTCAGCGGTGTGTGCACCTCGATGTACTCACCGCTTGCGAAGCGCACGATCGATCCCGTCTCGTGGCCGTGCAGCACCAGCTCGCGGTCCTTCCGCTGGAGCGCCAGGCACGTGCGCTTGGTGATCCAGAAGGCGAAGACCGGGCCGACGAACAGCAGCACGCGGAACACCGACGTGATGTCGTTGATCGACAGCTGGAACTGGGTCGCGATGATGTCGTTGGACCCGGCCAGGATGAGGATCATGAAGGCGGTCAGCAGCGCTACGCCGAAGGAGGTCCGGACGGGAACGTTGCGCGGGCGGTCGAGGACGTGGTGCTCGCGCTTGTCGCCCGTGGCGTACGCCTCGATGAAGGGGTATGCCGCCAAGGCCGTGAACAGGATCCCCGGCACGACCATCGCGGGGATGATGACGTTCAACGGGATCGTGAATCCGGCGACGACGACCTCGAGCTGCCCGGGTGTCAGACGCAGCGCACCCTCGAGGAAGAGCATGTACCAGTCGGGCTGCGCTCCGGCGGAGACCAGTGACGGGTCGAACGGCCCGTAGTTCCACACCGGGTTGATCGTGAACAGCGCCGCCATCAGGGCGATGACGCCGAAGACGATGAAGAAGAACCCGCCGGCCTTCGCGACGTAGATCGGGAACAGGGGGAAGCCGACGACGTTCTTGTCGGTCCGCCCGGAGCCGGGGTACTGCGTGTGCTTGTGGAGCACCACGAAGAAGAGGTGCAGCCCGATCAGCGCCAGGATGAGCCCGGGCACGAGCAGCACGTGCACGGTGAAGAGCCGGGGGATCAGCTGCGTCCCGGGGAACTGGCCGCCGAAGATGAAGTACGACAGGTAGCTGCCGATGATCGGCAACGACAGCACCACGCCGTCGGTGATCCGGAGCCCGTTCCCGGAGAGCACGTCGTCCGGGAGCGAGTAGCCCGAGAACCCCGCGGCGAGCCCGAGGATCATGAGGACGAACCCGACCACCCAGTTGACCTCGCGCGGCTTGCGGAAGGCACCGGTGAAGAACACCCGCATCATGTGGGTGACGATCGCCGCCATGAAGATCAGCGCCGCCCAGTGATGGATCTGGCGCATCAGCAGGCCGCCGCGAACCTCGAAGGACAGATCGAGGGTCGACTTGAAGGCCTCGGACATCGTGACGCCCTGCATCGAGGCCCACGCGCCGTGGTAGACGGTCTCGTTCATGCTCGGGACGAAGAACATCGTCAGGAACACGCCCGAGATCAGGATCACGACGAACGAGTACAGCGCGATCTCGCCGAGCAGGAACGACCAGTGGTCAGGGAAGATCTTCCGCGCAAAGGTCTTGATCGCGCTGCCGAGGCCGGTGCGCTGGTCCAGGTAGTCGACGGGGCCCGGGAACGCCGAGTCGGTGGTCGTCACTTGAGGCGCTCCCAGAAGCTCGGGCCGACGGGTTCGTGGAAGTCGCTCTGGGCGACCAGGTATCCCTCGCTGTCGACCGTGATCGGCAGCTGCGGAAGAGGTCGCTTGGCCGGCCCGAAGACGACCTTCGCGCCATCGGCGACATCAAAGGTCGACTGGTGGCACGGGCAGAGCAGGTGGTGGGTCTGCTGCTCGTAGAGGGCCACCGGGCAGCCGACATGGGTGCAGATCTTCGAGTAGGCGATGATCCCGTCGTAGGACCAGCCCACGCGGTCCGGGGCGATCTTGAGGTCCCGCGGGTCGAGGCGGATGAGGAGCACGATCGCCTTGGCCTTCTCCTCGAGCGGCTGCGCGGTCGTGTCGAGGCCCTCCGGGATGATGTGGAACACGGAGCCGATGGTCAGGTCCGAGGCCTTCACCGGGCGGCCGGTCGGGTCGATCGTGAGCCGGGTGCCCTTCTTCCACATCGTGTGCTTGAGCGTGGAGACGTTCCAGTTGCCGCCGACGTTGCCGATCAGAGGCACGACGATCGAGAGCGGGAAGAGGGCGAGCGCGGAGATCATCGCGCCCTTGAGGACACCGCGACGGCCGATCGCCGAATCGGCGACGCCCTCCTTGATGACGTCGACGGCCTGCACGCGGACCGGCTCGGGGCTGCGCAGCTCGTGACGCTCCTCGGATTTCTCGTGGTCGTTCATGAGCGACTTCGCCCAGTGCACCGCCGCGAGCCCGATGCCCATGAGGCCGAAGAACATGCCGAGGCCCAGGAGCAGGTTGGAGTTGCGGATGGACGACGGCGTCCCGGCCGGCGTCACCGTGAAGTAGGCGACGAGGAAGCCGATGGTTCCGATGACCGAGATCAGGAACAGCCCCACGACCTGGAGCTCGGCGCGCTTGTTCGCCCTCGGGTCCTGGTCGCTCCGCCGCAGGTGGTGCTCCGGGTGCCCGGGGTTGCTGAAGCGGTCGGGGAGCCCGTCGGGCGTGTGCACGACGACGTCCTTGCCGCTGTCGTGCGGGGTCGAGTCGTGGGCGCTCACGAGGACTTCGCTCCGATCCAGACGGCACAGCCGATGAGCGTGCCGATCCCGAGGACCCAGGCCCACAGGCCCTCGCTCACCGGGCCGAAGGCCCCGAGGTCGTTGACGCTCGTCGCGTTGCTGCGCTGGGCGACGAGGTACGCGATGACGTCGCGCTTCTCCTGCGGGGTGATGTTGTTGTTGTTGAACACCGGCATCGACTGCGGGCCGGTCAGCATCGCCTCGTAGATCACGGTGGGTGTCGCGTTCGCGAGCGGCGGGGCGAACTTCCCCTGCGAAAGAGCGCCTCCGGCTCCGACCGCGTTGTGGCACATCGCGCAGTTCGTCCGGAACAGGGCCATCCCGGTCGCCTGGTCGCCCTTGCTCGGGTCGACCTGCTCGGCGGTCGGGACCGCCGGGCCGGCGCCGAGGGACGCGACGTAGGCGGCGAGCTCGGCTGTCTGCGTCGCGTCGAAGGTCGGGGGTTTGGCGATCACCTGCGGTCCGGAGGCCGCCATCGGCATCCGACCCGTGCTCACCTGGAAGTCGACGGCGGCCGCCCCGACACCGACCAGGGAAGGGCCGCTGGCGGTGCCACCGGCAGCGGGGCCGTGGCAGGTCGAGCAGTTGGCCTGGAACAGCTTCCCACCGGCGGCGATGTCATTGGCGGTGGGCTCGGCGGCGTGGGCCGTGCCCGGTGCCAGTGCGGCATACAGGCCGCCGGTGGTCAGCAGCGCCAGCAGCGTGACCACCACCGGCGCATTGCGGTGATGTCTGCGGGCCGCGAGTGCCTTCACGAAATTGTCCTCGTCTCGCACGGTGGAACGGGTGGAGGGTCGGCGGAGGTCACCGGCTCGTGACCTCCGCTGGTCACTTCAGCAGGTAGATGACGATGAACAGCGCGATCCAGACGACGTCGACGAAGTGCCAGTAGTAGGACACGACGATCGCGGTGGTCGCCTCGTGGTGGCCGAACCGCTTCGCGGTGAACGAGCGTCCGAGGAGGAACAGGAACGCGATCAGACCGCCGATGACATGGAGCCCGTGGAACCCGGTGGTCAGGAAGAACACGGATCCGTAGGGGCTCGTCGAGATCGTGAGCCCGTCGTGGGCGAGTGACGCGTACTCGAACACCTGGCCGCCGATGAAGATCGCGCCCATGACGTACGTCAGGGTCATCCACTCGTTCATGCCCCAGGTCCGGACCGCGAGGATCGAGCCGGTCCGGACCGGTTGGAACCGCTCCGCGGCCCAGACGCCCATCTGACAGGTGACGGACGACAGCACCAGCACCAGGGTGTTGATCGCGGCGTAGGTCACGTTCAGCTTGCCGGTCTGGGCGGCCCACTCGGCGGGCACGGTCGAGCGGAGCGTGAAGTACATCGCGAACAGTCCCGCGAAGAACATCAGCTCGCTGGCGAGCCACACGATCGTCCCGACCGACACGGGGTTCGGTCGGTTGACGCTCACGTGAGGGGCGGTGTGGGGGGCAGCCATGGCGGTCGACACGTCGCCATTATGGCCGACAACTCGTCGAGATGGGACGTTAGGCCCATGTTTTGAGGCGGGCATGTGTCACAGCGTCATCTCCGTACGCTCACCAAGCCTCCACACGGGGTCTGCGGCGTCGCCGGGTCCGGGCGTGTCGCGCGACCCTCGATGTCGTCGGGCCGCGGCTGGGCCCGTTGGTACGCGCGCGAGAGCACGAGGGCCGTCGCTCGTGCCAAGATGCGTGGCGAGGGCGCACAGCGACGATGATGGAGAGCGACCATGAGCAGCGCAGGACTCGAGCAGCAGAGCGTGGAGACGTCCGTGGCGGACGGGCCGCGCATCCTGCTGTACAGCGACAACGTGGACACGCGCCAGCAGGTGCTCCTCGCCGTCGGGCGGCGTCTCGGCAAGGACGAGCCGCCGATCCGCTGGGTCGAGGTGGCGACGGAGGCCGCGGTGATCTCGGCCATGGACGGCGGGCTGTTCGACCTGCTCGTGCTCGACGGCGAGACCGGCAAGGTCGGCGGGATGGGCCTGTGCCGTCAGCTCAAGGACGAGATCTTCCAGTGCCCGCCTGTGGTCGTGCTGACCGGTCGTCCGCAGGATGCGTGGCTCGCGTCGTGGTCCTACGCCGACGGTGTGGTCTCGCGCCCGCTCGACCCGATCGAGGTCCAGCGCGTGGTGGCCGAGCTTCTCGTCGCGCCCGCCGACGCCGCATGACCTCGATGCACCCCGAGCTGCCGGACCCGACGTGGCCCGGCTTGCTGAGCGCCCTGGTGTCGCGCACGGACGTCAGTGGTCCGCACATGGCGTGGGCCATGGACCAGATCATGTCCGGCGACGTCTCGCCGGTACGCGTCGCCGGGTTGCTCGTCGCTCTCCGCGCGAAGGGTGAGTCGGTGGTCGAGCTGACCGCGCTCGCCGACACGATGCTCGCGCACGCCGTCCGCTTCGAGGTGCCGGGCCCGAGCATCGACCTCGTCGGCACCGGCGGGGATCGGATGCACACGGTCAACGTGTCGACGATGGCGGCGCTGGTGGTCGCCGGGACCGGGACGACCGTCGTGAAGCACGGGAACCGGGCGGCATCGTCGTCGAGCGGGTCGGCCGACGTGCTCGAGGCTCTCGGCATCCGCCTGGACCACTCGGTCGACCGCGTCGCCGCCCTCGCCACCGAGGTCGGCATCACGTTCTGCTTCGCGCAGGTCTTCCACCCGTCCATGCGGCATGCCGGGACCGCACGCGGGGAGCTCGGCATCCCGACGGTGTTCAACTTCCTGGGCCCGTTGACGAATCCGGCCCAGCCACGGGCGACCGCCGTGGGTGTCGCGGACCCGCGGATGGCGCCGCTCATGGCGGGCGTCTTCGCCTCGCGCGGCACCTCGGCACTCGTGTTCCGGGGGGCTGACGGCCTCGATGAGCTCGCCGCGACCGGGCCGGCGCAGGTCTGGGAGGTCAGGGACGGATCGGTCGTCGAGCACACGCTCGACGCCGCCCGCGACCTCGGTCTGACCTCCATCACCCCAGCGGACCTGCGTGGTGCGGACGCGCAGCACAATGCCGAGGTCGCACGACGACTGCTGGCAGGCGAGCCGGGCCCGGTCCGGGAGACGGTTCTGCTCAACGCCGCCGCAGCACTCGTCGCCGACGGTCGCCTCGCGGGCACCCGCGACGGAGACCTCGTCGCTCGGCTCCGCGCGGGGACCGAGCACGCCGCGCATGCGATCGACGCAGGGTCCGCCGCCGCGGTGCTCGAGCGGTGGGTGGCCGCTTCCTCCGCCTGACTCGCCGAGGGCCGGGGTGGTCGCGGGGGTGCGCGTCGCGCGCTGTCAGTCCTCGAGACCGAGAGCGAAGGCTGCGGCCAGGTCGTTCTTCGAGTACGCACGGAAGGCGATGAAGGTCTCGGTCCGCTCGACCCCCTCGACCTTGCTGATCTGGTCCGCGATGACGTCGGCGAGCTGCTCGTGCTCGCGCACGCGGACGAGGGCGATCAGGTCGACCTCCCCGGTCACCGAGTAGACCTCGCTGACGTGCGGGACCTCGGCGATCGCGGTCGCGACCTCGGGGATGCGGTCGGCGGCGGTGTGGATGAGCACGATGGCGGTCAGCATGGGGTCATCATGCCGCGCCGACGGCGTCGGTGTCGTGACGGGCTCGTTCCTGATCAGCCGCCGCGACGGCCGCGGCCGTCCGGCCGGGACCGATGAAGGCCCCGGCTCCGCTGATCGGGCAGGAGAGCGGCGCGTCGACGGCCACGAGTCGGACGCCGGGGCGTCCGAGCCAGGCGATCAGCAGGTCCGTCTCTTCCGGGTGGGCCGCGCTCGCCGGGGCGCGGGGAGCCGGTACGTGCTCCGCCGCGAGCCTCAGCGACTCGATCGCCGGGCGCGGGTCGAGTCGCCCGGTGACGACAGCGGTGCCGGCGAGACGTCCATGGCGGATCACGACGAGCTCCCAGTTGCCGTTGCCCACCCGCTGGGCGGCCACGAGCTCCGCGGAGAGCGCGAGCGGGGTGAACCGTTGGGCGCGCGCGGCGCCCCGCAGGAAGTCGTCCAACCGGTCACGGACCGCACGGGCCTCCTCGAACCGCTCCTCGGCCGACAGGGCCGCGATCCGCTGGGCGTGCGCACGAACCACCGGTCGCGTGTCCGCGGTCATCGCGGCGCGCACGGCGGCGACGACCTCGGCGTAGTCGTCGTCCGACTGCGCCCCGGTGCACGGTGCACCGCACCGACCCATCCCCGCCAAGGCGCACGGGCTCGCGCCGGGCGCGGCGACGGCCGGGAGCCGCAGGCTGCACCGTCGGATCGCGAACGTCTCGTGGAGGGCGTCGACCGCGGACTGTGCCGCGAGTCGCGAGGGGAACGGTCCGATGTACGCGGCGCCGTCGCCGACGTCGTCCCTGACGTCCCGGACGACGGAGAGGCGGGGGAACGGTTCCGAGGTCAGGCGGACCCACGGCATCCGCTGCGGGAAGCGCGACCTGCGGTTGTACCGCGGCACGTGCTCGGCGATCAGGCGCAGCTCGCGGACCTGCGCCTCCAGCGTGGTCGCGCAGACGACGGGCGTGACCGACTCGGCGACCCGGATCATCTCGGTCATCCGTCGACGCTTCTCGGCCGCCGTGAAATAGCTCCGGACGCGGGTGCGGATCGACGTCGAGGTCCCGACGTAGAGGACCTCGCGTCCCGGGCCGACGAACATGTACACGCCCGGCGCGTCCGGGAGCCCGTCGGCCAGCGTGCGCTTGCGCCTGACGTCCTCGGGCACGGGGTCGGTCGCGGTCGCGAGGTCCTCGAGATGCGTGACGCCGAGCGGCGCGAGACGCGCGAGCAGGGCGTGCAGGACGTCGACCGTGGCCCGCGCGTCGGAGAGCGCGCGGTGGTCCGGGGTGACCGTGGCGCCGAACAGGGCTGCGAGCGTGCCGAGCTTGTGGTTCGGGGCCTCGTCGCGCAGCACGACGCGCCTGGCGAGCCGGACGGTGTCCAGGACCTGGTTACCCGGCCAGGGATGGCCCGACTGGGCGAACGCTGACTTGAGGAACCCGACGTCGAACGGCGCGTTGTGGGCGACGAGGACGCTCCCGCGGATGAACTCCGCGAAGGCCGGCACCACGGCATCGATCCGAGGCGCATCGCGGACCATCGCCGTCGTGATCCCCGTGAGCGCCGAGATGAAAGCGGGGACCGGGGTGCCGGGGTCGACCAGGGTCTGGAGCTCACCCAGAACCTCACCCCCGCGGACCTTGACCGCGCCGATCTCGGTGATGGCGGAGGAGATCGGTGTGCCGCCGGTGGTCTCGAGGTCGACCACGACGAACGTGACCTCGTGCAGCGGTGTCCCCAGGTCGTCGAGCGATGGCTGCACCGGCGTACCGGTGCCGGAGACCCGGCTCGGGGAGGCGGCGTCGATCGGGCGCATGCGGAGACCGTAGACCGCTGCTCCGACACGCATGCGTCGGCGCACGGGGGACACGCCCCGGTGCGGTGTCGGAGGGCGGCGCTAGCGTCGCGTGCATGATGATCGACTGCGGACGTTGCACGGTGCGCGGGGATGCGTGCGCCGACTGCGTCGTGACCTTCTTGACCATCCCCGTCGGTGCCCCGGATCTAGACGACGCCGAGTGCGACGCCCTCGAGGTCCTCGCCTCGTCGGGGATGGTGCCGCCGCTGCGCATGGTCCGAGCCGTGTGACAACCGCGTGGCGGCGCGCGGGTCGCCGCGTCGACGGATCGTGCGACCGCCTCGGCACGGCAGGTCGGTCCACGTGCGCCGGCCCGCCGCGGTGGCTGGTCCGGGCCACCTCACTCCTGCGGGCCGCCCGCGCGCACTCCGTCGTAGAGCGCCTCGACCTCGTCGGCGAAGTCCTTGAGGACCTCCGCGCGCTTGACCTTGAGCGAAGGCGTGAGGTACCCGTTCTCGACGGTGAAGTCGGCCGTGAGGATCGCGTACTTCCGGATCGACTCCGCGCGTGAGACAGCCGTGTTGGTGCGCGCGACCGCACGGTCGAGCGATGCGCGGACGTCCGGGTCGTCGATCGCCGCCGACACCGACATGTCCGGCTTGCCGTGGGCGGCGAGCCAGCCCGGCAGGCCCTCGGCGTCGAGGGTCACGAGAGCGCCGATGAACGGCCTCTGGTCGCCGACCACGACGACCTGGCTCACGAGCGGGTGTCCTCGCAGGCGGTCTTCGAGGACCGCCGGGGCGACGTTCTTCCCGCCCGCGGTGACGATGATCTCCTTCTTGCGGCCCGTGATGCGCAGGTACCCGTCCACGTCGATGCTGCCCAGGTCGCCCGTGCGGAACCAGCCGTCGTCGAACGCCGCCGCGGTCGCGTCCGGGTTGCCGTGGTAGCCACGGAACACGTGCTCTCCCTGGATCTCGATCTCTCCGTCAGCCGCGATCCGCATGGCGGTGCCGGGGAGCGCGGGACCGACCGTGCCGATCTTCACCCGCCCGGGGCGGTTCACGACGGTCGGGGCGGTCGTCTCCGTGAGCCCGTAGCCCTCCAGCACGGTCAACCCGACACCTCGGTAGAAGTGCCCGAGCCGCTCGCCGAGCGGCGCTCCGCCGGAGATCGCCCACGACGCCTGACCGCCGAGCGCGGCCCGGATCTTCGACAGGACGAGGACGTCGGCCACCCGGTGCTGGAGCCGCAACCACGGGCTCGGGCCGCGCGGGTCGTCCAGTGCGCGCGAGTACACGATCGCCGTCTTCGCTGCCCGCTGGAAGATCCCGAGCCGGCCCGTGATGGCTGCCTTCTGCTCGGACGCGTTGTAGACCTTCTCGAAGACGCGCGGGACGGAGAGGATGAACGTCGGGCGAAAGCTCGCCAGGTCGGCGAGCAGCGTCGTCGTGTCGGACGTGTGGCCGAGCACGACCCCGGCCGGGACGCAGAGGACCTCGATGAAGCGGGCGAACACGTGGGCGAGGGGCATGAACAGCAAGGTGCGCGAGCCCGGGGCGCTCACGACCTCGTGGAGATCCCGCGCGGTGTTCACGGTGAGCACGGCGAAGTTCCGGTGCATGAGCTCGACACCCTTGGGGCGACCGGTGGTCCCCGAGGTGTAGATGATCGTCGCGACGTCGTCGAGGTCGGCGATCGACCGACGACGCGTGATCTCGACGTCGGCCGTGCCCGCGCCGTCGGCCATCAGCGTGTCGATCGCGCCGTCGTCGAGGACGAGGACATCGGTCAGAGCGCTGGGTCGGTCGCCGAGGGACGCCACCGTGGCAGCGTGCTCGTAGGTCTCCACGACGAGGAGCCGCACGTCCGAGTCGGCAAGGATCCACGCGACCTGCTCGGCCGACGACGTCTCGTAGAGCGGGACCGGGACCGCTCCAGCAGCCCAGGTCGCCCAGTCGAGGAGGGTCCACTCGTACCGCGTGTGCGACATGATGCCGACGTGGTCGCCCGGTTGCACACCACGCGCCGCGAGCCCCTTGGCGACCGCGACGACCTCGGCGTCGAACTCACGCGCGCTGATCGGGATCCATGGGCCGTCCGGTGAGGTCTTGTGCTCGATCATTACACGATCCGGCCCGGCCGCGACGCGCTCGGCGAGGAGGTCGTTCAGATTCGACGTCGGATCGAGCTCGACCAGGACCGGGGTGCGGAACTCTTCCATGCTGGCTCCATTGTCAGTCGAAGAAGGTGCCACGAACGTCAAGGACGTTCGGTCCCGATCGTCCCATACCCGGATCGATAGCCTGTGCGTGCGGTCCCCGGACGCGAGACACCGTGCTGCGCGCGTCATCGACTGCGTAGCCTGACCTCGGCGCCCGCGCAGGGCCGGACCATGACCCACAGCTCACGCAAGGACGGACATGCACGCGATCGGTGTGGACATCGGCGGGACCAAGATCGCGGCCGGCGTGGTCGACGAGAACGGGGTGATCCTGGCCAAGTCGGTTCGACCCACCGACGCGGCCGACTCCGACGCGGTGGACCGCGCGGTCGTGGCGGCGTGCCAGGAGCTCGCAGCCGAGTTCGAGATCGCGGCGATCGGTCTGGCGGCCCCGGGATTCATCAGCTCCGACCAGGCCACGGTGCTGTTCACGCCGAACCTGCCCTGGCGGGACCACCCCCTGCGCGACCGCGTCGCTGCGGAGCTCGGGCTCGACGTGCGCATCGTCGTCGAGAACGACGCGAACGCCGCCGGGTGGGCCGAGTTCCGGTTCGGCGTCGGCAGGGACGTCGACGACATGCTCATGCTCACGATCGGCACAGGTCTCGGTGGTGCGGTGATCGTCGGAGGCACGCTCGTGCGAGGTGCCTGGGGAGTCGCCGCCGAGGTCGGACACATGCGCGTCGTGCCGAACGGCATCCTCTGCGGCTGCGGGCACCGCGGGTGCTGGGAGCAGTACGCCTCGGGCAGCGCGCTGGTCCGGGAGGCGCAGTCCGCCATGGTGCGCGACCCGGAGCGTGCCCGCCGGCTCCTCGAACTGGCAGGTGGCTCGCCGGAGGGGCTCACCGGGCCGCAGATCACTGTCGCGGCCACGGAGGGTGATCCGTTGGCGATCGAGCTGCTCGCTGAGCTCGGCCGCTGGATCGGTGAGGGTGCGGCCTCGGTGGCAGCGGTGCTCGACCCAGCGATGGTCGTCGTCGGCGGCGGTGTCGGGGCGGCCGGTGACCTCCTGCTCGAGCCGACCCGTGCCGGGTTCGCCTCTCAGCTCTCCGCGAGCGGGTACCGCCCGGTGGCGGCCATCAACCTCGCGGCGATGGGCAACGATGCCGGGATCGTGGGGGCCGCGGACCTCGCCCGGGCCTGAGCCCGGACGCCAGGCTGGAGCGACCGGTCCCGGCACGCTCGATCAGACGACCGCGCCAGGGTCGTCGTCATGGTCGCGTCGGTGCGGCATCCGCCACACGAGGTACGCGCACGACGCGACGAACACGACCGCGGTCACGCGTGCGACGACGGCCGGGACCGACCCACCGACCACCACGAGGACGAGCAGCAGGATCGCCCCGCCGGCGGCACCGATCCACGCAAGCGTCAATGCCGGGTTCCCGGAGAAGATCGGTCCCGGGTCCGGTGGCACGAAGTGCTCGGTGTCGTCCACCTCGGACTCGGCGCGGTCGATCTGCGCCGTCCCGTCCCAGTCGCGACCGGTGAGCGGGGGGGTCGCACCAGGACGGTTGTCCGGGACGCCCGGCGCCACGCGGTAGGTTACGCGGGAAGATGATCCCGGATCGTCGCCGTCCTCGTCGAGGTCGTGCTCATCGATGCCGAGGTCTCCGAGCTCGGCCACGATCTCGGCCCAGCGGGCCTCGTCGGAGGAGTCCTCCTCGGAGGAGCGGTCCTCCGGTGTGTCTCCGGTGGGCGGATCGTGACGTGCTGGCATACGCAGCACTCTAGAGTCGGAACACGACGGCATGTCCGCGGTCGGCTCCGCGCACGTCAGACGGAGCCCTCAGGCAGCGGCGAGAGGTGGCGGGTTGTTCTACTGGTTGATGAAGCGGGTGATGGTCGGTCCGCTGCTGCACCTGATCTTCCGACCGTGGGTGCGCGGCGTCGAGCACGTCCCTGCCGACGGCGGCGCGATCCTCGCGAGCAACCACCTCGCGGTGATCGACTCGTTCGTCCTGCCGCTCGTCCTCGACCGCGAGATCGTGTTCATCGGGAAGTCCGAGTACTTCACCGGGAGCGGGGTCAAGGGACGGCTCAAGGCTGGCTTCTTCCGCGGGGTCGGCACGATCCCGGTGGACCGCAGCGGCGGCAAGGCCAGCGAGGCCGCCCTCAACACCGGGCTCAAGCGACTCCAGGCGGGTGGCCTCTTCGGCATCTACCCGGAGGGCACGCGTAGCCCGGACGGCCGGCTCTACCGCGGCAAGACGGGGGTGGCGCGGCTCGCGCTCGAGTCCGGCTCCCCGGTGATCCCGGTCGCGATGGTCGGCACGAACGTCGCGCAACCCATCGGGCAGACCATCCCGAAGCCGATCCGGATCGGCGTGGTCGTGGGCGAGCCGCTCGACTTCAGCAGGTACAAGGGCATGGAGAACGACAGGTTCATCCTCCGCGCCGTGACGGACGAGATCATGTATGCGCTGATGAGCCTCTCCGGTCAGGAGTACGTGGACGTCTACGCGGCGACCCAGAAGGCGCGCATCGCGGCGGGTGCCGCGGCGGCGGAGGCCGACGTCCCGCGCGCCCCGGGCGGTCGCGACGTGCCCGCGGTCCACCCTCCGGTACCACCGGAAGAGGACGACGACGCCTCGCTAGGATGATCGCGCCTGCCGTTCTGTACCCGAGCGGCAGGACCTTGGGCCCGACGTCGGGCACCGGATGGCCCACCAGGCTGGTGCCATCCCCAGCAGATCTACGAGAGGTGTGTCTCATGTCGGTTCGTCGCGTCGCGCTCCTGACCGCAGGCGGCTTCGCCCCGTGCCTGTCCTCCGCCGTCGGTGGCCTCATCGAGCGCTACACCGAGCTCGCCCCGGAGATCGAGATCATCGCCTACCAGCACGGCTACCACGGGCTGCTGACCGGTACCAAGATCGTCGTCGACGACGAGGCGCGCGCGAAGGCCGGTCTCCTGCACCGCTTCGGTGGCTCGCCGATCGGCAACTCGCGCGTCAAGCTCACGAACGCTGCCGACTGCGTCAAGCGCGGGCTGGTCGCCGAGGGTCAGAACCCGCTCCACGTGGCCGCCGAGCAGCTCAAGACCGACGGCGTGGACGTGCTGCACACCATCGGCGGCGACGACACGAACACGACCGCGGCCGACCTCGCGGCGTACCTCGAGGAGAACGGCTACCACCTGACCGTGGTCGGCCTGCCGAAGACGATCGACAACGACGTGGTGCCGATCAAGCAGTCCCTCGGTGCCTGGACCGCGGCCGAAGAGTCGGCCGGTTTCGCCCGCAACATCATCGGTGAGCACCGTTCGGGCCCGCGCATGCTGATCGTCCACGAGGTCATGGGACGCCACTGCGGCTGGCTGACGGCGGCCGCGGCGGCGGAGTACCGGCGCTGGCTCGACACCCAGGAGTGGGTCCCCAGCATCGGTCTCTCGCGGGAACGCTGGGACATCCACGCCGTGTTCGTCCCGGAGCTTCCTCTCGACATCGAGGGCGAGGCCGCGCGCCTGCGCACGATCATGGACACGAACGGAAACGTCAACATCTTCCTGTCCGAAGGTGCCGGCATGCATGAGATCGTCGCGCAGCTCGAGGCCTCCGGCGCCGAGGTCCCGCGCGACCCGTTCGGCCACGTCAAGCTCGACACGATCAACCCGGGCGCCTGGTTCGCGAAGCAGTTCGCGGAGCTCCTCGGGGCCGAGAAGACCATGGTGCAGAAGAGCGGGTACTACTCGCGTGCCGCCGCGGCCAATGCCGAGGACCTGCGTCTGATCAAGTCGATGACGGACCTCGCGGTCGAGTGCGCCTTCCGGGGCGAGTCCGGTGTGATCGGGCACGACGAGGAGGACGGCGACCGCCTCAAGGCGATCGCGTTCCCGCGGATCGCCGGCGGCAAGGCCTTCGACGTCACGCAGGCGTGGTTCGTCGACCTGCTGTCCGACATCGGCCAGACCCCGGTCGCGGCCTCGTGAGCGTCGAGCCCGACCCGGACGTCGTCGCCGGTCTCGACCACTGGGAGAACCTGACGGTCTCCCAGCAGCCGACCTGGCCGAACCGCTCGGCCGTGGAGCTCGTGCGTGACCGGCTGGCAGCCGTCCCCCCGTTGGTGTTCGCCGGCGAGGCCGACGTCCTGCGGTCGCGTCTCGCCGCGGCGTCCCAGGGCCAGGCGTTCCTGCTCCAGGGCGGAGACTGCGCCGAGTCGTTCGCGGACGCGACGGCGGACAACATCCGCGACAAGATCAAGACGATCCTGCAGATGGCGGTCGTGCTCACGTACGGCGCGAGCCTGCCGGTCATCAAGATGGGCCGGATGGCGGGGCAGTACGCCAAGCCACGCAGCTCGGACGACGAGACCCGCGACGGGGTGACGCTCCCGGCGTTCCGCGGCGACATCATCAACGGCTACGAGTTCAGCGAGGCGGTGCGTACTCCTGACCCGGACCGGTTGCTGCAGGCGTACCACACGTCGTCGTCGACGCTGAACCTGATCCGGGCCTTCACCACCGGGGGATTCGCCGACATCCGGCGGGTGCACGAGTGGAACCGCGGATTCATGGCGAACCCGGCGTACGCGCGGTACGAGGAGACGGCGGCCGAGATCGACCGTGCGATCCGTTTCATGGCCGCCTGCGGGGCGGACTTCGAGTCGATGCGCACCGTCGAGTTCTTCTCCAGCCACGAGGCGCTGCTGCTCGACTACGAGCGGCCGTTGACCCGGATCGACTCGCGCACGGGACTGCCGTACGACTGCTCGGCCCACTTCCTGTGGATCGGCGAGCGGACGCGGCAGCTCGACGGCGCGCACGTCGACTTCCTGTCGCGTGTGCACAACCCGATCGGCGTCAAGCTCGGCCCGACGACGACGGCGCAGGACGCGCTCGCACTGATGGAGAAGCTCAACCCCGAAGGGATCCCCGGGCGGCTCACCTTCATCACCCGGATGGGAGCGGGCACGGTGCGCGACGTGCTCCCCGGTCTCGTGGCGAAGGTCACCGCCGAGGGCGGCCCGGTCACGTGGGTCTGCGACCCGATGCACGGGAACACGATCACGTCGTCGACGGGCTACAAGACCCGCCGGCTCGTGGACGTCATGGACGAGGTCCGCGGGTTCTTCGAGGTGCACCGTGGCCTCGGGACGTTCCCGGGCGGCCTGCACGTCGAGCTCACCGGGGACGACGTCACCGAGGTGCTCGGCGGTAGCGAGGAGATCGACGAGGACGGTCTGGCGCTGCGCTACCGGACCCTCGTGGACCCGCGCCTGAACCACCAGCAGTCGCTCGAGATGGCGTTCCAGGTCGTGGAGATGCTCCGGGGCCGCTGAGCTCGTGCATTCCACGCTCGACTGATCGCGGCCGGCTCCGTTCGGGGACTCGGCCGCGACCGGGCGAGCGGGCGGGCCCGTCCGCCGAGCCGTGTCAGATGACGGTGAGCGTGATCGTCGTGGAGTTCTTGGGCACTGAGGCGTTCGGCGCGATGCTCTGCTGCCACACCCGGTTGTTGAGGCTGCCGAGCGGGGACGACTGGCGGACGACCTTGAGCCCGAGCGCTTCGAGCTCGGCCTGGGCCTTGTCGGCCTTCTGCCCCGTCACGTCTGGCACGACGACCATCTCCGGGCCCTGCGAGACGACGACCGTCACGGTCTGCGTCCGGTGCCCGGCGGTCCCGGGCGCGGGGTCCTGGCTCATCACGGCCCCCGCCGCGAAGACGTCGCTGTAGGCCGGCGGTCCGACCGCCATCTTCAGTCCCGCGTTGGTGAGATCGGACTGGGCCTGGTCCTGGCTCGCCCCGATCACCGAGAAGATCGTGAGAGGTTCAGGACCGTCCGAGAGGGTCAGCGTGACCGCGGAGCCGCGCTTGACCTCAGCCCCCGCCTTCTGGTCCGTGGCGAGCACGCTGCCGATGGCTGCGGTGTCGCTGTAGTGCTTGCCGGCGGCGTAGGCGTCCGTCAGCCCGGCCTTCTCGAGAGCGGCCTTCGCGTCAGCCTGCATGCTGCCGACGAGCGAATCGGGAACCGTCACCAGGTCCGGTCCCTTGGACACCGCGACGACGACCGCGCCACCCTTGTGGACGCGGCCGCTGGGACCTGGCGTCGTCGCCACCACCGTGCCGGGGGTCGCGTCGTCGAAGACGTCGGTCTCCGTCGGCTTCAGGCCGTCCGACTGCAACGACGTCAGGGCGACTGCCTTCTGCTGGCCCACGACGTCAGGGACGGTCGTGTAGGCCCCCGGGCCGACGAACAGGTAGAGGAGAACCGCCGCCACCGCCGCGATCGCCCCCAGGGCGCTGAGGAGCAGACGGAGCCGGTGACGTCGCGGTGCGCGCTCGTCGCCGCCCGGCGGCCCCGCCGACTCGAGCAGTGCCGCGCCGATCGGGAGCGCGACGGTGCTGCCGTGCGGGTCGAGCTCGATGACGGTCGTCGCGTCGGGGTCGAGCGGTACCTCGACCGCCCGTGGAGGCGACAGCGCTGTGAGCGCGTCGTCGTCGTCCTCCTCGCGGGTGCCGTCCAGGGGGTCCGGCACGACGACACGGTCCGCGCGCCGCGCCAGCGTCGCCTGGTCAAGGCCCCGGCGGGTCCGTCGCACCAGGGTCAGGGCCGCGCCGGCGTCGACCGGTCGGTCGTCGGGTTCGCGCGCGGCCAGCGCGGTCACGAGGTCGTCGACCTCGGCAGGCAGCCAGGGCACGAACGATGACGGGCCGGGGACCTGCGAGTTGACGTGCTGGAACGCCACCTGGATCGGCGTCTCGCCGGTGAACGGCTGACGCCCGGTGAGAAGCTCGAAGAGCAGGATCCCGGTGGCGTAGACATCGGTCCGGGCGTCGCTGACGCCCCGTGCCACCAGCTCCGGGGCGAGGTAGGCGACGGTCCCGAGCACGGTGCCCGTCGTCGTCGAGGTGACCTCGGTCACGGCTCGTGCCAGTCCGAAGTCGGCGACCTTGACCCGTCCGTCGCTCGAGAGCAGGACGTTCTCCGGCTTGATGTCGCGATGGACCAGCTGCGAGCGGTGCGCGGCGGCGAGCGCGTCGAGGACGTCCTCGAGGATGCGGAGCGCGTCGTCGACGGGGAGCGGGCCTCCCTCGGTGAGGAGCCGGCGCAGATTGCCCCCGTCGATGTACTCCATCGTGAGGTAGCTGGTCTCGCCGTCGATGCCCTGGTCGTAGACCGCGACGAGACCGGGGTGGGTGAGCCGTGCTGCCGAGCGCGCCTCGCGACGGAACCGCGAGATGAACGCCGACCCGGCGGCACCCTCCGCGAGGTGACCGTGCATGACCTTGAGCGCGACGTCGCGGTCGAGTCGCCGGTCGATCGCGAGGTAGACGGTGGCCATGCCGCCCCGGGCGATCCGGGAGACGACCTCGTACCGGCCGTCGACGAGCTTGCCGACGAGCGGATCGGTCACGGTGGTTCCCACGACGGCAGTCTACGGGCGCCCCCTGCCGAACCGGCTCAGCGGAACCGCGACATGAGCGTCTGGACGCTGGCGACGTAGCGGCGGGTGTCCGGGTACATGCCGTCGTGCCGCACCGACGCGGCGCCCTGGTAGTAGCCGGCGATCGCGGTCGGGAGGTCGGGGCTCCAGCGCACGAGCGACCGCAGGATCGCCACCCCGGCGACCACGTTGTCGTTCGGGTCGAGGAGGTTCAGCGGGCGCCCGACCATCTGGGACGCCCACTCGCCGGACGACGGGATCACCTGCATGGTGCCGATGGCGTTCGCGGCGGAGACCGCGGTGTGGTTGAACCCGGACTCCTGGTAGGCGATCGCGAGGGCGAGAGCCGGATCGACGCCCATGGATGTCGCCGTCGTGACGATCGTCGCCCTCATCTGACTCGTCGTCGGCACACCGATCCGCAGCAGCATCGCCTTGTTCGCGTTGGCAGCCGCGACGACGAGGTTGCTGTACGTCCGTCCGGCGAACGTGTTGCTCACCAGGGTCGCTGTCGTGGTGCCGGTGGTGGGGATGGTCAGGACCTGCCCGATGCGGATGAACGCGCGCGCGTCGAGACGGTTGGCGGCGACGATCGCGGCGACGGTGGTCGAGTACCGTGCCGCGAGGTGGCCGACCGTGTCGCCGCCGACGACCGTGTGGGTCGTCGTGGCGGTCGCGACGGGTGTCACCGGGGTGATGGCCGCGCTCGACGGGGTCGGGATCGTCAGGAGCTGCCCGACGCGGATGCGCGAGGCGTCGGCGAGAGAGCTGGCTCTGGCGATCGCACCGACGGACACCCCGGAGCGCAGTGCGATCTGGCTGACCGTGTCGCCCTGCCGGACGACGTACGGCTCGTCGGCGTGGGCGGGGCCGGCTGAGGTCGCCACCGATGCCACCGCGAGTGCGATCGAGACACCGGCTCCGGAGGCGAGACGTGTGCGCGCCCGCGTGGGCAGTGCCGCGCGGGCGGTGGCTGTCGCGCTCGTCGGTGACGTCATGTGGGCTTCCCCGGTTCGGTTCGGTCGGCGGGAGCGAGCGTCGCGGCCCGTCGACCGGTGGACGGGTGTGACTTGTGTGACTGGTGGTGCCTGTGATGCAGATGTGACAGTACGCGAACCTACCGCGGCGTGACCGGCCGCGCGAGGCGCGACGTCGAACTTCACCGGTGTAGTTCACCTGACTGCGTAGGCTTGTGCCGTGAGCAGCGACAGCATCGACGCCCAGCAGTCCCTCGACGGTCTCGTGGGTGCGTGGTTGACGGTCCCGGACGTCGCCGAGCGGCTGGGGATCGACGCCGGGAAGGTTCGCCGGCTGATCCAGGAGCGCAAGCTTCTTGCGGTGCGGCGCGGCGAGCCGCCCGTCCAGAGCATCCCCGCCGACTTCCTGGTGCCCGAGCACCTCGCGAACCCGGCGAACGTCCAGACGCCGCAGTCCGGGGCCTCGCGCTCGGCGATCCTGTCGTCTCTGGCGGGGACGCTCTCGATCCTGGGCGATGTCGGGTTCAGCGACGCGGGTGCCATCCGATGGCTGTTCACCTCGGACGACGCCCTCCAGGCGACCCCGCTGGCTGCGTTGCGGACCGGGCGGAAGACCGAGGTGCGCCGCAGGGCCCAGCTCGAGCTCTGACGCGGCTCCTCCGTCAGGCCTGGCGGTCCACCGCTGCGCGGGCGAGGCTCCGGAGCATGCGGCGACCCTCGGGGAGGAGGTCCGCCGCGTCCAGTGCCCGATGAGCCCCCTGGGTCAGGGTGTCGATGAGCTCCTCGACCTCGCCGACGGCCCCGGTCGCCGCGATCGCGCCCGCGATCTCGCGTGCCCGGGGCTCGGTCATGGCCCGGTCGCCGAGGTCGTCCCGGAGCATCGCGGCCGTCCGGTCGTCGCCGACCCGTGCCGCGTGCGCCATCGCGCGGGCCACGAGCACGGTTCGCTTGCCCTCGCGGAGGTCGTCACCGGCGGGCTTTCCGGTCCGGGCCGGGTCTCCGAACACCCCGAGGATGTCGTCGCGCAGCTGGAACGCCTCGCCGAGCGGCAGGCCGATGTCGGTGCACGCGCGTCGAGCGTCCTCGGTGGCGCCGGCGAGCGCCGCTCCGAGAGTGAGCGGGTGCTCGACGGAGTACCGGGCGGACTTCGCCCGGATCACCTCGCGTGCGCGTTCCTCGTCGGCCGCCGGATCGGTGCCCCACGGCTGTACCTGGGCGAGCACGTCCAGGTACTGGCCGACCGTCACCTCGGTGCGCATATGGTTGAAGACCCGCAGGGCGCCGCCCGCCGTCCCGGCATCGAACCCGGTCACAGCCTCGGCGAAGACCTGCTCGCTGCCGATCAGGGCCAGGTCGCCGAGCAGGATCGCTGCCGAGTCGCCGAACCTGGACCCGTCACCGGTCCACCCGTTCCGCAGGTGCATCGCCGCGAAGACGAGCTGCGCAGCGGGCAGTCCACGTCGGGTGTCCGAGCGGTCCATCACGTCGTCGTGGAACAGCGCCGCCGCCTGGAAGAGCTCGAGAGCGGCGCCGACGCGCAGCACCGAGTCCGCGGCAGGGGAGTCCGCCGACCCGCCGTGCGCCCGCCACGACCAGTAGCAGAACGCGGCGCGAAGGCGCTTGCCGCCGGACAGCATCTGAGAGATCGCATCCGCGAGCTCGCCCGCGTCGGGCGAGAGCGCGCGGAGGGCGGGTCGCAGATCCCGCACGTGCGCCTCGAGGTGGGCGTCGACGCCGGCCCTGACCCCCTCGATCTCCACCAGGTCTGCAGGTGCGAGGTTCACGGTCGACAGCCTACGGTCGGCACCGCTCACGAGGAGGCGTGCACGCGGCC
>JAKBFW010000099.1 GCA_021833345.1 Pseudomonadota bacterium | reverse complement strand
GAGCACCTTCACCAACGTCTCCGGCGCCACATCCCCCGGACGCGACAACGCCCGCGACACCGTCGAGACCGACACCCCCGCCACCCGCGCCACATCACGCGCACTCACAGCCACGAGCTCACCCCCGTTGGTGCGGTCATCGATGCGGTCACCGCGGTGCCACGGCTGTCCATGCCGGTCCGTCACTGCGGTCGGGCCACAGCAGCGTGGCACCGGCCCAGTATGCAAACGTCTGCACCGAAACGTCAAGGATCCGTCACCAAGTTGTGACATTGGCGCCCGCCGGGATCGCTGGTGTCAGCAAGTGTGCAGGTCAGATGGTATTTCGCGTCAATCGCACGAGGCGGTGATAGCCTCTGACTGCTGTTTCAGAGACGCTCATGCTGTTTCAACGAGGAGACGGAATGACTGCCGTTCGGCACCGCCGCCGCAGGGCGGCTGACGCCCGGGCCATCTCATGACGATCGAGTCCGCCGAGGTGGTGGTCACGAGCCCGGGTCGCAACTTCGTCACGCTCAGGCTCACGACGAGCGAGGGCGTCGTCGGGCTCGGTGACGCGACCCTCAACGGTCGTGAGCTCGCAGCGGCCTCCTACCTGCGCGACCACGTCGCGCCGCTGCTGGTGGGACGCGACCCGCACGCGATCGAGGACACCTGGCAGTACCTGTACCGCGGCGCGTACTGGCGTCGCGGGCCGGTCACGATGGCCGCCATCGCCGCGGTCGACATGGCGCTCTGGGACATCAAGGGCAAGGTTGCCGGCCTCCCCGTCTACCAGCTTCTCGGCGGGCGCAGCAGGCGCGGGGCCCTGGCCTACGGGCACGCGTCGGGCACCACGGTCGAGGCGCTCGTGACCTCGATCCACAACCACCTCGACGAGGGCTTCCGGGCGATCCGGGTCCAGTCCGGCGTCCCGGGGCTCGGGAAGGTCTACGGCGTCGGTCACGACCAGGCGCGCGGGCAGAAGTACGACTACGAGCCCGCCGGGCGCACGGCGGCGCCGGTCGAGGAGACCTGGGACACCGCGGCCTACCTGCGCCACGTGCCGGGTGTCTTCGAGGCGGTCCGGTCGGAGTTCGGACCGGAGCTGCCGTTGCTGCACGACGCCCACCACCGCCTCACCCCCAACCAGGCGGCGCAGCTCGGGCGGTCGCTCGAGCCGTACGACCTGTTCTGGCTGGAGGACTGCACCCCGGGCGAGAACCAGGAGGCGTTGCGCCGGGTGCGGTCGCAGACCACGACGCCGCTCGCGATCGGTGAGGTCTTCAACTCGGTCCACGACTACCAGACGCTGATCACCGAGCAGCTGATCGACTTCGTGCGCTCGTCGGTGACGCACGCCGGCGGGATCACGGCGGTGCGCAAGCTGATGGACTTCGCGGCGATCTACCAGGTGCGGTCGGGCTTCCACGGACCGACGGACGTGTCCCCGGTCGGGATGGCCGCCGCACTGCACCTGGACGTCGCGATCCACAACTTCGGCATCCAGGAGTACATGCCGCACAGCGCCCAGACGCTCGACGTGTTCCGCTGCGGCTACAGCTTCGTGGACGGTCTCCTCGACCCGGGGGAGGCGCCCGGCCTGGGCGTCGAGCTCGACCTCGAGGCTGCCGCCGCGTTCGAGTACACCCCCGCGTACCTGCCGGTGAACCGGTTGCGCGACGGCACGATCCACGACTGGTGAGGTGACCCGATGACGAGCGAGACCCGATCGGTGCCCGACGGCACGGCCCCGGCCGACGGCGTCCGCACCACCCCCGGCGCCGCCGGCGACCATGAGCCCGTGCTCGAGCTGACCGAGGTCGCCCTGGTCCTGCGGCCCGACGACGACGTCGCGATCACGACGCGCGACCTCCCGGCGGGGACGCGCCTGCGGACCCCGACGGCGGTGCTCGTGCTCCGTGGCGACGTGCCGCGCAGCCACAAGCTCGCGCTCCGGGACGTCCCCGAGGGCGAACCCGTCCACAAGTACGGGCAGTCGATCGGCCGCGCGACCGTGGACATCCAGGCGGGGGACCACGTCCATGCGCACAACCTCGGGATGGACACGACCGCCCGGACCCATGAGTTCGGCACCGCGCGCACGGTGCTCCCCGCGCCGGCCGGCCCGGCCCGGACCTTCCAGGGCTACCACCGGGCGAACGGTCGGGTCGGGACCCGGAACTACGTCGCGGTCCTCACCTCGGTGAACTGCTCGGCGTCGTCCGCCAAGATGATCGCCGACCAGTTCCGTGGCGCGGCGCTCGACGCCTACCCGCACGTCGACGGTGTCATCGCGCTGACCCACCAGAGCGGGTGCGGTCTGGTGCCCGGGAGCGACGGAGCGAACACCCTGGTCAGGACCTTGCGTGGGTACGCGCAGCATCCGAACATCGGAGGCCTGCTCGTCCTCGGGCTCGGCTGCGAGATGGTGCCCGTCCAGTCGCTCGTCGACGGGCTCGACCTGCCGTCCGACACCCTCGTGAAGACCCTGACGATCCAGGACACCGGAGGTGTGCGCGCGACGGTGCGGGTCGGGGTGGACCTGATCAGGGAGATGCTCCCGGTGCTCGACGCGCGTCGTCGCGCACCCGCGCCGATCAGCGAGATCGTGCTCGGACTGAACTGCGGCGGCTCGGACGGCTACTCGGGGATCACCGCGAACCCGGCGCTCGGTCGCGCGTCGGACCTGCTCGTGGCCGCCGGTGGCACCTCGGTCCTCGCGGAGACCCCCGAGGTCTTCGGCGCGGAGCACCTGCTGACGCGACGCGCGGTCTCGGAAGCCGTCGGGCGCCGTCTGCTGGACCGGCTCGACTGGTGGCAGACCTATGCCGCGGCCGGCGGCGGGACGCTCGACAACAACCCCTCGCCGGGGAACAAGGCCGGCGGGCTCACGACGATCCTGGAGAAGTCTCTCGGAGCGGTCGCGAAGGCCGGTCAGGCCGACCTCGCGGCGGTCTACGAGTACGCCGAGCCGATCACCACGCGTGGCCTGGTCTTCATGGACACCCCCGGGTACGACCCGGTCTCGGTGACGGGGATCGTCGCCGGCGGCGCGACGGTCGTCTGCTTCACGACCGGCCGGGGCTCGGTGTTCGGGTGCCGTCCGACGCCCTCCATCAAGCTCGCGACGAACACCGAGATGTTCGAGCGGATGTCCGAGGACATGGACATCAACTGCGGACGGATCGTGGACGGGACGGCCGGGCTCGGGGAGGTCGGCGAGGAGATCTTCGAACGGATCATCGCCGTCGCCTCGGGCGAGCAGACCGTGAGCGAGGGCCTCGACATCGGCCAGGAGGAGTTCGTCCCCTGGCAGCTCGGCACCGTCACGTGACCTCGCACGACCCCGGAGGCCCCGGCTGGTCGCCCAGCTCCGCCCGCCCCACCCGACCTGCACCCCTCACCCGCACAGCCCACACTCGCGAGAAGACTGGAACCATGCCGAGCCAACCCGCTCCGCTCACCATCCACCCCGATCGTCTGCTGCCCGTCGACGCCGGCGTACGCAATATCGCTCGCCGCCTGTACGACACGGTCCGCGACCTCCCGATCGTCTCTCCGCACGGGCACGTCGACCCGCAGATGCTCGTCGACGACATCCCGTTCCGTGACCCGGCGCACCTCTTCGTCACGCCCGACCACTACGTCACGCGCTTGCTGCACGCGTCGGGAGTCCCGCTCGAGGACCTGGGCGTCGGCCAGGGACCGCTCTCCGAGGCAGCGGCACGCGAGGCCTGGCGACTGCTGTGCTCGCACTGGGAGGTCTTCCGCGGGACGCCGGTGCGGTACTGGCTCGAGTCGGAGCTCGTCGAGATCTTCGATGTCACCGTGCGCCCGTCGGCCGACACGGCGGATGCGCTGTACGACCACATCGCGGAACGGCTCGCGACGGACGCGTACCGTCCCCGGGCGCTCTTCGACCGCTTCAAGATCTCGGTGCTCGCCACGACCGACGACCCGTGCGACGACCTCTCCGCGCACGCGACGCTGGCGGCCGACCCGTCGTGGACCGGACGGGTGATCCCGACCTTCCGACCCGACCGCTACCTCGAGGTCGTCGAGCCGGGCTGGGCGGGCGCGGTCGCTCGCCTGGGTGAGGTGGCCGGGAGCGACACCGGGACCTACGCGGGCTGGGTCGCGGCGATGGAGGACCGGCGGCGCTACTTCATCGAGCGCGGTGCCCGCTCCGCGGACCACGGGCACCAGGACGCCGGCACCGAGCCGCTGGACCCGGCCGAGGCCGACCGTCTCTACCGCGCGGCGCTGACCAGCGACGTCACCCCGACAGAGGCCGTCGCCCTGCGTCGGCACATGGTGCTCGAGATGGCGCGGATGTCCACCGAGGACGGCCTGACGATGACGCTCCACACCGGCGTCCTGCGTGGGCACCACCGGCCGTCCAAGGAGCGGTTCGGCCCCGACACCGGCCATGACATCCCGCTGCGGGACAACTTCACCGAGCCGCTGCGTCCGCTGCTCGAGCGGTACGGCACGCACCCGAACCTCCGTCTCGTCCTGTTCACCCTCGACGAGACCGCGTTCTCGCGCGAGCTCGCACCGCTCGCGGGCTTCTATCCGGCGGTGTACCTCGGGGTCCCGTGGTGGTTCCTCGACGCGCCCGAGTCGATCCGCCGCTGGCGTTCGGCGATCACCGAGACGGTGGGGTTCTCCCGGACGGCCGGCTTCGTCGACGACACGCGTGCGTTCTGCTCGATCCCGGCTCGCCACGACATGTCCCGGCGCCTCGACAGCGGGTTCCTCGCCCAGCTCGTCGCCGAGCACCGGCTCGACGAGGACGAGGCCGTCGAGACGGCGCTCGACCTCGTCGTCGGTCGCACGCAGGAGGTGTTCCAGCTGTGATCGGCCTCGTCCGCACCGCTGCGGCGCCCCCGGTCCGCCATGTGCACCTCGGTCTCGGCAACTTCTTCCGGGCCCACCAGGCCTGGTACACCGCGCATGCAGGCGATGGTACGGACTGGGGCATCGCAGCCTTCACGGGCCGGTCTCCCGAGCTCGCGCGACTGCTCTCGGCGCAGGACGGCCTCTTCACCCTGGTGACGCGCGCGGGCGACGGCGACCGGTTCGAGGTCGTGCCGAGCATCGCCCAGGCCCATGCGGCCGACGACCACGGCGCGTGGCTCGGCTACCTCGCCTCCCCGGACGTGCGGCTGGTCACCACGACCGTCACCGAGGCGGGCTACGTGCGGACGGCGACCGGTTGCCTCGACACCTCGCGCGCCGAGGTGCTCGGCGACGTGGAGACGTTGCGGGCGGACCCGACCGCGCTGGTCCGCACGGCCCCCGCCAAGCTGGTCGCAGGCCTCGCAGCCCGTCGCCGCGCGGGGTCGGGGCCGCTCACCGTGGTGCCGTGCGACAACCTCCCGGAGAACGGCGCCGCGGTCGCCCGGGTGATCCACGAGCTGGCGGACCTCGTCGACCCCGGGCTCGCCGCCTGGATCGTCGACACGATCGGCTTCGCCACCACCATGGTGGACCGCATCACGCCCGAGCCCACCGCCGAGGACGTCGCCACCGTCGCCGCGCAGACCGGCCTCCTGGACGGCGCGCCGGTCGTCACCGAGCCGTTCACGGAGTGGGTGATCAGCGGCACGTTCGCCGCCGGCCGCCCGCGGTGGGAGGACGCCGGGGCGACCTTCACCGACGACGTCGCACCCTTCGAGGAGCGCAAGCTCTGGCTGCTCAACGGGGCGCACTCGATGCTCGCGTACGCCGGGTCGCTGCGCGGTCACGTGACCGTGGCCGACGCGATGAGGGACGAGACGTGCCGCGGCTGGCTCGAGGAGTGGTGGGATGCGGCCTCCGCGCACCTGACGCTGCCGGCGAGCGACATCGCGGCCTACCGGTCGGCGCTGACCGAGCGGTTCGCGAACCCGCGCATGCAGCACCGGTTGGACCAGATCGCCTTCGACGGCTCGCAGAAGCTCCCGATCCGGACCCTGCCGACGTTGCGCCGCGAGGTCGCCGCCGGACGGGTGCCCCCCGGGGCCACGCGCACCGTCGCGGCCTGGATCTGCCACCTGCGCGGACTCGGCGCCCGGGTCACCGATGCGCGCGCGGAGGCGTTCGTCCCGCTCGCGAGCGGTCCGATCGCGGACGCGGTGCCTCGCGTGCTCGACGCTCTCGACCCCACGCTGGCCGCCGACGGCGCCGTGGTCGCCGCGGTGCTCGACCAGGCCCGTGAGCTCGAACGGGCGGGGACGTCACGCGTGGCCGCCGCCGCCCGCTGACGGCGCTCGCCGAGACGCATGGTGCCCACACAGACCCACAGCACGAGGAGACGGACATGGAGCACACCTGGCGATGGTTCGGTCCCGCGGACCCCATCACGCTGGCGGACATCCGGCAGACCGGCGCGACGGGCGTCGTCACTGCTCTGCATGAGGTACCCAACGGTCAGGTGTGGCCAGAGGACGCGATCGCGGAGCGGCGACGGCTGATCGAGGACGCCGGGCTGACCTGGTCCGTGGTCGAGAGCGTTCCGGTGCACGAGGACATCAAGACCGGCGGCCCGGACCGGGACCGGTGGATCACGGCCTACCAGGAGACCCTCCGGCACCTGTCGGCCCAGGGCATCGACGTCGTCTGCTACAACTTCATGCCCGTCCTGGACTGGACCCGCACGGATCTGCGCTTCGCGCTCCCCGACGGGCGGTGGGCGCTGCGGTTCGACCAGGAGGCCTTCGCGGCGTTCGACCTGGTCCTCCTCGCGCGCGAGGGGGCGGCAGCCGAGTACACGTCGGACGAGGTCGAGGCGGCACACGCATACGCGGCACGCCTCACGGCGGCCGAGCGCGACCTGCTGGTCCGTACGATCATCGCCGGTCTCCCGGGCTCGGAGGAGGCGTACACGCTCGACACGCTCCGGGCGCGGCTGGCCCTGTACCGGGACGTGGACGCCGACCGGTTGCGGGAGAACCTGGGGTACTTCCTGCGCGCGGTCGTGCCGGTCGCCGAGGAGGTCGGGGTGCGGCTGGCGATCCACCCGGACGACCCGCCGCGTCCGCTTCTCGGCCTGCCGCGCGTGGTCTCGACCGAGGCGGACGCGCAGTGGTTGCTCGACGCAGCGCCGAGCGTCGCGAACGGTCTGACGTTCTGCACCGGCTCGTACGGGGTCCGGCCCGACAACGACCTCGTGGCGATGGCGACCCGGTTCGCCTCGCGGATCTACTTCGCGCACCTGCGGTCGACCGAGCGCGAGGCGAACCCGCTCAGCTTCCACGAGGCCGACCATGCGGGCGGCGACGTCGACATGGTCGGGGTCATCTCGGCGCTCGTCGCCGAAGAGCGCCGTCGGCGCCGTGACGGCGGTCCGCGGATCCCGCTCCGACCGGACCACGGGCACCAGATGCTCGACGACCAGAGCCGGGACACCAACCCCGGGTACTCCCTGATCGGGCGCCTCACGGGACTTGCCGTGCTCCGCGGCATCGAGGCCGCCGTCGATCGGCTGCTGCCATGACCACCTCTGTCCCCCTCGCAGAAACGGAACCGTTCATGGATGTGTTGTCGGTCTTGAGCGCTGCTCGTCTGGTCCCGGTGGTCGTGCTGGATGACGCGGCTGGGGCGGACGTGCTCGCGGGTGCGCTGGTGGCGGGTGGTCTGCCGGTGGCGGAGGTGACGTTCCGGACCGCTGCGGCGCCCGAGGCGATTCGGGTCATGGCCGACCGCGGGGACGTCCTCGTGGGGGCCGGGACGGTGCTCACGGTGGCCCAGGTGGACCAGGCGGTGGCCGCGGGGGCGCGGTTCGTGGTCTCGCCGGGGCTCTCGCGAGCTGTGGTCGAGCGCTGTCAGGAGCTGGGGGTGGTGGTGCTGCCGGGTGCGGTGACCGCGACCGAGGTCCAGGCCGCGTTGGAGCTGGGACTGACGACGGTGAAGTTCTTCCCGGCCGGGACGTCTGGTGGGCCGGCGGCGATCAAGGCGCTGGCGGCGCCGTTCGGTCAGGTGCGGTTCGTTCCCACGGGTGGGGTGGGTCCGGGAAACCTGGCGGACTATCTGGCGATCGGTTCCGTCGCGGCAGTGGGTGGGTCGTGGATGGTGCCGCGTGACCTGATCGCGGCCGGGGACGGCGCGGGTATCCAGGAATTGACCACCCAGGCGGTGGCCCTCGCGGCCCGTTGACGGACCGCGAGGGCCCGACCTGCCACCTGATCGTCGCGACCTGACTGGCGCGACCTGACGGCGTGACGCCACCTGCGTCTCGACCGGGACCACGACGAGGGAGTTCGACCATGGCTGTCCTGAGCATTCGTCCGGCGGCGGAGTGCCGGTATGACGTCGTGTCGTTGGGTGAGGTGATGCTGCGGTTGGATCCCGGGGAGGGGCGCATCCGCACCGCGCGGTCGTTCCGGGTGTGGGAGGGCGGCGGGGAGTACAACGTGGCGCGCGGGCTGCGGCGTGCGTTCGGCCAGCGGGCTGCGGTCGTGACGGCGCTGGTGGACAACGAGGTCGGGCGTCTGGTGGAGGACCTGGTGCTCCAGGGTGGGGTGGACACGTCGTTCATCCGATGGGTGCCGTTCGACGGGATCGGGCGCGCGGTGCGTAACGGGCTGAACTTCACCGAGCGGGGCTTCGGGGTGCGGGGGGCCGTCGGGGTGTCCGATCGGGGGGCGACGGCGGTGTCCCAGCTGCGACCCGGCGATGTCGACTGGGACCACCTGTTCGGCGAGCTGGGGGTGCGGTGGTTGCACACCGGGGGGATCTTCGCGGGGTTGTCGGCCTCGACCGCGCAGGTGGTGATCGAGGCGGTGACGGCGGCGAAGCGGCACGGCACGGTGGTGTCCTACGACCTGAACTACCGTCCGAGCCTGTGGAAGGCGATCGGGGGGCAGGCCAAGGCGCAGGAGGTCAACCGGGAGATCGCCCCGTTCATCGACGTGATGATCGGCAACGAGGAGGACTTCACCGCGAGCCTGGGGTTCGAGGTCCAGGGTGTCGATGCGGACCTGGCCAGCCTGCAGGTCGAGGGGTTCCGGGCGATGATCGCCGCGGCCGTGGCCGAGTTCGCGAACTTCCAGGTGGTGGCGACCACGTTGCGCACCGTGCGCACCGCGACCGTCAACGACTGGGGGGCGCTGGCCTGGTCGGCAGACGAGGGCCTCGTGCAGGCGACGGAGCGTCCGGGGTTGGAGATCTTGGACCGCGTCGGTGGGGGCGACTCGTTCGCCTCGGGGCTGATCTACGGGCTGCTGGAGGGCGAGTCGCTGGCCACGGCCGTGCAGTACGGAGCCGCGCACGGCGCGCTGGCGATGACCACCCCTGGCGACACCACCATGGCGACCAAGGTCGAGGTCCTCAAGCTCGCCGCCGGCGGAGGCGCCCGCGTCGACCGATGAGTCCCGCGTCGACCGACGGCATCCGGTCGGCGGGGGTGCGCGCGCCCGGGATCAGGACGGCAGTCGCGGACGCGCTCAGGCCCGGTGCACCGGGCCGCGAACGTACCGATCTGCCAGGTAGTCGTCGACCCAGGCCGGACAGCTGCGCCAGTGGCCGTCGTCCCCGCGCACTGCCCGGAGCCGCCCCCGCTGCGCCGCGTTGCGGAGGGCGATCCGGCTCGAACCCGGGCGTTCGAGCTCGGTGAGACCGACCAAGGTCGTCGGCGCCCCCTGCGCGTCGGTCTCGATCCGGGACGTGTTGTCGAGGATGCTGCGGGCGAACAGCTCCGCGAGGCTGCTGTGGTCGCCCGTGTCGGCACGGTGCAGCGCACGTGCGTAGCGTGCCCGGTCACGTGCCGCGACGGTCACCGGGGCGTGACCGTTCCGGACCAGGACGAGGTTGACGAGGAGCCGACCGACCCGGCCGTTCCCGTCGACGAAGGGGTGAAGCTGCTCGAACCGGGCGTGCGTGACGGCGACGTGGTCGATCAGCTCGCTCGTCGAGCTC
>JAKBFW010000098.1 GCA_021833345.1 Pseudomonadota bacterium | reverse complement strand
TTCGGCGCGGGGGTCGCCGGCGTGGCGTCGTTCTTCGTGGCGGCTGCCGCCGTGAGCGCCCAGGTGTTCGTCGCGCGCTCCCGCGCGGTCAGCGTGTCGGCGTTCCTGCTCGGTGCGGCGGTCCTCCTGCGAATGGTCGCGAACAGCGCCGACTCGCGCGCCTGGGTCGCCTGGCTGACCCCGCTCGGGTGGCTCGACCAGCTGCGCCCGTTCGCGGACGACCGGTGGCTCGTGCTCGCCGTGCCGGTCGGGGCCGTCGGCGCCCTGCTGGCCGTCGCCGTGGTGCTGCGCGGTGCGCGGGACACGGGGGCGGGTCTCGTCCGCGAGCGGGAGCGTCGTCGGCCGCGGCTGTGGGGGCTCGGCAGCCCGCTCGCGTTCGCGTGGCGCACGAACCTCGGGGTCCTCGTCGGCTGGGTCGTCGGGATCGCGGCCTGGGGCTTCGTGATCGGGCTGCTGGTCCGGAGCGTCGCGGACTTCATCGCCGTGGACCCGGGCTACCGCGACCTGCTCGCGGGGCTCGGGGTCCGGCTGGCCGACATCCCGCGGACCTTCGTCGCGATGGGGGCCGTCGTCACCGGGCTCGTGATCGCGCTCTTCGCCGCGTGGCGCGTCGGGGCGGTCTGGGGGGAGGAGGCCACGGCCCGGCTCGAGCACCTGCTCACCCGCCCGGTGCTGCGGCGACGCTGGCTCGGCGGTCACGTCGCGCTCCTGGCGGGGTCGGTCGTGCTGCTCTCCGGGGTCTCGGCGTGCGCGATGTGGCTCGGCGGGACCGTCACGGGGGCCGACCTGTCCCTGGCCGACGCGGCGGCGTCGACGTTCAACACGGTCCCGGCCATCGTGGTGTTCGCCGGGCTGGCCGTGCTGGTCTACGGGGTTGCGCCGCGGATCACGGTGGCCGTGACGGCGTCGGCGGCGATCGCGGCGTACGTGCTGCAGGTGGTCGGGCCGATGCTCGAGTGGCCGGAGGCCGTCATCGGGTTCTCGCCGTTCCGGCACCTCGAAGCCGTCCCGGTCGACCCGTTCGGCTGGACGGCTGCGCTCGTGATGGTCGCGATCGGCCTGGTGGCCGCGACCGTGGGCGTCCTGGCCTTCGAGCGGCGCGATCTCGTCGGGGCCTGATCGACGATCACCGGGGCGGCCGTGGCGATCCCGGCGTCAGACCGGCGTCAGACCCGCGCCAGCCCCGCCGTCACCCCGAGCTGACGGCCTCGGACCGCGTCGGACCGAACCCGGCGATCGGTGCGAGCCGCGCACGGTCGAGCACCGCGGGCAGGCGACCCTCGATCCGGGCGACGAGCGCGGGGACGAGCTCGCCCGGCACGGGTCGTCCGAGGCCGAATCCCTGGGCGGAGGCGCATCGAAGGTCCCGGAGTCGGAGGAACGTGTCGTCGTCCTCGACCCCCTCGGCCACGACGTCCAGGTGGAGGGCCGCGGCGAGCTCGATGGTCGACCGGACGATCGCGTCGCTCACCTCGTCGGTGAGGAGGTTCGTGACGAACGACCGGTCGATCTTGAGGCGCCGGACGGGGAGCTGGTGCAGGTAGCCGAGCGAGCTGTGACCGGTGCCGAAGTCGTCGACGGACAGGGTGACGCCCATCAGGTCGAGAGCCTCGAGGGCCCGCATCGACCGCCGCGGGTCCACCATGGCCGCGCTCTCGGTGATCTCCAGCTCGAGGGACGACGCCGCGAGCCCGTGACGCTCGAGAGCGGCGGCGACGTCGTCGACGAGGCGCGGGTCGAGGAGGTTGCGCGCCGAGAGGTTCACGGCGACCGCGAGGTCGTGCCCGCCACGCCGCCACGTCGCGCACTGCGCGAGAGCGAGGTCGAGCACCTGATGCGTGAGCGGGCCGATGAGACCGGTCTGCTCGGCGGGCCCGATGAACGAGTCCGGACCGAGGAGCCCGTGCTGCGGGTGCTGCCAGCGGACGAGCGCCTCGACCGCGAGCACCCTGCCGTCCCGGACGCGGACCTGCGGCTGGTAGTGGAGCACCAGCTCGCGGTTCTGGAGCGCGCGCGGCAGCTCGCCGGCGAGCAACGAGGCGTGGTTCTCGGCGGCGGTCGCGCGCTCGTCGTACTCGGCGATGCGGTCGGGTCGTGTCCTGGCGGCCGATGCGGCGGCGTCGACGCAGGTGAGCGCGACGTCCGCGTCGACGACTCGCTCCGTCAGGAAGAGCGCGCCGATCCGTGCCTCGACCGCGACGGTCATGCCGGGGAGCTCGTAGGGGCGGTGGAGCGACCCGAGGACAGCCGACGCGACCGGGATCACGTCCTCGCCGGACGTGATCCGCCGGCACAGCACCGCGAAGGTGTCGCCGCCGAGTCGTGCGACCACCCCGCGGTCTCCGGCCATCTCGACCAGGCGGTCGCCGACGGCTCGGAGGATCGCGTCGCCGGTCTGGTGCCCGAGGACGTTGTTGATCTCGGTGAAGCGCTCGAGGTCGACCAGGAGCAGGCCCGCGTCGCCGTGCCGGCCCTCGGCGAGCGCTGCGCCGAGGTGCGAGACGAACCGCTGCCGGTTCATCAGGCCGGTCACGAAGTCCGTCGCGGCGAGCTGGTCGAGCCGGCGTGCGTGGTCCTGGAGGTCTCGCACCATCTGCACCACGCGGATGCTCAGGAGCGTGATCATCAGCGTCCCGGCCACGATCGCCGGCCAGAGGTGCAGGGGGCGGCCGGTCGCGAGCTCCCAGGCGATGAGAGTGGGCCCGACCATCGAGACGACGCCGAGCGCGACGACGTCACGGGCCCGGATCCGCGGGGGCGTCGCGTCGTACGGCCGGGAGAGCGCGCGCATCGACGGGTGCAGCGCCGCCGCCCCCCACAGCACGTAGGACGCGAGCCACAGGGGGTCGAGGGCGTCGACCTGGGCGGCGACGGCAGGGACGAACGTCGACACGTCGTACACCGTGTCCGCCGTGAGCAGGACGGCGAACGCGAGCAGCAGCAGTGTCCGTGCCGTCGGTCGGTCCGCCCGGCTCCAGGCGACCCGCAGCAGGACGGCGACGAGCAGGATGTCGCCGACCGGGTACGCGGCGGCGATGAGCCGCGCGATGGTCGACCCCTCGGTGCCGGACCAGGTCGGGGCGACGATGAACACCCACCACAGGAGCCCGATCCCCACCGTCACGATCGCGCTGTCGACGAGGGCGGTCCAGGAACGTCGTCCGTCCGTGCGTGCCGCCAGCGCGAGGAGCGCGCCCGCGAGGACGACGTATGCGGGCAGGTACAGCGCGTCGGCGAGCGAGGGGAACGGGCTGACGTGAAGCACGTCCTGGTACCACGAGTAGACCGCGTCGCCGGCGACCCACAGCGCCGTCCCCGCGGCCAGCAGGTACCAGGCGATCGGCGCGTCGGGCCGGTTCCTGCGGTTCCCGACCAGGATCGCGACGACGGCCGAGGCGCCGATGAGGCCGTACGCGACGTCGCGCAGGGGCCCGGGCTGGAGTGCGAGGATCGCGATCGCGGCGGCCAGGCCGGCGCCGAGGTACGTCCGGCTCGCCCTGCCGCGCGTGCGCCGGGGGTCCGGGGCGCGCGCTGGCCGGGAGGACGCCGGGTTGGTCTCTCTCATGGCGTCTCCATGGTGGATACATCGGCTCGCGGACCCCGAAGTTGAGGTCGGACGGGCGCCGTGACGGGCCTGCGAGGGTCGCGCGGGCGGCCGGCGGTCCGGTCGGGTCCCGCGCCTCGCCCTGTCCGCCCTGGTCGCGGGTCGGTGTGCTGTACTGGAGGTCTCGAAAGTTCGGACACCCGAACTCTGCTCACGGGGAGGCCCGGATGGTCGCTGAGGCGGTCGTCCGGACCGTGCGGCACCGGCGCCTCCTGCCGCTGCTCGGACCGGCGTTCGTCGCGGCGATCGCCTATGTCGACCCCGGCAACGTCGCCGCCAACCTGACGGCCGGGTCGCGCTACGGCTACCTGCTCGTGTGGGTCCTCGTCCTCGCCAACACGGTCGCGGTCCTGGTCCAGTACCAGTCGGCCAAGCTCGGTCTCGTCACGGACCGCACGCTCCCCGAGCTGATCGGCCAACGCCTGAACCGGCCGGCCCGGCTCGCGTTCTGGGTCCAGGCGGAGGTCGTCGCGGCCGCCACCGACCTCGCCGAGGTGATCGGCGGCGCGATCGCCCTCTACCTGCTCTTCCGCACGCCGCTGCTCACCGGCGGGGTGATCGTCGGCGCGGTGTCGATGCTGATGCTGCTGGTCCAGACGCGCTACGGGCAGCGGTCGTTCGAATCGGTCATCATGGCCCTGCTGGGCGTCATCGCGATCGGGTTCGTCGCCGGCGTGGTCGTCAGACCGCCGGACGCGGGAAGCGTGGTGTCCGGGCTGGTCCCACGCTTCGCCGGGACGGGCAGCGTGCTGCTCGCCTCGAGCATGCTCGGGGCGACGGTGATGCCGCACGCGATCTACGTCCACTCGGCGCTGGTCCGGGACCGCTTCAGCGGGCGCGACCGCGCCGACGGCCACGTCCACCTGCTCCGGGCCACGCGGTGGGACGTGATCGGGGCGCTCGGGCTCGCCGGTCTCGTCAACATCGCGATGCTGCTGCTGGCCGCGTCGAGCCTGCAGGGGGTCCATGGCACCGACACGATCGAGGGTGCTCATGCGGCCGTCATCACCGCCCTCGGCCCGACGGTCGGGCTGGTGTTCGCGATCGGTCTGCTGGCGTCCGGTCTCGCGTCGACGTCGGTCGGCGCCTATGCGGGGGCGACGATCATGCAGGGGCTCGTGCACCGGCAGGTCCCGATGCTCGTGCGGCGCGTCATCACGATCATCCCGGCGCTCGTCGTGCTCGGCCTGGGCGTCGACCCGACCTGGGCGCTGGTGGTCAGCCAGGTGGTCCTCAGCTTCGGGATCCCGTTCGCGCTCGTCCCGCTGCTGCGGCTGACGAGCGACCGCCGCCTGATGGGTGTTGCGGTCAACAGCGCGGCGATGCGCTGGACCATGACGCTCGTCGTCGCCCTGGTCGCGGCCCTGAACCTCGGGCTCGTCTACCTGACGCTCGCCGGCGGCTGAGCCCGCCCGAGCCGCGCAGGACCACCCGCGGACCGGCGCAGGGCTCGGGCCGGTCACCCGTCCCGGGAGCCGAGGGCCGGCTCCTCCCGACTCGCCGTTCGCTAGGCGCCAGCGGGACGGAGGAACTGCAGCACGCTGGCAGGTTCGACGATGTGGTGCAGCAGCTCGGTGTTGAAGTCTGCGTTGGCACGGGCCCCGAGGTGGGCAGCGAATGCGTCGTCGTCTCGGTACGACTCCACGACCACGAAGCGGTGGTCGTCCGCGGCGTCGGTGAACGGCTCGAACCGTTCGTTGCCCGGTTCGGACCGGACGACGTCGGCATAGGTCGCGATCAGGCGCGTGACGGTGGCACCTTCTCCCGCGCGTGCCGTGAAGGTGGCGATCAACGTGGTGCTCATGGTCACGTCTCTTCCTCGTTCGCTGCGTCGATGTGCTGGTGCCCGCTGCGACGGTCAGGGCGCCGCAGGCACGGGAAGCTCGCCAGAGCCGCGGACGATGAGATGCGTCGGCAGCGTGTAGACGGCCGGCGGCGAGGCGTCTCCGGCCATCCGCTTGAACAGCAGTCGGGCAGCCTCGGTGCCGATACCGGTCGGACCCTGCGCCATCACCGTGACACCGGGGTCGACGACATCGGCGAGGGGCACGTCGTCGAAGCCGACCAGCGCGACGGTGCGGTGCAGGTCCATCCGGTGGAGCGTCTCGAGGACTCCGATGGTGATGAGGTTCTGGCTGCTGAAGATCGCGTCGGGGGCCGCCGAGGTGAGGAGCTCTCGGGCGGCGTCTCGCGCCTGGCTCGCCGTGCGAAGCCCGTGGCGGACGAGCTCGGGTCTGCTGTCGATCCCCGTCTCGGCGAGCGCGTCGCAGAAGCCGGCGAACCGCTGCTGCGCCGTGTAGACCCCGAGGTCGTCGCCGAGGAAGGCCACGGCCCGCCTCCCGTTGTCGAGCAGGTGCTGCACGGCCCGGCGCGCGCCACCGCGGTTGTCCGAGACGACGAGGTCGGCGAGCAGCGGCGAGGGTGGGCGGTCGATGAAGACGAAGCTCACACCGGCCTGCTGCTCCGCGACGATGTACCGGTGGTCGTCGCTCGACGGCATGATGATGATGCCGTCCACGCGGCGATCGATGAGCGTCCGGGTGAGCTCGCGCTCGCGGTCGTGGTCCTCGTCGAGGCTCCCGGCGAGGACCAGCACGTTGCGGGCCCGGGCGTAGTCCTCGACCGCGCGGTGGACGAGCGACGAGTACGGGTTGCTCACGTCCTCGAGGAGCAGGCCGATCGTGTTGGTGCGGCCTCCGCTGCGTCGAAGGCTGGCGGCCGTGAGGTTGGGGCGGTAGCCGAGCTTCTCCGCGGCCGTGCGGACTCTCGTGACCAGGTCCGGGGCGACCGTCGGGACGTCGTTGAACACGCGCGAGACCGTCTTGATCCCCACCCCGGCGAGCGCGGCGACGTCGTGCATCGTGGGGCGGTCGCGACGCTCTCCGGGATGCGCCTGGTTCACCATGCTTCTCCTGTCGTGTGTGCTCGCGCGTGCGGCTCCACCGAGGCCGAGGCCGGGTGTCGGCACGGGCGAGCCCGCGGGGCGGTGCAGGCGGGTTACGCCCACCGCCCCGCGGAGTGACGTGCGATGGTCGTGCTACTCGCGGGTCGAGGCGACGTCTCCGCTCTCCTGGAGCGTGACGGCACCGGTCATGATCGCCACCGCCTGCGCAGGCGTGTGCGACTGCGGGGTGATCACGCCGACCCCGCGCCCGAGTCGTTGGATGTGGATGCGGTCGGCGACCTCGAACACGTTGGGCATGTTGTGGCTGATGAGGATGATAGCCAGGCCCCGATCGCGCAGGTCGCGGATCAGTCGGAGCACCTGGCCGGTCTCACGGACGCCCAGGGCGGCGGTCGGCTCGTCGAGGATCACGACCTTGCCGCCGAACGCCGCCGCCCGGGCGACCGCGACCGCCTGGCGCTGACCGCCGGACAGCGTCTCCACCGATTGGCTGATGTTCTGGAGGGTGCTGATCCCCAGGTCGTCGATGTGCTGCTTGGCGTCCCGCTTCATCCCCGGGGTGTCGAGCATCCGCAGGACCGACCCGAGCAGACCCTTCCGTCGCCGCTCTCGCGCGAGGAAGAGATTGCTCGCGATGTCGAGCGCCGGGGCGACCGCCAGGGTCTGGTAGACGGTCTCGATCCCGGCTTCTCGGGCCCCTTGGGTGCTGCTGAAGCTCACGACCTGACCGTCGATCTTCATGGTCCCGCTGTCGGGGACCATCGCCCCCGACAGGCACTTGATGAGGGTCGACTTCCCGGCGCCGTTGTCGCCGATGACGGCGAGCACCTCACCCGGGTAGAGCTGGATGTCGACCCCGGCGAGGCCCACGACCGGCCCGAACGTCTTGACGAGGCCTTGGGCCTCGAGCACCGGCTGGGTCATGACTTCACGCTCCGGATCCACTGGTCGGCACCGACGGCAAGGAGGACGAGGACACCGACGGCGAGGACCTGGTAGTTCGGGTCCACGCCGGCCAGTGCGAGACCGTTGTCGAACACCTGGACGATGAGGGCGCCGATCAGGGAACCGACGACCGCGCCGCGCCCGCCGAACAGGCTCGTGCCGCCGATCACGACGGCCGTGATGCTCTCGAGGTTCGCGTTCACCCCGGCGTTGGGGTCGGCGCCGTTGATCCGGCCCACGAGGATCCACGCCCCGATGCCGATCACCGCACCCGCGACGACGTAGGCGCTGAGGAGCACCCGGTTCGTCCGGATGCCTGCCAGGCTCGACGCCTCGGGATCGTCGCCCGTCGCATAGAGGTGCTTGCCCCAGGCGGTCTGTCGGAGGGCGTAGGCGAACACGGCGTACAGCACCAGCATCATGATGACGCCGACCGTGAGGTTGAAGCTCCCGATCGAGATCGTCGAGCCGGTCCAGGTGAGGAACGTGTTGGCCGGCAACGAGATGGTCTGTCCCTGGGCGTAGATGAGCGTCCCGGCCGTGAAGATGCTCAGTGTGCCGAGGGTCACGATGAACGGCGGCAGCTTGATCCGCGTGACGAGGAAGCCGTTCAGCGCCCCGGCGAGCACGGCGACGGCAAAGCCGATCAGCAGGGCGACGGGCCCCGGCACGGAGCCGTCCTTGACGAGCTTCGCCATGACGAGCGACGAGAGCACCATCACGGCCCCGATCGACAGGTCGATCCCCGCCGTGAGGATCACGAGCGTCTGGCCCACCGCCAACGCCCCGACGATCGAGGCCTGCTGCAGGATGATGGACAGGTTGCCGGGGAGGAAGAAGCGCGAGTTCATGAGCCCGAACACGACGCCGGCGGCGACGAGAACGATGAGGGGGCTCAGGGCCGGCATCCGGTGAAGGACGGCGTGCACCTGACGACCGACGGTCTTTTTCTGCCCGAGGACTTCTTCAGCCGTGTCGGGTTCTGCTACGCGCGTCATTGGGCGTGTCCTTTGTCTCAAGCCAGACCCCCTGCGGGACCTGTCACCTCGTGAGCATCGGGTGCCGGGGCACGTCAGCGACGCGCCGAGGCGCTTCATTGTGATCCGTGGCCGCGGGTGCGGCGAACGTCGGCGCAGGCCGTGCTCACCGTTGCCGCGTGTGGTTCCCCAGCGGGTACGCCGTGGCGGCGCGCCCGCTGGGGAACCGGACCTCGTCAGAGGTCGGACGGGGTCAGCTGCCCCAGCACGCACCGGCTGCTGTCGCCGGGGTCTCGCTGGTGATCCCCGCGATCGGTTGCGAGGTGATGAGCGCGGTGCCGGTGTTGATGAAGTCCTTGCCGGCAGGAAGCGTCGGCTTGGTGCCACCACGGGCGATGTCGGCGATGGTCTTGACGCCGATGCTCGCCATCTTGCCGGGGTACTGCGCCGCGTCGGCCGCGATCGTGCCGTCCTTGACCAGACCGTTGACGTAGTTGCAGCTGCCGTCGATGGTCACGACGGTCACGCCGGTCTTCCCCGCGGCCTTGAGCGCCTGGTTGGCACCATCGGCCGCCGGCTCGTTGATCGTGTAGACGACGTTGATGTTGGGGTTGGCCGACAGGCAGTTCTCCATCGCGGTCTTACCACCCGGGATCGCACCCGTGGTCGGCTGGTGGCACGCGATGACGTAGTCGCCGCCCGTCCCGCCCGTGTACTTCCCGGACTTGGCCTCCTGGCCGTTCTGGGTGGTGCTGCCCGGGTCGATCCCCATGCCCTCGAGGAAGCCGTGGTCACGGGAGACGTCCACCGAGACGACCTGGTCGTTGAACAGGTCGAGCATGGCGATGACGGCCTTCTGGCCCGCGAGCTTCGCGGCGGTGTACTCGCCGATGAGCTTGCCCGCCGCCTCGTTGTCCGTGCCGTAGGTGATGTCGACCGTGCTCGCCGGGGTCGGCACGGTGTCGAGGGCGATCACGTACAGGCCCGCTGCCCGCGCCTTGGCGAGCTCGGTGTTCACCGCGTTGCCGTTCTCGGTGATCAGGATGCCCTTGTCACCGCGGCTGATCGCGTTGTCGATCGCGCTGATCTGGGTCTGGGTGTCGCCGTCCTGCTTGCCCGCGGCGACCGTGAGGCTCACGTTGTCTTTCGCCGCTTCGGTCTGGGCGTCCTTCTCCATCGAGACGAAGTAGGGGTTGGAGAGCGTCTTGAGGATCAGGGAGACCCCGACCTTCTGTGAGCTCGTAGCCCCCGAGGTGCCACCGCTCGTCGACGGCGATGACGATGACGAACAAGCCGCTAGGGCCATGGATCCTGCCAGGATGCCGACCGTGATGGTCGCCGCACGAGACGCAGATCGATGCCCCATTGCACCGCGAACGTTCTTCATGACTCTCCTCTTCTGAGCGTCCCCGGGAGAGACCCGGGACAACGTTGTCCGCGACTATAGGTTCGTCGTGATCGAGGAGTCAACGGCCGCGAGGTGTCCAATTCGGTCACAGTTCCGCAACGTTCGATTCCCGTGATG
>JAKBFW010000097.1 GCA_021833345.1 Pseudomonadota bacterium | reverse complement strand
CCGCGGGCGAGCGGTCCGGCGGCCGGGTTCTCCCTCCGCGGTAGTGTCGCCGCAGGTGCACGAACCGCTCGGAGGGACGGCAGTCGTGATCACGTACCTGGTCGTCGCGGGTGCCGGTCTCGTGCTCCTGCTCGGGTCGCTCGTCGTCGGCGTGCTCGTCGGCGAGATCCGGATCGGCGGCCGCGGGCTCTCCGGGCCGGCGATCGGCGATGCGGCGGTCGTGTTCGGCCTCGTCGGGGCGCTGGCGGTCGCGAACGACCTCTCGAGCGCGCAGGCGGCCGGGTCGGCGACCGTCGGTGCCCTGATCGCCGCCGGCCTCACCCAGCGAACCGTCGACCGGCTCGCCGACCGGGCCGACCCGCCCCCGCTCCCCCTCACGGGCGCCGTCGGGGTCCTCACCGCGCCCGCCGGGCCGGACGGCGGAGAGGTCACGCTCGACGGCCTGCGCGAGCGCCAGGTGCGGCTCGCATGGTCGGACGAGGCGCTGCCGTCCGGCACCCGGGTCGTCGTCGTGTCGGTCGCCGGGAACCGCCTCCACGTCGCCCGGCTCTGAGCGGGACGGTCGGCACGTCTGGGCAGGGACGGCCCGCACCGTCGCAGCCGCTCGCCGTCGCTGCAGGCCGGTGCCCAGATCCGTAGGGTGGACGCATGGCGGTGGCGGAGGTACTCGGTGGCACCCTCCCGCACCTCCCCGACCCGGTCGCGACGCTCTGGGACCGCGCCACCGCGGTCCAGCCGGCTCCGACCAGCCAGGTCGTCGTCGCGACGGCCGTCGTCGCGTTCCTCCTCGTCGCGGTCCCGGGGGCCTGGGCGCGCACCCGGCACGCGGTGACGATCGTCCACGAGGGCGCGCACGCCACGGCCGCGGTCCTCACCGGGCGGCGGCTGACCGGGATCCGGCTGCACTCCGACACCTCGGGCCTCACGGTGTCGGTCGGACGACCGACCGGGGTGGGCATGGTCACGACCGTGCTCGTCGGGTACGTCGGTCCCGGACTGCTCGGGCTCGGCGCGGCTGCGCTGCTCGGGACGGGCCACGCCGTCGGGCTCCTGTGGTTGCTGCTCGCGGCGCTGCTCGTGCTGATCGTCCAGGTGCGCAACTGGTTCGGGCTGTGGTCGATGCTGGTCTTCGGAGCCCTGATCGTGGGGGTCACGTGGTGGGCCCCGGTCGAGGTTCAGGTGGCCTTCGCGTACCTGGTGACGTGGTTCCTGCTGATCGGCGCGCCGCGACCCGTGATCGAGCTGCAACAGCTGCGCCGACGCCGACGGACGAGCGGGTCCGACGCCGATGTCCTCGCGCGGCTCACGCACCTGCCGGGGATCGTCTGGGTCGGGTTCTTCTTCGTGGTGGACGTGGGTGCGCTCGTCCTCGGCGTGCGGTGGTTGCTCCGGTCGTAGAGCGCGGGTGCCTTGTAACGTGCCCGGTGACGCACGCGTGGTGCACGCGGACGGGAGGGCGACGGAGATGGCAGCTGACGAGTCTCCGACGCGTGCGCCGACGGACCTGGACGTCGACCTGGACATCGCGGTCGTCCCCGTCGTGTCGTACCCGATGGTCCACAGCAGGTTCCCGGTGGTCAGTCGGGTCGACCTCCGGCTCCGGGCGCCCGACGGCGGCGTGGTGGGACGCGGTCCGCTCACGGGTGTCGTGGTGCACATCGAGCTCCGGGACGTCGAGGGGCGTGTCGGGTCGCCCTGGGAGCGGGTGGTCGACCTCTGGCCGGGCACCACGACGGAGCTCGAGGACGTCGACCTGCAGCTCGACGCGGCCACGATGCTCCAGCTCACCGGCAGGCGATCGGGCAGCGTGCACGTCACGGTCCACGGCGACGGGCGGCTCCTCGCCGAGAGGGCGGTGCGCGTCGCGCTGCTCGCCCCGCACGAGTGGACCGCGGACCCGGCGGTGCTCGCCCTGGAGCTCCTGCCCGCCTACGTGACGCCGCAGGACCCCGTCGTCGTCGACCTCGTGGCGGAGGTCGGGCGGCTCGTGCCGGCGGGTGCAGGGACGGACGTGCTGGTCGATGCCGTGGTGCGGGCCCTCGCCCGGCAGGGGATCGGGACCGTCACCGTGCCGCCCGCGCCGGCGGGGACCGGGCAGCGGGTCCGCACGCCGACCGAGGTCGTCGCCGAGGGCACGGGCTCCGCTCTGGACCTCACGCTCCTGCTCGCGGGCGCGTTGGAGGCCCTGGGCGTCGCGCCGCTCATCTGGGTGCTCGGTGACGGTGCGCGGCTCGGGTACTGGCGGACCGACGCCGCGCTCGGACCTGTCGCGCAGGTCGATGTCGCGGAGATCGTGAACCTCGTGGACCTCGAGCTGATCGGGACGGTCGACCCGGCGGTCGTCACGGGTGCCGCGCGCGGTCCGGGCGCGACCCTGGCCGACGCCCTCGGGGTCGTCGACGTGCGGCGCGCGCGGCAGGCCGGGGTGCGGTCGCTACCGGTGGTCGTCGTCGGGCCCGACGGATCCGAGGAGGTGCGCGAGTGCCCGACCTCGCCGTTGCTGGCTCGACCGCCCGACGACCCGCAGGCGGGACGGCCTGCGGCCGACCTCGGCAGGGCGCCCGGGCCGCCTTCCGCGGTCGGCCCGCCACCACGGGTGCGACGCTGGAAGACGGCGTTGCTCGACCTCAGCCTGCGCAACCGGCTCCTCAACTTCTCCGCACGATCCGCGGTCACGCTCACGGTGACGGCAGGGAGCCTCGGCGCCGTCGAGGACGCGCTGCACCTGCACGAGGCGCTGACGCTCACCCCCGCCGACGCGCTCGACGAGGTGACGCGCGCGCGGGGCGCGGCGACCGGCGCGGAGGTCCCGGCAGACGTGCTCGACGACCTGTTCGCCCGCCGTCGCGTCCTGTTCACCGACCTTCCCGCCGCGACCTACCCGACCCGGCTCCGCGCCCTCGCCCACCGTGCGCGCACCGTCGTCGAGGAGACCGGCGCGAACAACCTGTACCTGGCCCTCGGGATGCTCGTCTGGTCGCTCGACGGGCGCGAGCTGCGCTCGCCGCTGGTCCTCGTCCCGGTACGCCTCGTCACGTACGGCCGGTCCGGCGAGTACCGGGTCGAGCTCGACGACGCCGGTGCGACCACGCCGAACCTCAGCCTGCTCGAGAAGCTCCGGCAGGTGCACGGTCTGCAGATCCCCGGTCTCGCCCTGTCCGTCGACGACGGCGCGGGCATCGACGTGGACACCGCGCTGCTCTCGGTGCGCACCGCTCTCGCGGGTCGTGGGCTGCCGTTCCGCGTCGAGGAGACCGCGCACCTCGCCGTCCTGCAGTTCGCCACGTTCCGGATGTGGAAGGACCTGGACGACAGCTGGCAGGAGCTCCTGGCAAACCCGCTGGTCGACCACCTGGTGCATGCGCCGAACGAGCCGTTCGTCGACCCCGTCGCGGCCCCGGACGGCGTCGACCTCGACGAGCTCGGGGCCGCGTGCCCGGTCCCTGCCGACGCGTCCCAGCTCGATGCGGTCGCGCAGGCCGTCGCGGGGCGCACGTTCGTGCTGGAGGGCCCGCCCGGCACCGGCAAGTCGCAGACCATCACGAACATGCTGACCCGGGCCGTCGCCGACGGTCTGCGGGTGCTGTTCGTCGCCGAGAAGCGGGCCGCTCTCGACGTCGTGCGGTCGCGCCTCGACGCCGTGGGCCTGGGGCCTCTCGTCCTCGACCTGCACGGCGCGGGGTCGCGGCCGGCGGCGGTCCGCGCCCAGCTCCGGACGGCGCTCGAGCACCTGGTCGAGGTGACCGACCAGGGGTACGGCGCCGACCTCGAGCAGCTCGCGGCCGCGCGTGGTGCGCTGGCGCGCTACGCCGCGCGGCTGCACGAGCCGAACGGCGCCGGCTTCTCGTTCTACTCGGCGCGGACGGCCCTGCTCGCCCTCGGCGAGACCGGTCCGGGCGCGCCGACCCTCCCGGTGCCGCTCGACCTGCTCTCCGACGTCGGCGGGCTGCGACTGCTCGAGGTGCGGCGCGCGTTGGCAGCCGTGCCGGACGTCGCCGACCTCGCCTACCCCGGCCCGGACAACCCGTGGGGCTTCGTCGGTCTCACCGCACCGGACCGCCTCGACGTCGCGGGCGTCCGACGCGCGGTCGACGAGGTCGACGTCGCGCTGCGCGACTTCATCGGTCTGGTCGGTGACGTGCGCCCGGGCACGCTCGCCGACCCGATCTCGGCGGCGCGGTCGCACGAGGACCTCAGCGTCCTCGCCGCGCTCGCGGACGCGGCCGCAGGGGACCCGCTGACGGGCGAGGTGAGCCTGCCGACCGACCTCGGGACCCTGGACGCCTCCCGCGGCGACCGGTGGCGCGAGGCTGCCGCGGCTCTGATCGCCGAGGTCGACGCGTTCGCCGCCGAGGCGCACCCGGGTCTGGAGGCGCTCCGCGCCGAGGCGCTCGACCTCCCGGTCGACGACCTGCATCGCCGGGCGCGCGAGGCGGCGATGTCCGGGCTGCTCGGCCGCACGGGGCGGCTGGAGGTCGTGCTGCGTGACCTGGAGTCCGCGCTGCACCCGGGGGCGGTCGTCAAGGCGCGCGACGTGCCCCTGCTCACCACGCAGCTGCTGGCGCTGCGCTCACGCACGGCGGCGCTCGCCGCACGCATCCTGACGGTCCCCGGGCTGCGTGTCCCGGTCGGGTGGAACCCGCTCACGACGACCGGTCGCGACGCGCTCCGCGCGCAGGTCGAATGGACGCTGCGTGCGGGCGAGCTCGTCGACCCGGACGGCCCGGACCTGCGGCGGGACGCGTTCGTCCTGGCGCTGCGCCGGTACCTCGACGCACCCGGTGCCGGCGTCCTGGCCCCGCAGGTCGCGGACGCGATCGACCGCGCCGCGCGTGCGGGGGCGGGCGTGGCCCAGGTCGTGCGGGCCGACGTGGGTCAGGTCTCGACCTGGTCGGGCGACGTCGGCTTCGTGTCGCGCTGGGCGGCCACCGCCGCGGGTCGGGCCCCGGGCGAGGAGTCGACGCTCGCGCTCCGGCGCTGGGTGGCGTTCGTGGCGGCGCTCGAGCCCCTGCGGGCGGCCGGGATGCCGGAGGCGCGCGAGCTTCTCCTCGCCGGGACCGTCGCCGCCGAGGACGCGGTGCGCGCGCTCGATCGTGGTGTGGCGTCGGCGTCGGGGCGCGAGCGTCGGGCCGCGACCGGGCTGGACGGGTTCGACCCGCAGGCGCACGACCGCGCGGTGCGGCGCTTCGCCGTGGCGTCCGACGCGGTGCGTGAGCACCTCCACGTCGCGATCCCGGCCGAGGTGCTGGCGGCGCGTCGCGCCCCGCACGATCCGCCTGTCCCGACGGACCGGGGAACGGGCCCCGCCGGGTCGTCGGACCGTCACGACGCGCAGGAGCTCGGCGCGCTGCGCCGGGAGCTCGCACGCCAGCGCGGGGGCACGGGTGTCCGTGCCCTGATGACGGCCTACGGCGACCTCGTGACCCGCCTGACGCCGTGCGTGCTCGTGAGCCCCGACTCGCTCGCCCGGTTCTTCCCGGTGCGGGCCGGGATGTTCGACCTCGTCGTGTTCGACGAGGCGTCCCAGATCCGGGTCGCCGACGCCGTCGGGGCGATGGGCCGGGCGCGAGCCGTCGTGGTGGTGGGGGACAGCAAGCAGCTGCCGCCGTCGTCGTTCGCCGAGTGCAGCCGTGACGCCTCGGACGACCCGGGTGCGGGGGACGCCCCGCGCGACGACGTACGGGCCGGTGCGGACGACACCGACCGGTGGCGGCCGGACGCCGGTGCCGCGGGTGCGGTGATGGACGAGGAGAGCATCCTGTCCGAGTGCGTCCAGGCCCGCGTCCCCCGGCTCTGGCTGACCTGGCACTACCGCAGTCGCGACGAGTCGCTCATCGCGTTCAGCAACCAGCACTACTACGACGGGCGCCTCTCGACGTTCCCCGCGCCGCCGTCGCCCGGGCGGTCGGGGCACGGGATCCGGCTCGTGCGCGTCGAGGGTCACTTCCACCGGACGGCGGCTCGCGGCCCGCGATCGCTGCGGGACGTGGTCGGGGTCGGCGGCCTGCTGCGCACCAACCCCGTCGAGGCCGAGGCCGTCGTGCGTGACGTGCTGGGCAGGTTCGCCGCGTCGGAGGACGTCGTGCCGAGCCTCGGCGTCGTCACGCTCAACGCACCGCAGCGCGCCCTGGTCGAGCAGCTGTTGCGGGACGCGGGCGACGATCGCGTGCTGCAGGCTCTCGACGGCGGAGCGGACGGGGAGGGGCTGTTCGTCAAGAACCTCGAGAACGTCCAGGGTGACGAGCGGGACACGATCCTGCTGTCGACGGCGTTCTCTGCCGACGAGAGCGGGCGGCTGCCGCTGAACTTCGGCCCGCTCAACCGCGAGGGCGGGGAGCGGCGCCTGAACGTGGCCGTCACCCGGGCGCGTCGCGAGGTCGTCGTCTTCTCGTCCTTCGACCCCACGGACCTCCACGCGGACGAGACCACGAGCGTCGGGATCAGGCACCTGCGCGGCTACCTCGACCTCGCGGCCGCCGGCTCCGCCCTGCGAGCGGGTGTCACGCCGAGCCCGGGGTCGGGCGCCGCCGGCCGACGGCTGCTCTCGGGCGTGGACCGGCACCGCGAGCAGGTCGCGGACGGGTTGCGGTCGCGCGGCCTGACCGTGCGCACCGACGTCGGTCTCTCGGAGTTCCGGATCGACCTCGTGGTGTCGTTCCCGGACGACCCGGTGCGCGCGGTCCTCGCCGTCCTGCTCGACGGCCCGGCCTGGGCGGCACGCCGCACGGTCGCCGATCGCGACGGTCTGCCCGTGGACGTGCTCGTCCGATCCCTCCGGTGGCCCGCCGTCGAGCGCGTCTGGCTCCCGGCCTGGCTGAGCACGCCCGGAGACGTGCTCGACCGGCTCGAGGGGGTGGCCCGCGCCGTCCGCGCCGACCTCGCGTCGAGCGCCACGGGCGCGACAGCCCCGGGTCCGAGATCGGCCGATTTCGCCCGGTCGCAACCGGGAAGAATCGTGCACCGCCCGTCATGATGGACCGATGACAGGGCAGACGGGCGGGCAGGCGTCACGGTCGGGACCCCCGGCGCCTCGTCGTCGCGTCGGCCCGTTGGCCAGTGTCGTCCCGGCACGCGCCCTGGGACTCATCGCTGTCGCAGGAGCGGTCCTCGGCGGGTTGAACCTCGGGGTCGACGGGGTGCTGCGCCCGGGGTTCGGGCGCGTGGTCTACGCCGCCCTGATGGTGATGCTGGTCGTGATCGGGATCTACTTCCTGACTCTGGCACAGCTGAGCTACCGGGCCGTCGCGCTGCTGATCGGGTACGGGAACGCCGTGTACGTGGTCGTCGCGCTCACCACCGTGAACGCGCACCTGTATGCGGGTCCGCTGATGCTCCTCCTGGCGCTGACCGCGGGGGCGAGCTTCCTGGAGGCCCGCGGGTTCGTCGTGCAGCTGTTGGTCGTGCCGCCGATCTGCTGGGTCGGTCTCTCGAACTCCGAGCTCACCGGTCGCGCGCTGATGATCCAGGTGGTCGTCCAGAGCGGCGTGCTGATCCTCGCGGCCCTGCTCGTCTACGGGCTGCGCATGCGGAGCGAGCGCCTGCTCCGGGAGACCGAGCTGATGTCGACGACGGACCCGCTGACCGGGTTGGCCAACCGCCGCGCGGTCGAGATCGAGGCGGAGCGGCTCTGGCAGGAGGTCGCCGACGAGCGGCTGCTGCTCGCCGCGTTCGTCCTCGACCTGGACAGCTTCAAGGTCCTGAACGACAGCCACGGCCACGCGGCCGGGGACGAGGCGCTGCGGCGCGTCTCGCGCGCGATCCGGGAGTCGGCCGGCGCGGAGAGCATCGTGGCGCGGATCGGCGGCGAGGAGATCCTGGTCCTCCACCGGGTCGCGAGCCTTCCCGAGCTCCTCCTGCTCGGTGAGCGGCTGCGTCGCGCGGTGTCCGACGGGCCGCTCCCGCACCCGCTGACCGCGTCGATCGGGGTCGCGACCTCCGCGACCCCGGACGCCGGGGCCGCGGTCGAGGGGCTGTGGCGGCTTGTGGATGCGGCCGACATGGCGATGTACGTCGCGAAGCGCGAGGGTGGCAACCGGGTCGCGACGGCCGGCGAGCTCGACCTCGCCCCCTGACGCGCCGCCGCCCTCCGACGCAGCGCGGCCCCCCGCTCCGCGAAGGGGCGAGGGGCCGCGCTGCGCCGATCCGGTCGGTCAGGAGGCGTCGAGGATGTCGACGACGAAGACCAGGGTCGACCCGGCCGGGATGGTTCCCTGGGCCGTGGCGCCGTAGCCGAGCGACGGCGGGATGATCAGCAGGACCTGGCTCCCGACCGTCTGGCCGACGAGCCCCTGGTCCCAGCCCTTGATGACCTTGCCCGCGCCGATCTGCGTCGAGAGGGGTGAGCCCTTCCACGACGAGTCGAACTCGGTGCCGTTCCACAGCCAGCCGCTGTAGTTGACGGTGATCGTCTGGCCGGACTGGACGGTCGCGCCGGTGCCCTTGATCAGCAGCTGGTTCACCAGGGCGGTCGGTGCCGTCCCCGTCGGCTTCGCCAGGGTGGGTTCGCCGTTGGCCGCGAGCGTCACGGCCGGCAGACCGGCGGGGGGTGTGACCGCCGTCCCGGCGGCGCGGTTCGGGATGACCTTGGCGCCGACGACCTCGATCGACATGACGGTCGTCGTGCCGTCCGACGCAGGCACCGCGAGCAGGAACCGGACGCCGATCTTCTGGCCTGCGAGGACCGTGTTCATCGCGGGGACGAGGCTCGTATCCCCGAGCTTGACGGTCTCCGGCGTGGCGCCGTAGTTCGTGCCGGACACGGTGCCGTCCTTGCCGCTGACCGCGACGAAGTTGATCTGGAGCGACTCGCCGTCGGTGAGCACCGCGCCGGTGCCCGGGGTCTCGACGCGGGCGACGGGTGCGGTGACCGTGAACGGCTGGGTGAACGCGAGCGTCGGCTTGGCCCCGACGGCTCCCGTGACCTTGACCGCGGCGAGGGCGGCGACGTCGGCGGCGGTCGCGGTGGCCTGAGCCGTCGGTGCCGTCGTCGCCGCCGTGGTCGCGCCCGTGGTGGCGGAACCGGTCGGGGAGGTGCTGCCGGAGCCGGAGCACGCAGCCAGCAGGAACAGGGGGGCGAGCAGAGCTGCGGCCATTCGTCGGCGCACGGGTCACGTCCTTCATCGTCGGCTGCCCGCCGTCACGGTGGTGCTCGCGAGGCGTCGAGCGCACGACGGACGGGGACACGGTACGGCGTCGCGCTGTGTGCGCGCTGAGAGGGGATCGCCTCGGCGTCGGCGGTGATCCGGTCACGGAGCGGAGGCACGCGCGTGGCGACCTCTCGCGCGCGGACGTGACCGACGGTCGTCCCGGCACGCCACCGCGAGGTGGGCGCTGCGTCTGAGGAAGCATCGAGGCCGTCACCTGGTTCCTTCTGTCGTCATCGCAGTGCTGCCGAACGGAAGGATCCACCATGTCTGTCGTCGTCACCGGGGCCACCGGTCACCTGGGTCGCCTGGTCGTCGAGAACCTGCTCGCCGGCGGAGTCGCCCCCGAGCAGGTGATCGCGACGGGTCGCCGGGTCGAGGCGCTCGCAGACCTGGCCGAGCGGGGCGTCCAGGTACGCCGGGCGGACTTCGCCGAGCCCGCGTCGCTCGTCTCCGCGTTCGCCGGGGGGCACGACGTCCTGCTCGTCTCCGGCAGCGAGGTCGGCCGTCGCGTCGAGCAGCACGCGAGCGCGCTCGAGGCGATCCGGGCGGTCGGTGCGCGACGCGTCGTCTACACGAGCGCGCCCCGGGCCGACACCACGGCGCTCGTCCTGGCGCCTGAGCACAAGGCAACCGAAGAGCTGATCCGTGCGTCCGGGCTCGCCTTCACGATCCTGCGCAACAACTGGTACACCGAGAACTACCTCGGCGACCTCGCCCAGGCGCGCGCCACGGGAGAGCTCGTCTCGAGCGTCGGCGCGGGTCGGGTGGCGAGCGCACCACGCTCGGACTACGCGGCGGCGGCGGCCGTCGTCCTGACCGGCAGCGGGCACGACGGCGCCGTGTACGAGCTCTCCGGAGACGTGGCCTGGGACTTCGACGA
>JAKBFW010000096.1 GCA_021833345.1 Pseudomonadota bacterium | reverse complement strand
CGCGGGTCGAACGGCACCGCGTTGCGGTTCACCGTGATGCCGACCGAGTGCAGGAGGTCCTCGGCCTGCTGACCGTCGAGGTCGCTGTGCCGCAGGTCGACGAGGACGAGGTGCACGTCGGTGCCCCCGGTCAGCACGGACACCCCGGCCCCGGCGACGTCCGGGGCGCCCAGCCGCTCGGCGATCAGGCGCGCTCCGTCGATCGTGCGCTGCTGACGCTCACGGAACTCCTGCGTCGCGGCGACCTTGAAGGACACCGCCTTGGCGGCGATGACGTGCATGAGCGGCCCGCCCTGCTGACCCGGGAACACCGCCGAGTCGATCTTCTTGGCGAGCTCCTCGCGCGAGAGGATGAAGCCCGACCGCGGTCCGCCGATCGTCTTGTGGACGGTCGAGGACACCACGTCCGCGTACGGGACCGGGCTCGGGTGCAGACCGGCCGCGACCAGACCCGCGAAGTGCGCCATGTCGACCCACAGCTTCGCGCCGACCTCGTCGGCGATCGACCGGAATGCCGCGAAGTCCAGATGACGGCTGTACGCGGACCACCCGCCGATGATGACGTCGGGGCGCTGCTCGAGCGCCTTCTCGCGCACCTTGTCCATGTCGACCAGGAACGTGTCCGGGTCGACGCCGTACGCGGCGACCTCGTACAGCTTCCCGGAGAAGTTGATCTTCATGCCGTGCGTCAGGTGGCCGCCGTGGGCGAGCTCGAGGCCCAGGATCTTGTCGCCCGCGTTGATGAGCGCATGCAGGACGGCTGCGTTGGCGGTCGCGCCGGAGTGCGGCTGGACGTTCGCGTGCTCGGCGCCGAAGAGCGACTTCGCACGGCTGATCGCGAGGTTCTCGGCGATGTCGACCTGCTCGCAGCCGCCGTAGTACCGCTTGCCGGGGTAGCCCTCGGCGTACTTGTTGGTCAGCACCGAGCCCTGCGCCTGCAAGACGGCACGCGGCACGAAGTTCTCGCTCGCGATCATCTCGAGGGTGCTCTGCTGCCGCAGCAGCTCACCGTCGAGGACCGCCTGGATCTCGGGGTCGAGCTCGGCGAGGGTCTGGTCGAGGATCGGGGTGGGGTCGGAGCTCATGATTCTCCTTGCAGACAGCGGTGGTCGGTTGACGTCCACGGAGGACTGGCGGGCGACCCGGCGGGTGGCCGGGTTCGCGCACCACGAGGTGCGGTGACCCGGGGCCCAGGCGTACGACCCGTCGTCGGCTGCTGCTCGTCGCTCCCCGGTGGTGACCCACCCGTTCGCCAGTCGCGACGCGGACAGCCTACCAAGCGCTCAGGCGTCGCCGAGGATCTTGCGCAGGTAGGCATAGGTCAGGTCGCCGGCCGTCTGGTCGTACTCGTGCGCGTAGCCGTGCTTGGCGTACAGCGCGAGGTTCTGCACCGAGTCGCGGCCGGTGAACACCCAGACCTCCTCGATGCCCTCGGACAGGTGCGGCACGACGGCGAGCAGGAGCTCGGTGCCGATGCCCATGCCCTGCAGGTCCGGAGCGACGGCCAGTCGCCCCAGGGTGGCCTTCTTGCCCTCGAGCAGCACCCGGATCGACCCGACGAGCCGGTGCCCGATCCACGCGCCGAGCGTGATCACGTTCGCGTCGGCGAGGTCCTCGACGAGCTCGTCGAGGGTCTGCGTGAGAGGCGGGATGTGCGGGTCGTCGTACAGCTGCGCCTCACTCACGAACGCCGCCCGTCGCAGCGTCAGCAGCTCTCCGGCGGCGTCGCGGCCGACGACGTCGATCCTCACCTCGGGCGTACTCATGCGGCCATCGTCTCAGAGGTGCGCACGAGGAGCACGCACGTGACCACCCCCGGCGCGGGTCGCCGCGCAGGACTACCCTCAGCACTCGTGCCCCCCGCCTCCGAGGTCCCGCGCCGAACCGACCCGACCGACACGCCCACCGCGGTCGGCACGCACTGGGTGCTGACGCTCTCGTGCCCGGACCGACCCGGGATCGTGCACGCCGTCGCCGGTCTCCTCGCGGAGAACGGCGGGAACATCACCGAGTCCCAGCAGTTCGGCGACGCACTGACCGGACTGTTCTTCATGCGGGTGCAGGTCACCGCGACGGCATCGCGCGCCACGCTCGAGACCGCGCTCACGCACCTGGCGGCCACGTTCGCGATGACCTGGGATCTCGACGTCGCCGGTCGGCCGGTCCGGACCCTCGTGCTCGGCTCAACCGCGGCGCACTGCCTCAACGACCTCGCGTTCCGGCAGCGATCCGAGAACCTGCCGATCGACATCGTCGCCGTCGTCTCGAACCACACGGCGCTGCAGGACCTCGCACGGTTCTACGGGATCGCGTTCCACCACGTGCCGGTCACCGCGGCGACGAAGCCCGCGGCGGAGGCCAGGCTCCTCGACCTCGTGCGCGAGCTGGACGTCGAGCTCGTGGTCCTCGCGCGGTACATGCAGATCCTGTCGCCCGAGCTGTGCCGCGACCTCGCCGGGCGGGCGATCAACATCCACCACTCGTTCCTGCCGTCGTTCAAGGGCGCGCGGCCCTACGCGCAGGCCCACGACCGCGGCGTCAAGCTGATCGGGGCCACCGCGCACTACGTGACCGGCGACCTCGACGAGGGACCGATCATCGAGCAGGACGTCGAGCGGGTCGATCACACCCGCAGCGTCGACGACCTGGTCGCGCTCGGCCAGGACGTCGAGCGGCGGACCCTCGCCCGCGCGGTGCGGTGGCACGCGGAGCACCGCGTGCTGCTCGACGGGCACCGCACGATCGTCTTCCGCTGACCGACGGCTGAGCATCGCGCCCGCCGCGTCGACGTGCCGGCGGGGTCGCCGAGCACCGGTCAGCGCGGGTGCGCCACCGATCGCGGCCGACGCGCGACCGCGTCGTCCGTCGCCCCGGTCACGGCCGCGATGATCGCCTCGTAGCTCGCCTCCTCCGAGTGGAAGCTCCCGTTGTTGCGGCCGAGCCGCAGCACCACGATCCGGTCGGCGACCGCCTGCACGTCGGCCATGTTGTGACTGATGAACACGACGCCGTGGCCACGCTCGCGCAGGCTCTCGACCAGGTTGAGGACCTCGGCGACCTGCGCCACCCCGAGCGCCGCGGTCGGCTCGTCGAGCACGACGACGCGAGGGTCGCCGAGGAGCGCTCGCGCGATCGCGACGGTCTGCCGCTGACCACCGGACAGCTGTGCGACCGGGACGCGGGTCGCGGGGATCCGGACCGAGAGCTGCCGCATGAGCTCCCACGCACGCTGCTCCATCTCGACGTCGTCGAAGATGCCGTAGCGCTTGATCTCATGACCGAGGAACAGGTTCGCGACGACGTCGAGGTTCTCGCACAGCGCGAGCTCCTGGAACACGGTGGCGATCCCGAGGTTCCGGGCTGCCGCCGGGGTGCCGAGCACGGCCTGCCGGCCGTCGACCCGGATCTCGCCCTCGTCGGGCTGGATCACGCCGGCCATCACGTCGACGAGGGTGCTCTTGCCGGCACCGTTATCCCCGACCACCGCGACGACCTCGCGGCTGTGCACGTCGAGGTCGACGTCCACCAGTGCCTGCACCGCGCCGAACCGCTTGTGGATCCCGCGGAGCGAGAGCAGCGGGACCCGCGGCACCGCCGATGCGGTCGGCGTCGGTACCGGGTCGGGCACCGCGGCACGACCGTCGACCTCAGCATGGGTCCAGGTCATGACGTCCTCCTCATGTTCAGCGGCCGGTCTGCTTCCTTGCAGACCGCCGCACAGGACCGTCCCCGGGGGGTGTCTCGGTTCGAGCCGTCCATGCCCGCGCGCCCCCATACGACACTCTTCACGCTGGGTGGCGCCTGTGTCATCAGCCACCGGGCAACTTCTTTCGCGGGCCACGTGCAGCCGGACCCGTGCGCGGGGCGACGGAGCGCGGTCGCGGACGTGCCGATCGGCCTAACCATGGAGCACCGCCAGGGACATCGTGTCGATCTTGACGGAGTCGAGGGCGAGCGCCACCGCTCCCCGCACCTCGACGTCCTGACCGAGCGCCGCCGGCAGCACAGGAATCAGCTGGTCGCTGTTCGGGATCACGCTGCGGCCCAGGACCTCGCGCAACGGGTCGAGCACCAGGTCCCCCGCCGCCGCGAGCTCTCCGCCGACCACCACCACCTCCGGGTTGAGCAGGTGGCAGAGGTTCGTCACCGCGACGCCGACGCGTCGGCCCGCCTCCTGGATCACTCGGATGCACGCGACGTCGCCGTTCGTCGCGTCCACGATCACGTCTCCGAGAGTGAGGTGCCCGTGGCTCGCCTGGAGCTGGCCGACCAGGGCCGCGGCGCCGACGAACGACTCGAGGCACCCGCGGTTCCCGCACCGGCAGAGCGGCCCGGAGTCGTCGACGATCGTGTGACCGAGCTCGCCCGCGGTGCCGAACGCACCGTGGAACACCGATCCACCCAGGACCAGACCGGCACCGACACCGTGCGACAGATGGATGTACGCAGCGGTCTGGTGCCCCTGGATGGCTCCGTACCGCAGCTCCGCGAGCGCGCTGAGGTTGCCGCTGTTGTCCACCCGGACCGGCACACCGAGCCGGGTGCCCAGGCTACCGGCGACGTCGACCCCGTCCCAGCCCCGGAGGACACCCAGGGCAGGGATGCGCCCGGTCCGCGCGTCGACCGGGGCCGCGACGCCGATCCCGACGGCAAGGAGCTCGTCCAGAGACGAGCCGACCGACTCGATGAGCTCGGTGACGAGCAGGGCCACCCGGTCGAGGCCGCTGTCGGCCCGATGGTCCGGGGCGAGCGGCAGCCTCCGCTCGGCGATGAGCTGGTGCGCGACATCCACGACCTGGAGCCGGAGGTTGCGCACCCCGAAGCTCGCTCCTGCCACGAGCCCGAGCTTGCGGGCCAGCGTGACCTCTTGGGCTCGGCGACCGCTGCGCGAGGTCGGAGAGGTGTGCAGGAGTCCCGCGGAGGAGAGCTCCTTGACGATGTTGGACACCGTGGCCGGCGACAGCCCGGTGACACCGGCGAGCTCCACCTGGGTCAACGATCCGCGCTGCGTGACCGCGCTCACGATCCGCGCCCTGTTGGCCTCTCGCAGCGAAGTCTGGGACCCGGGGGTCACCCGGCCGACGCTCACGCGGGCATTCTAGTGGACACGGATCAGGCCCCGGGGCCGGCCGTCAGGCGCTGGGCCAGCTCACGCGCGACCTCCCGGCGGCGCGCCTCGTCGATGCACGCGATCTCGACGACCTTGTCCCGGCTGGTGGCCCCGGACGCCAGTCGCACCTGACGCCGTCGCGCACCGAACGCGTCGGCCACCGCGTCGAGCGCGGCCTCGGTCGCCTTGCCGTCGACGGCGCGTGCGGACACCGCGACGACGAGCCGATCACCGTGCGCGCCACCGACCCGCGCACGCGAGGCACCCGGCTTGACCCGGATCGGGATGCGGGCCCACAGCTCCTCGTCCACCGCCGCACCTCCCCGTCGTCGCGTGGCTCGTCGAGAGCTCGTCAGGCCACGATCATGACGCCGCGGCGGGGCCGGCTCAGACGAGCCCGAGCTCCTGCACCGCTGCGCGCTCCTCGACGAGCTCGGCGACCGACGCGTCGATCCGCCCGCGCGAGAAGTCGTCGATCTCGAGGCCCTGGACGATCTCCCAGGCCCCGCCGCGCGAGACCACGGGGAAGGACGAGAAGAGACCCTCGGGAACCCCGTAGGACCCGTCCGAGACGACCGCGGCGGACGTCCAGTCGCCCTCGGCCGTGCCGTTCACCCAGTCGAAGACGTGGTCGATCGCGGCGTTGGCGGCCGAGGCGGCCGAGGACGCCCCGCGTGCCGCGATGATCGCCGCGCCGCGCTTCGCGACCGTCGGGATGAAGTCCCCCTCGAGCCAGACCTGGTCGTCCACGACCTCCGCCGCAGCACGCCCACCGATCCGGGCACGGAAGATGTCCGGGTACTGGGTCGCGGAGTGATTGCCCCAGATGGTCAGGTTCGTGATCTCCGAGAGCGGGACGCCGGCCTTCTTCGCGAGCTGGGTCAGCGCGCGGTTGTGGTCGAGCCGGGTCATCGCCGTGAACCGGTCCGCCGGGACGTCCGGCGCGTGGGCGGACGCGATGAGGGCGTTCGTGTTCGCCGGGTTGCCCACCACGAGCACCCGGATGTCGTCGGCCGCCCCGGCGTTGATGGCCTCGCCCTGCGGCTTGAAGATGCCCCCGTTCGCGGAGAGCAGGTCGCCGCGCTCCATCCCGGCCGTGCGCGGGCGCGCCCCGACGAGCAGGGCGACGTTCGCACCCTCGAACCCGGCGCGTGCGTCGTCGAAGATGTCCGTGCCCGCGAGCAGCGGGAACGCGCAGTCCTCGAGCTCCAGGGCGACGCCCTCCGCGGCCTTGACCCCCTGCGGGATCTCGAGCAGCCGGAGGCGGACCTGCGTGTCTGGCCCGAGGAGCTGACCGGAGGCGATCCGGAACAGCAGCGCGTAGCCGATCTGCCCCGCCGCACCGGTGACGGTGACGGTGACGGGGCTCGTGGTGCTGGCAGTCATGGTGAACTCCTTCGTCCAGGTCCTGCGGTGCGCCCGGTCGTGCCGTGCGTCCGGTCGTGCGGTTGGTCGGTCAGCAGTGCGGGTCGGTCAGCAGTGCGGGTCGGGCAGCGTGTCGACAGCGGTTCAGCGCAGTCGCGCCGCGAGGTTCTCGTCGAGCGTCGCGAGGAACTCCTCGGTGGTCTGCCACGCCTGGTCGGGCCCGACGAGCTGGGCCAGGTCCTTGGTCATCGCCCCGCCCTCGACGCTCGAGACGACGACGTCCTCGAGCGTCTGCGCGAAGCCGCTGACCGCGGGCGACGAGTCGAGCTTCCCGCGGTGCTTGAGGCCCCCGGTCCAGGCGTAGATCGACGCGATCGGGTTCGTCGAGGTGGGCTTGCCCGCCTGGTGCTGGCGGTAGTGCCGGGTCACGGTGCCGTGCGCCGCCTCGGCCTCGACGGTCTGGCCGTCCGGGGTCATCAGGATCGACGTCATCAGCCCGAGCGAGCCGAAGCCCTGCGCGACCGTGTCCGACTGCACGTCGCCGTCGTAGTTCTTGCAGGCCCAGACGTAGCCGCCCTCCCACTTCATGGCCGAGGCGACCATGTCGTCGATGAGCCGGTGCTCGTACGTCAGGCCGCGCGCGGCGAAGTCGGCCGCGTAGTGCGCCTCGAACACCTCCTGGAAGATGTCCTTGAACGCGCCGTCGTACGCCTTGAGGATCGTGTTCTTGGTCGACAGGTACACCGGGTAGCCACGCTGCAGCCCGTAGGCGAACGACGCGTGGGCGAAGTCCTCGATCGACTTGGTGAAGTTGTACATGCCCATCGCGACGCCGCCATCGGCCCCGTAGTTCGCGACGACGTGCTGGATCGGCTCGGAGCCGTCCTCGGGCGTGAAGGTGATGGTGAGCTGCCCCGCACCCGGGACCTTGAAGTTGGTGGCCTTGTACTGGTCGCCGTGCGCGTGGCGGCCGATCACGATCGGCTTGGTCCAGCCCGGGACCAGCCGGGGGATGTTCGAGATGATGATCGGCTCGCGGAAGACGACACCACCGAGGATGTTGCGGATCGTGCCGTTCGGCGAGACCCACATCTTCTTCAGGCCGAACTCCTGCACGCGCGCCTCGTCCGGCGTGATCGTCGCGCACTTCACGCCGACGTGGTGCTCCTTGATCGCGTTGGCCGCGTCGACGGTCACCTGGTCGTCCGTGGCGTCCCGGTTCTCGATCGACAGGTCGTAGTACCGCAGGTCGACGTCGAGGTAGGGGTGGATCAGGCGGTCCTTGATGAACTGCCAGATGATCCTGGTCATCTCGTCGCCGTCCATCTCGACGACGGGCCCGTCCACCTTGATCTTGGCCATGGGAGACCTTCCTGTGCGCGTGTGGGTGCCCCGCCAGATTACTCGACATCAAGACATCTCGGTGCTGGAGCCCGCCACGACCCGGCTGTGACTCCACGACGAGTGCTGACATGCTGGTCTCGCCCAGCGGGCGCACAGACGACGCTGGCACCATGCGCCGGGGGCCCGGACGGGCGCCCGACATCGTTGCAACGACAGGATGATCATGGCTCACGACCACCCCGAGAACCTCCCTGCGGACGACGCCGAGCTCGTCGAGGTGACCGCGACCCCGGAGGTCTCTCCCGAGGCTCTTCCCTACGAGCTCGCCGACCTGCCCGAGGACGCGGACACCGACCTCGAGTACGACGACCTGGACGACGAGGCGAGCGGGCCGACGCTGGCCGCACGTGCCGGCGCCGAGGCGCTCGGCACGTTCGTCCTGGTCCTGGCCAGCGTCGGGATCGCCGTCTACACGATCCTCACCACCGCCGCGGACCTGGGCATCGCCCTCGGGTCGGGCATCGCGGTGCTCGGTGCGATGCTCGCGTTCGGGCAGGTCTCGGGCGGGCACTTCAACCCGGCCATCACGCTCGGCTCGGCGATCGCCGGGCGTCTCCGGTGGGCCGACGTCCTTCCGTACTGGCTGGCGCAGATCGTGGGTGCCGTCGCCGCTGCGGCGGTGATCCTCGTGACGATCCCGAGCGCGCTCCCCGCGCTCGTCGCCTCAGGGGCGGCCAGCTCGCGGCAGACCTTCTTCGGTGGGGTGGCCAACGGCTACGACCTGCACTCGCCCCTGCACACGCTCTCCCAGGGGAAGGTCACCTTCAGCCTGCTGTCCGCGCTGCTCATCGAGGCCGTGCTGGCCGCGGTGCTCGTGGCGGTCTACCTCGGTGCGACCCAGCGGCGCACCGACCGCACCGACCGCACCGTCGCGCCGGTCGCGGTGGGCCTGACGTTCGGCATCCTCATCCTCATCAGCCTCCCGATCACGAACGGCGCGCTCAACCCCGCACGCGCGACCGCCACCGCGCTCTTCTCGGGCTCCTCGGCCCTCGGCCAGCTGTGGCTGTTCTGGGTCGCGCCGCTCGTGGGCGCCGCCGTCGCCGCACTGCTCTACCGGGTGTTCTCCGCCGGTGCGACCGAGCTCGACGAGTACGACCCGGAGGGCGAGGTCGAGGAGCTCGACGTCGTGGTCACCACCCGGCGCTGACCGGCACGCGCACGAGGCTTGCACCTGCGGCCCGGCACCCGCCATCGGGGTGCCGGGCCGCAGGTGCAAGCAGACGATCCGGCGGGCGGTCCGGAGCGAGCCGATCGACCGATGCTCGTCCCCGGATCACGTCTCCGGGATGAGCTGCGCGAGGATGCCGACCCCCACGGCAAGAAGCAGCAGCACGGTCACGTCCACCGTCCGTGACCTGACGGTGAACGCGGCCGGCCCCGGGGCCGGGACCAGGATCCGCACGACCGCCCCGATCACGAGCAGGAGCGCCATCGTCGTCGCGCCGGCCCAGGCCGACGCGAAGACCGACAGCAGGACGACGACCACGACTCCGGCGCAGACCCACCACAGCGAGGCGTTGCGCCCGGCGATCAACGACGCCCGGGCGATGGCCCGGGGGTCCTCCAGCTGTTCCGGCGGGACGTCGTCGAGCAGACCGGGACCGATCACGACATCCGGGAGGTCGGCGAGGTCCGGGTCTGCGAGGTCCGGGTCTGCGAGCGGCTCGTTGCCGGACGTGGGACTCGGCGGCGCCGCGTGCCGACCTGCCGGCGCAGCGTCGGGCACGAGCCGCGCCTCTGCGTCGAGCGGCTCCTGCCCGGGTTCCTCAGTCATCGATCACGCCTCTCCGCGGCGCACACTACCGTGGCCGGGTGAGCATCACGGAGGTCCCTGCGACGCAGGGGCGCGCGGCGAACGGTGGCCGGCAGCAGCCTGCGTCGATCGTGGTGGTCGGTGCCGGCCTGGCCGGGGCGCAGACGGTGTCCGCGCTCCGCACCCACGGCTACGACGGTCGGGTCACTCTCGTCGGAGCCGAGGGATGTCCGCCGTACGACCGTCCACCGCTGTCCAAGGAGCTCCTCACGCGCACCGACCCGGCGTGGCTCTCCGACGAGCTCGGTGTCGATGTCACCCTCCTCGCGGATGACGTCCGACTGGCGGATCGCGCCGTCGGCCTGGAGGTCCGTGAGGACGGCGTCGTCGTGCGGACCCTCGGCACCGACGGCACGGACGGCACGGACGGCACCATCGGCGCGGACGCGGTCGTCCTC
>JAKBFW010000004.1:33092-43245 GCA_021833345.1 Pseudomonadota bacterium | reverse complement strand
TACGTCGCGGGCAAGCACCGGGACTGCGCGGAGGTCGGGATCGCCTCGATCCGTGTCGACCTGCCCGTTGACGCGAGCCAGGCCGACGTCGAGGCAGCCGTGGAGCAGCTCAACGCGGACCCCGGCTGCACGGGGTACATCGTGCAGCTCCCGCTTCCCCGCGGGATCGACACCCAGCGGGTCCTCGAGCTGATCGACCCGGCGAAGGACGCCGACGGGCTGCACCCGACGAACCTCGGACGGCTCGTGCTCCGCGTGAACGGCCCGATCGACTCGCCGTTGCCGTGCACGCCGCGCGGGATCATCGAGCTGCTGACGCGGCACGGGATCCCGCTCGCCGGGGCGGACGTCCTGGTGATCGGGCGCGGCACGACGGTCGGTCGGTCCATCGGACTGCTGCTGACCCGTCGGGAGCACAACGCGACGGTGACGCTCACCCACACCGGCACGACCGACCTCGCGGAGCACGCCCGCTACGCCGACATCATCGTCGCGGCGGCGGGTGTGCCGGGGATCGTCACGGCCGACCTGGTCAAGCCGGGTGCCGTCGTGCTCGACGTCGGCGTCACGCGCGTCGTCGACCCGGTGACCGGCAAGACCCGGCTGGCCGGGGACGTCGACCCGGGCGTCGCCGAGGTCGCGGGGTGGTTGTCGCCGAACCCCGGTGGGGTGGGGCCGATGACCCGGGCGATGCTGCTCGCGAACGTGGTCGAGGCGGCCGAGCGGGTCTGAGCCTCCGACACGAGTCCCGACGCCCGCGCCCCCCGACCGGGGCGCGGGCGTCGTCGTACGAGGAGCGTGGGTGGCATGGGGTTGGATGGGGCCCATGCTGACGATCGCCACCGCCAACGTGAACGGGGTCCGGGCCGCGTACAAGAAGGGCATGGGCGCGTGGGTCGCGTCCCGTCGGCCCGACGTGCTGCTCCTCCAGGAGGTGCGCGCGCCCGACGAGATGGTCGGGGACTTCCTGCCGCCAGGGGAGTGGGACCTCGCGCACGAGGCCTGCGAGATCAAGGGCCGGGCGGGTGTCGCGATCGCGTCGCGGCTGCCGATGTCGGCGATCCGCATCGGTCTGGCGACCGGCGTCCCGGTGGACACCGGTCGGTGGGTCGAGGCCGACCTCGAGCTCCCGGCAGTCGACGACGGCGAGCCGCGCACCCTGACCGTCGTGTCGGCCTACATCCACTCGGGCCAGGCCGGCACACCGAAGATGGACGAGAAGTACGCGTTCCTGGACCACGTGACGGCGCGGCTCGGCGAGCTCGCCGAGGCCGGTGGCCTCGTCGTCGTCGCGGGTGACCTGAACATCGCGCACCGGAACGTCGACATCAAGAACTGGAAGGGCAACGTGACGTCGGCCGGCTTCTTGCCGGAGGAGCGTGCCTACCTCGATCGCTGGTTCGACGACCTCGGCTGGACCGACCTCGGTCGACGCCTCGGCGGCAACGGGCCCGGCCCGTACACGTGGTGGTCGTGGCGCGGCCAGGCGTTCGACAACGACGCCGGTTGGCGGATCGACTACCAGCTCACGACGCCCGATCTCACCGACGCGGCCGTGTCGATCGAGGTCGACCGTGCCGCGGCGTGGGACCAGCGGTGGAGCGACCACGCGCCACTCGTGGCGACCTACGACCTCTGAGCCGCGGCCACCCGCCCCGACCCGCACGAGGCGCGGTCCGACGCCCGGTCGGCGGCGGTCGCCACCGGGACGTCGGAGCGTGCGCGACGGTCAGTCGGCGTCGCGGTCCGCGGGCGCGGACGCGTCCGCCACGAGGAACACCGGGGACGTGAAGCCGGCTGCGTCGAACGCGTCCGCGATCGCCGTCGCGATGCGGTCGACGCTTCCGGACTCGACCAGGGCGATGGCCGACCCTCCGAACCCGCCGCCGGTCATCCGGGCGCCCAGGGCGCCGCTCGCACGTGCGACCGTGACCGCGAGGTCCAGCTCGGCGCAGCTCACCTCGTAGTCGTCCCGGAGAGACGTGTGCGAGGCGTCCATGAGCGGGCCCACCTCCGCGACCAGGCCGCCGTCGAGAAGCGCCACGAAGTCCTCGACGCGCGCGATCTCGGTGACGACGTGGCGGACGCGTTTGACGGTGGTCTCCGCCTCGACGTCACCGGGCTCGGACAGCACGGCGAGCGCGGCCTCGAGGTCGGCCCCCGCACCGATCTCCCGGAGCGACGTGTGGCCGAGCCGGGCCGCCGCCGCCTCGCAGGTCGCGCGACGGTTCGCATACTGGCCGTCGGCGAGCTGGTGCTCGGCGCGCGTGTCGATCACGAGCAGTGCGAGCCCGTGCGCCGACAGGTCGAACGGCACGTGCTGGACCGTGCCGTCACGCGTGTCGAGGAGCAGGGCATGACCGGGTTGGGCCCGGAGCGACGAGGACTGGTCCATGCCGCCCGTGGGTGCGCCGGCGATCTCGTTCTCGGCGCGCACGCAGGCAGCCGCCAGGACCGCCCGGCCCGCGTCCGAGGAGGCGAGGCCGAGGTCGTCCACGTCGTCCAGCGCGACGGCGACCGCGGACTCGAGGGCGGCCGAGGACGACAGCCCGGCGCCGTACGGGACGCACGACGCCACTGCGGCGTCGAACCCACCGACGCGCGCGCCGGACGGCGAGCGTCTCCCGTCCGGGGCGACGGCCGAGAGGTCCGCGTCGGACGACTGGTTCAGGGCCCACGCGACACCCGCCACGTAGGCGGCCCACCCGAGGTGCGCCCCGGGGTGGACCTGGTCGCTCGTGCCCGTCCACATCGCGTGCTCGCGCTCGGAGACGAGTCGCAGGACGTCGTCGTCGCGGTTCCGCAGTGCGACGTAGGTGCGGTGCGGGAGGTCGATCGGCAGGCACAGGCCACCGTTGTAGTCGGTGTGCTCTCCGATGAGGTTGACGCGCCCGGGCGCCGACCACACGCCGTCGGGCTCCTCGCCGAACCGCGAACGGAACAGGTCTGCCGCCCGGCGCGCGCCGTCGGTGCGGTCCCAGGCGTCGAGCCACTCGCCGGTCATCGGCCGAGCTCCTGCAGGCGGGCGGCGATCCGCTCCGGGGTGGTGTCACTGATCCAGGCACCCATCGCCGACTCCGACCCTGCGAGGTACTTGAGCCTGCCGGGGGCGCGCAGCACCGAGAAGAGCTGGAGGTGCAGGCGCAGGTCGTCGCGGCCCTCGCGCACCGGGGCCTGGTGCCACGCCGCGATGTACGGCAGTGGTACGGGGTCACCGTCGGCGGTGACGAAGAACGTGTCGAGCCGTTGGAGCAGGGCGAGGTACGTGGTGGCCAGGTCGTCACGCTCGTCGTCCGTCAGGGCGGGCAGGTCCGGCACGTCCCGACGCGGCGCCAGGTGCACCTCGACCGGCCATCGCGCGGCCGCCGGTACGTACGCGACCCAGTGGGTGGACTCCAGGACGATCCGCACCCCGGCGCGCAGCTCGGCGTCGAGCACGTCGCGCAGCAGGTTGCGGCCGGTGCGCTCGCGGTGGGCGCGGGCCTGGCGCAGCATCGTGGCGGTGCGCGGGGTCAGGTACGGGTAGGCGTAGATCTGCCCGTGCGGGTGGTGCAGCGTGACGCCGATCTCCTTGCCGCGGTTCTCGAAGCAGAACACCTGCTCGACGCCGTCGAGAGCGCTCAGCGCGGTCGTGCGGTCCGCCCAGGCCTCGATCACGGTGCGCATCCGTCCCGGGCTCACCGAGGCGAGGCTCGCGGTGGAGTCGCTCGAGAAGCAGATGACCTCGCAACGACCGACGGCCGGCCGGACCGGGTAGAGCTCCTCCCCGTTCAGCCCGCTGACCTCGTCGGCCACACCCGGCACGGTCATCAGCGACGGGAAGCGGTTCTCGAAGACGACGACGTCGTAGTCCTCGGCCGGGATCTCGCCGTCCGAGTACGCGGCACCGGGTTTGGCCGGGGCGAGCGGGTTGGCGTCGGCGGGCGGCAGGAAGGTGCGGTTCATGCGGTGCGCGGCCATCGGGACCCACTCGCCGGTCAGCACGTCGTACCGCATCTCCGGTCCGGTGATCGGGTGGCTGGCCCCGTCCGGGTCCACGACGGGGGCGAACCGGTCGGGGAGGGGTCGCGGGTCGTCCAGCCGCCGGGTCGCGACACCGGACACGTACGGCTCGGTGTCGTCGAAGTACAGGAGCTCGCGCCCGTCGGCCAGGGTGGTCGACGTGCGGCGGACCCGCGGGACGGGACTGGTCACGATGCTGCTCCTTCGGGGTGGGCGAGGATGATACGGCCGACGTCGCCGCGCAGGACGCCGCGGGCGTCGTCGGGCAGGGCGTCGTCGGTGACGAGGACGTCGATGGCCTCGAGCGGCGCGATGCGGCTGAGGCCGACCACGCCCCACTTGCCGTGGTCCGCGAGGACGACGGCCTCCGCGGCGCTCGCGATGAGGGCGCGGTCGGTCTCGGACTCGAGCAGGTTGGGCGTGGTCAGTCCCCAGGCATCGAGCCCGTGGACGCCGAGGAACAACCGGTCGACGCGCAACGAGCCGAGAGCCGCGACCGCGAGCGGCCCCACCAGCGCGTCGGACGGTGTGCGGGTCCCGCCGGTCAGCACCACGTCGAGACCGGCACCTGGCGCGCGGTGCAGGGTCTCCGCGACGGGCAGGGAGTTCGTCACGACCGTCAGCGGGCGCAGCGTCACGGTCTCGGCGATCAGTGCGGCGAGCAGGTGCGTCGTCGTCCCAGCGGACAGGGCGATCGCTGCGTGCGGCTCGACGAGGGCGAGTGCTGCGCGCGCGATCGCCCGCTTCTCGCTGGCCGCCCAGCTGCGCTTCGCCTCGAAACCCGGTTCGTCGCTCGCGCGACCGCTCTCCGTCGGGTTGACGGCGCCGCCGTGCACGCGTCGCAGCAGTCCCGCCTGTGCGAGCTCGCCGATGTCCCGGCGGACGGTCATGTCGGAGACGCCGAAGCGCTCGACCAGGTCGGCGACGCGGACCGCCCCGCGGGCGCGCACCATCGCGACGATCTGGTCCTGACGCTGCCCGGCGAGCATGTGAACAGTATTCCTCATAAACCAACAAATTCGCACATCGAGAGTGCGCGGCCAGGCGGCGACCTCATCGACGCATCGACGTGTCGGCGCCCGAGCGGTCGACCGCGAGGCCCGCCGGGCGCCCATCCTCTGGGCGCGACGTTGCGCTGACACATCCGTGACCTACTCTTCGACCTGTGGCAGCCGACATCTCACCCCAGGACGTCCGCCGAGGTCTTGCGCGCCATGAGGTCCCGGACCTGTTGCGCAACGACGTCCGCCTGCTCGGCGGCCTGCTCGGCACCGTGCTCCGCGAGGCCGGCGGCGACGACCTCCTCGCGGACGTCGAGAGCCTGCGCGAGCTGACGATCCGGGCGCACGACGAGTCCGGCACCGATGCGCTCGAGCGTGCCGAGGAGCTGGTCGAGAGCTTCTCCGAGCACCGCGCCGAGCAGGTCGCACGCGCGTTCACCTGCTACTTCCACCTCGCGAACCTCGCGGAGGAGTACCACCGCATCCGGATGCTGCGCGAGCGCGAGTCCGCGATCGCACCGCACGAGCTCGCCCCCGACGACTCGCTCCCGTCGGCCGTCGCGGAGCTCGCCAAGGAGATCGGCCACGAGGCCGCCCTCGAACGGCTGCAGAACCTCGAGTTCCGTCCGGTCGTCACCGCCCACCCGACCGAGGCGAGGCGTCGCTCGGTCGCCAACTCGATCCGGCGGATCTCCGACCTCGTCGCCGAGCGCGACGGCATGACGGGCGGCGGGATCACGCTCGCCGAGAACGAGCGCCGGTTGCTCGCGGAGATCGACGTGCTGTGGCGCACGTCGCCGCTGCGCGCGTCGAAGCCCACCGTGCTCGACGAGATCCACAGCGTGATGGCGGTGTTCGACTCCACGTTCTTCGACGTCTTCCCGTCGGTGTACCGGCGCCTCGACGACTGGCTGCAGGGCGACGCCGCCGGGGCGACGAAGCCGATCGTGCGCCCGTTCGTCCGGCTGGGCTCGTGGATCGGCGGTGACCGGGACGGCAACCCGAACGTCACGTCGGACGTCACCCGCGCCGCCGCAGTCATCGCCTCCGAGCACGTCCTCACCGCGCTCGAGGCGGCCGCACGTCGCACCGCACACGTGCTCACGCTCGACGGGGTCGGCACCCCGCCGTCCTCCGAGCTGCTCGCGCTCTGGCAGCGGCAGCGCGAGCTGTCCGAGGTCGTCACCGCCCGCGCGACCGAGGGCGCGCCCGGGCAGCCGCACCGGCGGGCGCTGAACGTCATCGCCGAACGGATCTCCGCGACCCGGCTCCGCGACGCCGACCTCGCATACGCCGGGGCCGACCAGCTCGAGGCCGATCTGGCGGTCGTGCAGCGCTCGCTCGTCGAGGCCGGTGCCGCCCGCGCCGCGTACGGCGACCTGCAGCGTCTCCTCTGGCAGGTGCAGACCTTCGGGTTCCACCTCGCCGAGCTCGAGGTCCGCCAGCACTCCCAGGTGCACGAGGCGGCGCTCGCCGACATCGCCGAGCACGGCATCGACGGCCCGCTGCAGGAGCGGACGCAGGAGGTCCTCGACACGTTCCGGGCCATCAGCGCCGTGCAGCGTCGGCACGGGGCCGAGGCCGCGCGGCGCTACATCATCTCGTTCACGCAGCGGCCCGAGCACCTCGCCGCCGTCTACGAGCTTGCGGCGCTCGTCTTCCCGGACCCGTCGCAGGCACCGGTCATCGACGCGGTGCCGCTCTTCGAGACGTTCGCCGACCTCCAGGCGAGCGTCGACATCCTCGACGCGATGCTCGAGCTTCCCGTCGTGCAGCAGCGGCTCTCGGTCAACGGTCGGCGCGTCGAGGTCATGCTCGGGTACTCCGACTCCTCCAAGGACGTCGGCCCGGTGTCCGCGACCCTCGCGCTCGACGTCGCGCAGAGCAGGATCGCCGCGTGGGCGCACCGCAACCACATCACGTTGACGCTGTTCCACGGTCGCGGGGGAGCGCTCGGCCGTGGGGGCGGCCCCGCGAACAGGGCCCTGCTCGCGCAGCCGCCCGGCTCCGTCGACGGTCGGTTCAAGCTCACCGAGCAGGGCGAGGTCATCTTCGCCCGGTACGGCGACCCCGTGATCGCCTCGCGCCACATCGAGCAGGTGGCTGCCGCGACGCTGCTGGCCGGGGCGCCCTCGGTCGAGGCGCGCAACGCCGCCGCGACCGAGCGGTTCGCTCCGCTCGCGGAGGTCCTCGACCGGACGTCCCGCGAGCGCTTCTACTCGCTCGTCCGGACCGACGGCTTCCCGCAGTGGTTCGCCGAGGTCACGCCGCTCGAAGAGATCGGGCTGCTCCCGCTCGGCTCGCGCCCGGCGCGACGCGGGCTCTCCGTCGAGTCCCTCGACGACCTTCGTGCGATCCCCTGGGTGTTCTCCTGGTCGCAGGCGCGGACCAACCTGGCGGGCTGGTTCGGTCTGGGCACCGCGCTCGACGCCGTCGGTGACCTGGCCGAGCTGCAGGCCGCGTACGCCGGCTGGCCGCTGTTCACGACCGTGATCGACAACGTCGAGATGTCCCTCGCGAAGACGGACCGGCGCATCGCGAGCCGCTACCTGGCCCTCGGCGAGCGACAGGACCTCGCCGACCTCGTGCTCGAGGAGATGGCGCTGACGCGGCGCTGGGTCCTTGCGATCACGGGGAGCGACGAGGTCCTCGCGCGGCGCCGGGTGCTCGGTCGGGCAGTCCAGCTGCGCAGCCCGTACGTGGACGCGCTGTCCCTGCTCCAGCTCCGTGCCCTCAAGCGGCTGCGGTCCGGCGTCGAGCCGGACCAGGTCGAGGGTCTGCGGCAGCTCCTGCTGCTCAGCGTCAACGGCGTCGCGGCGGGCCTGCAGAACACCGGCTGAGCAGACGATGCCGTCCTTCCGGGTCACGGTCGGCGTCGGCGTGCTCGCGCCGGGCGTCGCGCCGCAGGACGTGCTGCCCGAGGCGGCGCGGGCCGCGCGCGAGGTCACGACGGTCGAGGCGTTCGACGTCGGCATCGTGCACGGGCAGGCGCGGGTCACCGTGCGCTTCACGGCGGCGGACGACGCCGAGGCGCGGCGGGTCGGCGCGCGCGTGCACGGAGCGGTCGCGCGGCTGGCCGATTCGCGTGCCCCGCAGGTCACGCGACGCTGGGGTCCGCGGTGGGAGCCGGTGTGATCAGGGTGCGGTCGGGGTGAGCCCGAGCGGGCGACCCGCCAACCCCCGCGAACGTGTCGCGAGGGCCCGAGCGACCCCGCGCAGGGCGACGGCCGCAGGCGAGTCCGGGGAGGTCAGCACGACGGGGATGCCGTCGTCGCCTGCCTCGCGCAGCCGGAGGTCGAGAGGGATCTGACCGAGCAGCGGGACCGACGCACCCGTCAGGCTCGCGAGGTTCTCCGCGACACGGGCGCCACCGCCGGTGCCGAACACCTCGAGCCGCGTGCCGTCGGGCTGCTCGAGCCACGACATGTTCTCCACGACGCCGACGATGCTCTGCCTCGTCTGGGTCGCGATCGAGCCCGCGCGCTCGGCGACCTCCGCCGCGGCGATCTGCGGGGTCGTCACGACGACGAGCTCGGAGCTGGGCAACAGCTGCGCGACCGAGATGGCGATGTCACCGGTGCCGGGCGGCAGGTCGAGCAGGAGGACGTCGAGATCGCCCCAGAAGACGTCGGCGAGGAACTGCTGGAGCGCCCGGTGCAGCATCGGCCCGCGCCACACGACGGGCTGCCCGGCCGCGACGAACATCCCGATCGAGATGACCTTGACGTCGTGCGCGACGGGAGGGAGCAGCATGTCGTCGACCCGCGTCGGCGGCTGGCTCACCCCGAGCATCCGCGGGATCGAGAAGCCGTAGATGTCCGCGTCGACCACACCGACCCGCAGGCCGTCCGCTGCCATGGCGACCGCCAGGTTCGCGGTGACCGAGGACTTGCCGACCCCGCCCTTGCCCGAGGCGATCGCGTACACGCGGGTGAGGGACCCTGGCTTCGCGAAGGGGATCTCCGGCTCAGCGGCGCCGCCGCGCAGGTTCGACCGGAGCTCCGCGCGCTGCTCGGCGCTCATCACGCCCATGTCGACGCGGACCGAGGCGACACCCTCGACGGACAGGCCGGCCGTGCGGATGTCCTTGGTCAGGGTGTCCTTGAGCGGGCACCCGGCAACGGTCAGGTCGACGCCGACCACGACGACGGCACCCGCCGGACCCTCCTGGACGGTGACCGAGCGCAGCATGCCGAGCTCGGTGATCGGGCGCCGGATCTCCGGGTCCATCACGGTGGCCATGGCGGCGCGGACGGCGTCTTCGAGGGGGGAGATCTCCGGCATGGTGTCCATCGTAGGTCCCTCAGCCGCCGCTCCCTCGCAGGGTCGGGCGCGGTCCGGCCGAGGCATGCCTCCCTCGTTCTTCTCCGCCCGGTTCCGCTCGGCGCTCAACCGGCCCCGCTCCGCGGCGACGCGGTCACGGTCGGTCGGTCCGCTCTGCGCCGCCAGGATCGGCCGTACGGACCCGGACGCGTGCAGCGACAGGATGAGCGTGAGCGGCGGAGGGCGACGGGCCCACGGGAACGCAGATCCGGGCAGGGCGTGGCGACGGTCGGCGCCCTGCGGGATGATGGGCGCATGTCCTTCACCCGCCCGGTGCGCGTCCCGTCCACCCCGACCTTGCCGCAGGGCGAGCTCGTGGCGTCCTACGGCACCTACCTCGAGGCGCAGCGCGCCGTCGACCATCTCTCCGACAAGCAGTTCCCCGTGCAGCTCGTCACGATCGTGGGGACCGACCTCCGGATGGTCGAGCGGGTGACCGGGCGGCTCTCCTACCCGCGGGTCGCACTCGCCGGTGCCGCCTCGGGCGCGTGGTTCGGCACGTTCGTGGGCCTGATCCTGCTGTGGTTCTCGTCGTCCTCCGGGGGGTCGAACCTGACCCTGATGGCGGCGATCTTCATCGGGGCCGCGTTCGGGATGCTGTTCTCGGTGATCAGCTTCTCGTTCACCGGGGGCAAGCGGGACTTCACCTCGGCCAGCCAGATCGTCGCGAGCAGCTACGCGGTCCTGTGCGCGACCACCGAGGCGAACAAGGCACGCAACCTGCTCCAGGAGATCGGTGGCGTGCGCAGCGGCTGGATGGCACAGGCGCAAGCCCAGCCGCCGGTGACCCAGCAGCCGGTGACCGAGCAGCCGGTCACGCAGCCGCC
>JAKBFW010000004.1:0-32992 GCA_021833345.1 Pseudomonadota bacterium | reverse complement strand
CAGCCGCCCGCAGACCCGTCGCGTCCGAGCGACGGGTCTCCCCAGGCCTGACGGGCACGCCCGGGCGGCGCCGGTGTTGTGCCGGTCGCGTGCCGGTCGCGTGCCGGTGCGGATCAGCTCCCGATCAGGACACCGGCGGGTCTGACAGGCGTGCCATCCACGCCTCGACGTCCTCAGGACGACGCGGGAGCGCGGCCGAGAGGTTCTCGTTCCCGTCCACGGTGACGAGCACGTCGTCCTCGATGCGCACCCCGATCCCGCGGTACTCGGGCGGGACGCGGAGGTCGTCGGACTTGAAGTACAGCCCCGGTTCGATCGTGAACACCATGCCGGGCTCGATCGTCGCGTCCAGGTACATCTCGCGGCGCGCCTGCGCGCAGTCGTGCACGTCGAGCCCCAGGTGGTGACTCGTGCCGTGCACCATCCACCGACGGTGCTGCTGGCCGTCGGGTGAGAGCGACTCCTCGGCGGTCACCGGGAGCAGGCCCCACTCCGCGAGTCGCGCCGCGATGACCTCCATCGCCGCCGCGTGCACGTCGCGGAACCTGGCCCCGGGCACCGCGACGGCGAAGGCGGCGTCGGCGGCGTCGAGAACGGCCTGGTAGATGCGGCGCTGGACCTCGGTGAACGCCCCGTCCACCGGGATGGTGCGCGTGATGTCGGCCGTGTACAGCGAGTCGACCTCGACACCCGCGTCGACCAGGACGAGCTCGCCCGGTCGCACGACGCCGTCGTTGTCGGTCCAGTGCAGCGTGGTGGCGTGCTCGCCGGCCGCCGCGATCGTGTCGTACCCGACGGCGTTGCCCTCCTCGCGGGCGTGGGCGTCGAACGTGCCCTCGATGACCCGCTCGCCGCGGCGATGAGCAACGGCGCGCGGCAGGTTCCGGAGCACCTTGTCGAAGCCCGCGGCGGTCGCAGCGACCGCCGCACGCATCTGCTCGACCTCGTAGGCGTCCTTGAGCAAGCGCAGCTCGGACAGCGCCTCGGCGAGCCGTTCGTCGCGCTCGCCTGCCTGATGCCCGGCGCGGATCTCCTCGACGAGCGCCTCGACCGCGTCGTCGGCGCCCGGGACGACGAGCACCTGGACACCGTCCGGGCCCGCGTCCTTCGAGAGCGCGTCGCGCAGCTCGTCCAGGTGGGCGGTCGCGATCCCGGTGTCGATGCTGACGTCCTCGAGCGTCGGGCGGGCGCCGACCCAGAACTCTCCGTAGCGCGAGTCGGCGAAGAACTCCTCGGTGTCCCGTCCCGCGAGCGGTCGCAGGTACAGGACGGCGTCGTGCCCTCCGGACCTCCCGTCACTGCCGATCCTGTCGTCGTCCTCCGGGCGCGGGTGCAGGACGAGCACCGCGTCGGGCTCGTGCTCGGCGCCGAGCCCGGTCAGGTGGGCGAAGGCCGAGTGCGGGCGGAACCGGTAGTCGGTGTCGTTGGACCTCACCCGGAACGTGCCCGCCGGGACCACGAGCCGCTCGCCGGGGAACAGCGCGGAGAGGCGGTCACGGCGTGCGGCGGTGAAGCCGGCCGCCGGACCGGGCCGGACGGAGGACGTCGGCCGGTCCCCCCACCCGGAGGTCACGAACTCGAGGAAAGCGGCGGACGTCGGCCGCTGGGACCGGTTGCTGCCGCGGCTCTCGAGGGGCTGACGGGTTCCGTCGGGCTGCTGGGAGGTCTGGTCCGCGCTCATGGCTCCCATCGTCCCACCCGCGCGACGCACGGCCCGACACCGCACCTGGGGGCCCCTAGGCTGGCGGGGTGCGCATCGACCTGCATACCCACTCCACCGCCTCCGACGGGACCGACACCCCGACGCGCGTGGTCGAGCAGGCCGCCGCCGCAGGTCTGGACGTCATCGCCCTGACGGACCACGACACGACGGACGGCTGGGCCGAGGCCGCCGAGGCGGCTCTCGCCCACGGCATCGGTCTGGTCCGGGGGAGCGAGGTGACGGCGTCGGCGTCGGGCATCAGCTTGCACCTGCTCAGCTACCTGCAGGACCCGACGTCCGCGCCGCTCGCGGACGCCATGCGTGCGACGAAGACGGCGCGCATCTCCCGGGCCCGCACGATGGTCGACCTGCTCGCCGAGGACTACGACCTGACCTGGGAGGACGTCGTCGCCCAGACCGCGAGCGGCGCGACGGTCGGGCGGCCCCACATCGCGGACGCGTTGGTGGCCAAGGGCATCGTCCACGACCGGAGCGCGGCGTTCACCGCGATGCTGCTCCCGACCTCGCGCTACTACGTACGCCACCGTGCGCCGACGGCGCTCGAGGTGATCGACCTGGTGCTGACCGCCGGTGGTGTCCCGGTGCTCGCCCACCCGGGTGCCGAGCAGCGCGGCCGCGTCCTCGGCGACGTCGCGATCGAGGAGTTGGCGGAGGCCGGGCTGGTCGGCCTCGAGGTGCACCACCGGGACAACTCGCCGGACCAGGTCGAACGGCTGGCGGAGATCGCGGCCAGGCTCGGTCTGCTCGTCATGGGTTCGAGCGACTTCCACGGCACCGGCAAGCCGAACGTCCTCGGGGAGAACCTCACCGACCCTCAGGTGCTGGCGCAGGTCGAGGAACGCGGCGCCATCGCCGTGGTGCGCGGATGAGCGCGATCATCGACGTGCGGCTGTTCACCGAGGTCTTCATCACGTTGTTCGTGATCATGGACCCGCCGGGCACCGTGCCGATCTTCCTCAGCCTGACGAGCGCGATGACGTCGCGGCAGCGGAGGCACGCCGCCCGCCAGGCGATCGTCGTCGCGTTCGGCGTGATCGTGTCCTTCGCGGTGTTCGGCCAGCAGCTGCTGGCCTACATGCACATCTCGCTGCCCGCGCTCCAGGCCTCGGGCGGGCTGCTGCTGCTCTTCGTCGCGATGGAGCTCCTCACCGGCAAGATGGAGGAGCCCGCCCCGTCCGGGAACGCGGGTGTGAACGTCGCGATGGTGCCGCTCGGCACGCCGCTGCTCGCCGGACCGGGTGCGATCGTCGCGACGATGGTGTTCGTGCAGCGCAGCACCGGATCGGTGCAGGACGTCGCGGCGATCGCCCTCGGCGTCATCGCGGTGCACCTCTGCCTCTACCTCGCGATGCGGTTCGCGACCGTCGTGCATCGCATCCTCAAGGACAGCGGGACGACGCTCGTCAGCCGGATCGCCGGGCTGCTGCTCGCCGCGATCGCCGTCCAGATGGTCGCCGACGCGGTCAAGGCGTTCATCGCCGCGGGGTAGCGATCCGAGGCGCGCCCGCTCTGTGCGACGGCCCGCTCGCCGCACCGGACGACCGCGACGCGCGGAGTGCCGGACGGTGGTCCGGTGCGGCGAGCCGACGCACCGGACCGATCGCGTCAGGCCTGCGTGCCGCCACCGGGCTGCTCGGGCGGGCGTCCACCGCGCGTGCGGCGGCGGTTGCGGTTGCGCTTCGGGCGGGCGGCCGCCTCGTCGCCCGTGCGAGCGACAGGCTGGTCGGCCGCGGCGGAAGGTCCCGGTGCCGCGTCGTCGTGACCGCGACCGGTCTCCCGGTTCTCGCGCGGGGCGGATCCCCGACCCGTGCGCGGGCCCGAGTCGCGACCGCCGCGCGGGCCTGCGTCACGCCCGCCGCGCGGGCCTGCGTCACGCCCGCCGGACCGTGGTGCCGCCGACGTGTGACGCTTGCCCGTCTCCCCGAGGTCCTCGAGCACCTCGGCCCCGAGGCCGGCACGCACCTGCGCCGACTTGGGGAGCCGCCCCTTGGTGCCCGCCGGGATGTCGAGCTCGGTGTACAGGTGTGCCGAGCTGGAGTAGGTCTCGACCGGTTCCGGGATGCCGAGGCCGAGCGCCTTGTCGATCAGCCCCCACCGCGGCATGTCGTCCCAGTCGACGAACGTCACCGCGGTCCCGTTCTTCCCGGCGCGACCGGTGCGTCCCGTGCGGTGCAGGTACGTCTTCTCGTCCTCGGGGCACTGGTAGTTGACCACGTGCGTGACGTCGTCGACGTCGATGCCGCGTGCCGCGACGTCGGTCGCGACGAGCACGTCGACCTTGCCGTGGCGGAACGCCCGCAACGCCTGCTCGCGCGCACCCTGGCCGAGGTCGCCGTGGATCGCGCCGGCGGCGAAGCCGCGCTCGACGAGGTCCTCCGCGACCTTCGCCGCGGTGCGCTTGGTGCGCGCGAACACGATCGTCAGCCCACGGCCCTGGGACTGCAGGATCCGGGCGAGGACCTCGACCTTGTCGAGAGCGTGCGCCCGGTAGACGACCTGCTTGATGTTCTTGAGGGTGACACCCGGGTCGTCCGGCTCGCTCGCCCGGATGTGCGTGGGCTGCGTCATGTACCGACGTGCCATCGCGACGATCGCACCCGGCATCGTCGCGGAGAACAGCATCGTGTGACGCGAGGCGGGCGTGCGTGCGAGCAGCTTCTCGACGTCGGGCAGGAACCCGAGGTCGAGCATCTCGTCGGCCTCGTCGAGCACGACCGTGCGGACGTGCGACAGGTCGAGGTAGCCCTGGTTCATCAGGTCGATCATGCGGCCCGGCGTGCCGACCACGACCTCGACGCCGGCGGTCAGCGTCGCGACCTGCGGCTCGTAGGCGCGGCCGCCGTAGAGCTGGACGACGCGGACCGAACGGCGTGCCGACGCCGTGCTGAGGTCACCGGCCACCTGCACCGCGAGCTCGCGGGTCGGGACGACCACGAGGGCCTGCGGCTTTCCGGGCGCCGCGAGCGTGTCGTAGCCCTCCTCGCCCGGGGCCACCGCGCGGTTGAGCAGCGGGATGCCGAAGCCCAGCGTCTTGCCGGTGCCGGTCTTGGCCTGACCGATGATGTCGCCGCCGGCGAGCGCCACCGGCAGGGTCATCGCCTGGATCGCGAACGGCGAGGTGATGCCGACGTCCGCGAGGGCATCGACGATCTCGCGGCGGATGTCGAAGTCGGCGAACGACTTGTCGGCGACGTGGATGGTGCTGTGCGGCTGGGCGGCTGCACCAGCGGGCGTGCTCAGGTCGCCAGGAGCGGCCGTCTCGGTCTCGGTGTCATAGGTCATGCGGATGCCTCACAGCATTCGGCTGGCGGAGCGCCGCGCGTGAGGTGCTCGCGTGACTCGGCGCGCGGGCCGGGAGGTCCGTCGCCGCCAGAGGTTGGCCGGCAGCCGATCGTGGAAGTACGCCGCGCGCGTGACGTGCACGTCCGGACCGACCGGGTTGCCAGGACCGGCAGGGTGGTCAACAGACGTGGACGTGACGGAGCGAGAAGGTCGAGACGACCGGGCAACCGATGTACGAGGGCCATGCTATCGGATGACGTCGTGGGAAGGCCCCGGCGGGAGCGTCCGCGCGTCGGACGGTGCGGGCTACGCTGCTGGGATGACTGCGGCCACCCCCTCCCACGACGTGTCCACCACCGGATCTGTGAACGCCGGCGACGACGTGACCGTGCTGGGTCTCGTCGCAGCTCTCGAGCTGGCGACCTTCGAACGCCTCGCTGCCGACGCCGCCGTGGCGCCGACGCTGCAGGACAAGGTCCAGCTGGCGCAGGCGTCCGCGGCGGCGATCGCGCGACACGGCCGCCTCGTCGCCCGGCTGGCGGTGCTCGGTGCGGACCCGCTGGTCGCGATGGAACCGTTCGCCCACGTCCTCGACGACTTCGATGCGCGCACGCCGCCCAGCACGTGGTGGGAGCGGCTCCTGAAGGCGGTCGTGGGCTACGGGGTCGCGGACGACTTCTGCCGCCACCTCGCCGGCGGGCTGGACGAGCAGACCAGGACGGTCGTGCTGTCCGTGCTCGACGACGTCGCCTACGCGGACGTCGCGGCCTCCGAGCTCCTCGCGGCCGGCAGCGCCGACGACGTCCTGGTGTCGAGGCTCGCCCTGTGGGGACGACGCCTCGTCGGCGAGGCACTCGGTGTCGTGCAGACGGTCCTGGCAGCGCACCCCGAGCTGCTCCGGCTCGCGACGGTCGACCTCGCCGGCGCAGCGGGCGACCGTGACCACTCACCGAAGCTGTTCGGCCAGCTCACCGCCGAGCACACCCGCAGGATGGCGCGGCTGGGGTTGACCGCCTGAGCGGACAGTGAGCGGCCGGGGGGTGGTTCGGAGCGGCCAGGTCGCGGTTCGGCCTGCGGGTGTCGCTCAGAGGCTGCTGAAACCGACCTTGCGCTGGACGTCCGAGCCGATCTCCACGTAGCCGAGCACGGCGGTCGGGATGATGATCCGGCGACCGCGGACGTCGACCAGGGTCAGCGCCGGGGCGCCGTCGAGGGCGGCGGCGACGGCGGCAGCGATCTCGTCGGGCGCCTGGTCGCTCTCCACCACGAGCTCGCGCGCCTGGTTCTGCACGCCGATCGTGATCTCCACGGCCATGGGTGCCCTCCTTCGCATCGGTGTCCGGCGGCCCTGTCCGGGCGACCGTTCCACCATCCTAGGTGGTCGGTGGCGACCCGTCGGTCGGTGGTGTCGTGGTCGGGCGGCCGTGCCGGGGCGCGCCGTCGTCCGCCCGGTTGCCACGCACGAGGACCGCGATGCCACCCCAGGCCAGCTGGCCGACGAGGTCCGCCGCCGCCTCGAGGTCGAGCGGCTCCGTGCTGCGGAAGTGGTGCGTCGCCGCCGACCGGGCCATCGCGGTGAGCCCGGTGACCAGGAGCTCCGTCTGGGCGGCCGGCAGGCCGGAGACGTCCTGGAGCACACGACTGAGGTGCGCGGAGCCTGAGGACGCGGCGAGGTCGATCTGCTCGCGGATCGCCGGATCCTTCAGCAGGTCCGACTCGAAGAGCAGCGACGACGCCTCACCAGCGCCGGCGACGAAGTCGAAGTACGCCCGGACGACCGCCTTGACGACCGCGCGCCCGGACTCCTGCTGGCCTGCGTCCCGGTCGACCGGCGCGAGGGCGGCCTCGACCGCGGTCACGAGGTCCTCCCCGCGTTGGTCGATGACGGCCATGTAGAGGTCGAGCTTCGACGGGAAGTGACGGTAGAGGACGGGCTTGGAGACCTCGGCCCGCAGCGCGATGTCGTCCATCGAGACGTGGTGGTACCCCTCGGTCGCGAACAGGTCGCGGGCGAGGGCGAGGATCTGGGTCCGGCGCTCGTCCCGAGGCATCCGTGGTCCGCGTGCGGTGGGCTCACCGTGGGCGGTCATGGGGGAAGACTATGCGTGGGCACCTCGCGGCGGTGCGCGCACGGGGTCATGGATTCCGGGCCCCGCCGTCGCGCGACGTGCCCCGGCGGGGACGAGCCGGCGGTCTCGCGACCGAGCTGTCGGCGCCGTGTGGTGAGATCGGGTCCGTGACGACCGGCGCTGCTCCTTCCCGTACGGCGTCGCACCGTCCGGGTGCGGCGTCGCACGCCGGTGCGGGGTCGTCGGGTGGGACCGCGTCGCGTGCGCGGCAGGCGTCCGCGACCCCCGACGTTCGGCTGCGGCGACCTGCGCTCGCCGACGGCGGCTCGGCGCCCGTGCCCCTCGACGCCAGTCAGGGTGCCGTCGTGTCCTGGTGCTCGCAGGGGTGGGGTGCGACGTCCGTCGCGGGCCCGCAGCACGCCGGCGGCCCGGGGCGGAGCGCTGTGACCGATCGGGTCGACGGTGCGCTGCTCGTGCTGGGCGCGCCCGGCACGGGCAAGACGACCGTGGCGGTCGAGGCGGTGCTGGCGGCCGTCGAGCACGGGGTCGCGCCCCAGGACGTGCTCGTGCTCGCGGCGACCCGGCGCGGCGCGGCCGACCTGCGGGACCGGCTCTCCGCGAGACTGCGGCGCACGACGACGAGCCCCGTCGTGCGCACCGCGGCGTCGGCTGCGTTCGCCGTGCTCCGATCGCGCGCTGCTCTGCTGCGGGAACCGCCGCCGACCCTCATCACCGGTCCGGAGCAGGACCTCGTGATCGGCGAGCTCCTGGCCGGTCACGCCGCGGGCGACGGGGTGCCGCTGGGTTGGCCGGCGCCGGTCACCGGTGAGGTCCTCGGCCTGCGGGGATTCCGGGACGAGCTGCGGGACCTGCTCATGCGCGCGGCCGAGCGCGGGCTCGATGACGCCGACCTCGCGCGGCTCGGCGTCGAGCACGAGCGGCCGGAGTGGGCGGCCGCGGCCGGGTTCTATCGCGAGTACCTCGCCGTCACCCGGCTCCGGCAGCAGACGCCGGACGTCGGCGAACGCTTCGACGCCGCCACCGTCGTGGACGAGGCAGCCGAGGCGCTGCGGGCCTGGGAGGACGAGGTGCCCGGGGCGCCGCGTCCGTGCTGGCGGCTCGTGGTGGTCGACGACCACCAGGAGAGCACCGCGGCGATGAGCCGACTGCTGACGGTGCTCGCCGACGACGGTGCGCGCCTGGTGCTGCTCGCCGATCCTGACGCCGCGGTGCAGACCTTCCGGGGCGCGAGCCCGCAGCGGGTCGCAGCAGCCGAGTCGAGGGGCACCGGAGCCGGCAGGTTCGGGGCCGAGCGCGTCGTGCTATCGACGGCGTGGCGGCACACCGCGGACCTGCGCGACGCCGTGCGACGCGTGACCGAGGCGCTGCCGACGAGCGGTGTCGCCGCGCACCGCTCCGCCGGGCCGGACCCCGCACCGGATGGCCGACCGGTGGGTGCCGCGGTCCGGGTCGCGTTGCTCCCGAGCGCGGCCCAGGAGGTGGCGCTCGTCGCGCAGCACCTGCGACGCGCCCACCTGCACCACGGCGCGCCGTGGGACTCGATGGCGGTGATCGCGCGCTCCGGTGCTCAGGTGGCCACGCTGCGTCGCGCTCTTGCGGCGGCGTCCGTCCCCGTCGCCGTGATCGGGAGCGATCTCGCCCTGCACCAGGAACCCGCGGTCCGTCCCCTGCTGGTGGCACTGGAGACCGTGCTCGGGGGCGACCCGACCGAGATCGGGACCGACGTCGCGGTCACCCTGCTCACGTCACCCCTCGGCGGGCTCGACAGCATCGGGCTGCGACGGCTCCGCCGGGCGCTGCGCGCGGAGGAGCTCGCTGGCGGCGGGGGGCGGGCGAGCGACGCGCTGCTGGTCGAGGCCCTCGCCGACCCGGTTCGCACCGAGTCGCTCCCTGCGACCGTCCGTCGCGGGGTCGCGCGGGTGGCGAGGTCTCTCGCCGCGGGGCGCGTCGAGATCGAGCGACCCGGCGCGGACGTGCAGACCGTCCTGTGGTCGCTGTGGGCTGGTGCCGACGTGGCCGAGGGTTGGCGTCGGACGGCGCTCGCGGGCGGTGCGACGGGTGCGCGTGCCGACCGGGACCTGGATGCGGTCCTCACGCTCTTCCGGGCCGCCGAGACCTTCGTCGACCGGCTGCCGCAGGCGCCGCCGCGCGCGTTCCTCGAGTACGTCCGGTCCCAGGACCTCCCTGCGGACACCCTTGCCGCGCGATCGAGCACCCGAGGTTCGGTGGCGGTGCTGACGCCGGCGGGTGCGGCCGGCCGCGAGTGGGACCACGTCGTGGTCGCCGGCGTGCAGGACGGCGTGTGGCCGGACCTCCGGCTCCGGGACTCGTTGCTCGGCGCAGGTCGGCTCGTCGAGATCTGCGACGGGCGTGACGCGGGACCGGGCGACTCCACGACCCTCGCCCGTCGCGCGGTGCTCGGCGACGAGCTCCGGTCGTTCGTCGTCGCGACGTCCCGAGCCCGGACGTCCCTCCTGGTCACGGCGGTCGACGGGGAGGATCTCGTCCCGTCGTCGTTCGTCGACCTCGTGCAGGACGTGGAGGTCGAGGACGAGGACGGGCGGGACCCGCGGCGGACGGTCGCCGGTCGGCCGTTGGACCTCAGCGGGGTCGTGGCCGGCCTGCGCGCGGACCTCGAGGAGAGCGTCGGCACGGGCCCGGCCACGGTGCCGGACGCCGTGCTCGACGCCGAGGCCGCCAGGCTGCTCGCGGTGCTCGCGCGCGAGGGGGTCGACGGCGCGGACCCGGGCCAGTGGTACGGACTCGCCCCGCTCTCGAGCGAGGCACCGCTGTGGGCGGAGGGCGCCGTCGTGCCGGTCTCGCCGTCGAAGGTCGAGCTCGTCCGGACCTGCGCCCTGCGCTGGGCGCTCGAGAGCGCCGGCGGCACGGCGCCCGGCGCCACGAGCCAGTCGCTCGGCACCCTCGTGCACGCGCTCGCGCACGACCTGCCCCGCGGGACGTACGCCGAGCTCTCCGCCGAGCTCGACCGGCGGTGGGGCGAGCTCGGCCTCGGCGACGGCTGGACCGCGACGGCCGAGCGCCGACGGGCCGACAGGATGATCCGTCGCCTCGCGGACTACCTCGCCCAGGCGGGTGAACCGGTGCTCCTGGAGGCACCGTTCCGGTTGGACGTCGGCCGGGCGCGGGTGCGCGGGACCGCCGATCGGCTCGAGAGCCGCGGCGACGGCGAGGTCGAGGTGGTCGACCTCAAGACGGGTCGACGTGCCCCGAAGGCGGAGGAGAGCCAGGAGAACCCGCAGCTCGGCAGCTACCAGCTCGCCGTCGACTCGGGCGCGTTCGAGGGTCTCCCGGCCGGGACCCGCAGTGCGGGCGCGCGGCTCGTGTTCGTCGGGGACGTCAACAAGGGCTACGCGGAACGACGCCAGCCTGCGCTGGAGCCCGATGAGACGGGTGCCACCCACGCCCACCGTGCGATCGCCGGGGCCGTCGAGGCGATGGCGGCCTCGTGCTTCACCGCGACCGTCAACGACCTCTGCCCGATGTGCCCGGTCCGGCGCAGCTGTCCCGCCCAGGACGACGGCGAGCAGGTCGGCCGATGAACCGGTTCAGCGCCGGCGAGATCTCGGCACTGCTCCGGCAGTCGCACCGGCCCACGACCGAGCAGCAGGCGATCATCGAGGCGCCGCTCGAGCCGGTCCTCGTCGTCGCCGGTGCGGGCTCCGGGAAGACCGAGACCATGGCCGCGCGCGTGGTGTACCTCGTCGCCAACGGCCTGGTGGAGCCCGGCCAGGTCCTCGGCCTGACGTTCACGCGGAAGGCTGCGGGGGAGCTGCGCGAACGAGTCATGGTGCGACTGCGGCACCTCGACCGCGTGCTGCCCGGCGCGGTGGCGGCCCAGGGAGCGCTCGACCTCGCGCGTCCGACGATCGCGACGTACAACTCGTACGCCGCGTCGCTCGTCGGCGACCACGTGCTCCGGATCGGGATCGAACCGGGAGCCCGCGTCCTCGGGGAGGCGGCGCAGTGGCAGCTCGCCAGCGACGTCGTCGAGCACTGGGGCGAGGACCTGGCGACGGAGGCCGCCGTCTCGACGGTCGTCGCCGCGGTGCGGTCCCTCGACGGTGCCCTCAACGAGCACGTCCTGACACCGGCCCAGGCGCGCGCGCGGATCCGCGACCTCATCGACACGATCGTCGAGACCCCGGCGGGCGAGCCCGCGCGTGCGCCCTACGCCAAGGTCCGCGACCTCGTCGCGACCCTCGAGGAGCGGGTCCGGGTCCTGGATGTCGTGGACGCCTACCGGCGCCGTAAGCGTGCGGACGAGGCCCTCGACTTCGGCGATCAGGTGGCACTGGCCGAGCGGCTCGCCCGCGAGGTCCCGGCGGTCCGGGACGGCGAGCGGGCGCGGTTCCGAGTGGTGCTGCTCGACGAGTACCAGGACACCTCCGTGGTGCAGGCACGGCTCCTGCACCAGCTGTTCGGCGACGGGCACCCGGTGATGGCCGTCGGCGACCCGCAGCAGTCCATCTACGGGTGGCGCGGGGCGAGCGCGGGCGGCCTCGAGCGCTTCCGGGACCAGTTCCGGCGCGTCGTCGAGGACGGCTCGAGCGTGCGGGCGCGACGGCTCACGCTGAGCGTCTCGTGGCGGAACGACCATGCTGTCCTGGACGTCGCGAACGCGGTGTCCGCCGAGCTGCGAGGCGCCGGGCACGCGGTGGGCGACCCACCCCTCCGCGCGCGGCCCGCCGCGGGGGCGGGGGAGGTGCGCGCGCACTACGCCGAGACCGAGAGCGCCGAGGCCGCCGCGATCGCGGAGTTCGTCGCCGGGCGCTGGCGGGCGACGTCCCGTCGAGGCGGGCAGGTGACGCCCCCGGTCACGGCGGCGGTGCTGTGCCGGAAGCGCGCCCAGTTCCCCGCGATCCGGGAGGCGCTGCGCGCTCAGGGTGTCCCGGTCGAGGTCGTCGGGCTCGGTGGCCTGCTGACGTCGCCGGAGGTGACCGACCTCATCGCGGCGCTGCAGGCGGCGCACGACCCCTCTCGGGGTGACGCCCTCATGCGGCTGCTGACGGGACCGCGCCTCCAGCTCGGCGCCGCCGACCTGCACGCCCTGGCCGACTGGTCGTCCGAGCTCGTCGGTGCGCGCACGGGCGCGACCGGCCTCGAGGGCGACGTGGTCGACGACCGCAGCATCGTCGACGCCCTCGAGGGCCTCCCGCGGCGAGGGTGGACGAGCCACCAGGGGCGAACGCTGAGCCCGGCCGCTCACGAACGCCTCGCCGACCTCGCCACCGCGCTGCGGTTGGTGCGCGAGCACACCTACCTGTCGCTGCCGGAGCTCGTCGCGGAGGCTGAGCGACTCCTGCGGCTCGACATCGAGGTGAGCGCGCGGCCGGGCCTCGGTGCCGGTCGTGGACGCGCGAACCTCGACGCGTTCCGTGGGGTCGCAGCGGACTTCGCGGGCGACTCGCCGTTGCCGACCCTCGGCGCGTTCCTGGCGTGGCTCGAGGCCGCCGAGCGTGAGGAGCGTGGTCTCGACCGACCGGTCGCCGAGCCGGACCCGGATGCCGTCCAGCTCATCACCGTGCACGGCGCCAAGGGGCTCGAGTGGGACGTGGTCGTGGTCGCGGGCCTGAGCGACGGGGTGTTCCCGGCGATCCGGACGCTCGGGGCGGGTGGCCCGCGTGACTCGGGATGGCTGACGGGCCTCGGCACGCTGCCGTACCCGTTGCGCGGCGATGCCGGGGACCTACCGGCATTCGCCTACCAGGGCGCCAGCAGCCCCAAGGAGCTCGACCTGCGTCGAGAGCAGTTCGTCGTCGATGCGGGTGAGCACCAGCTGCGCGAGGAGCGACGGCTCGCCTACGTCGCGGTGACGCGTGCGCGGCGTCACCTCCTGCTGACCGGCTCCTACTGGCGGGATGCGACGACCGCGCACCGACCCGCGATCTTCCTGTCCGAGCTCGTCGAGGCTGGGCTCGTCGCGGTCGACGGCGGCCTCGACGGACCCACCGAGGCGAGGCCCGAGCCGCCGAGCGGTGCGGATCTGCCGACCTGGCCGCGTCCGGACGCGCCCGACGGGCGTCGTGCCGCGCTCGAGCGCGCGGCGTATGCGGTGCGCAGCCGGCTCGGGACGTCGGCGGGTCCCGAGGGTGCCGGCGGGGCCGACGATCGGACCCGGGACGTCGACCTGCTGCTCGCCGAGCGGCGCCGTCGGGCGACCCCCGACCCGGGCGTCGAGCTCCCGGCGCACCTCTCGGCGTCTGCGGCCGTCCGGCTGGCCGCCGACCCACAGGCGTTCGCCGCTGCGCTCCGCCGTCCCGTCCCGCTCGAACCCTCAGCGCAGGCGCGCCGCGGCACGCGTTTCCACGCCTGGGTCGAGTCCCACTTCGCCGCACCTGCGCTGGTCGACCTCGAGGATCTCCCCGGGAGCGACGACGACGCGGACCTGCCGGTCGCGGACGACCGGTCGCTGCGCGACAGCTTCCTGCGGAGCCCGTGGGCCGACCGGACACCCGTGGCCGTCGAGGTCGACATCGAGACGTCGGTGGCGGGTTACGTGCTCCGATCCCGGATCGATGCGGTCTTTCCCGACCCGGACCTGCCCGACCTGCCTCCACGAACCGAGAGGGCGAACCGCCCCGTCGTCGTCGTGGACTGGAAGACGGGGCGTCCGCCCGTCGACCCGGAGTCCATGCGTGCGCGTGAGCTCCAGCTCGCCGTGTACCGCCTGGCGTGGTCGCGATGGACCGGGACGCCACTCGAGGACGTGCGGGCCGCGTTCTTCTACGTCGCCGTGGGTGAGACCGTCTACCCGGAGCGACTGCTCGACGAGCAGGAGATCGAGGCCTTCCTCACCGCCGTGACGGAGGCGGAGGCGGAGCCGGACCGTCAGAACGTGTCGCGGTAGGAGAACCTCGGGACGTCCCCGCCGGCGTGGCGGTCGGGGGCACTCGCGGGCACCAGCCCGAGGTCATCCTCGCCCGACGCCTCGTCCTCGTCCTCGGCCGACGCATCGAGGTCGTCGAGCATCTGCACGGCGTCCGCGACGATCTCGTCATCGTTCGACCGCACCCCGTACAGGAGCCACCGCGCCAGCGCCAGCTCGCCCGCGAGGTAGGCGCGCTCGGTGAGGTGCGGGTCCAGCAGCTCCGTGCGGCGCAGCTGGTAGGCCTCCATGACCGACTCCGCGGCGTCGTGCGGCGCTGCGACCATGAGCCACGCGAGGTCGTCGGCGGGATCGGCGACCTTGGCCTCGCCCCAGCCGAGGACCGCACTGACACCGCCGTCCGCGACCAGGACGTTCTCGACCGTGAGGTCGCCATGGACGACGGTCGGGCGGAAGCGCCAGACGGCCACGTTCTCCAGTGCGGCTTCCCAGCGGCGCAGGACGCGCACCGGTACCTTCCCGGTCCGCGCAGCCTCGTCGACCTCGGCCATCCGCCGCTGTCGGTAGGCCTCGGCGTCGTAGGCGGGGAGGCCGGCGTTCTCGACGACCGACGTCGGGAGCTCGTGCAGCGCGGCGAGCGCCCGACCGAGCGACGCGGCGAGGCCGGGACCGGGTCGAAGCGTCTCGAGTCGCAGCGGGGTGCCGGGCAGCTCCGCGTGGACGACGGCGCGCCCACCCTCGGGCAGGTGGGCGAACCCAGCCACCCGCGGGACGGCGAACGGCAGCGCGCCCGCGTCGACCTGCGTGGCGAGCAGCTCGAGGAGGCCGACCTCCGCCTCCAGCGCGGCACCCGCGGCGGGGGTGACCGGCGCTCGGACGATCCAGCGGTGTCGTGTCGCGTCGATCACGACGGCGGTGTCGACGTCTCCCCCCGGGTCGCGTGGCCGGCGCACGTCGAACGCGTCAAGGCCCGGGATGGCGACGGTCGCGAGTGCGGCGAGGGCAAGAGGTGAGCGGGGCACGTCATCCAGGGTAGGTCGGGCGGGGTCGGATGCCCCGGTGCGAGCCTGGTGTGTCCCGACACGGCGCGGCCGACCCGCCCCGGCGACGTACCGTGGGCAGATGGAGTGGTCAGATCTACCGCTGTCCCGAGCCACGATCGACCGGGCCGCGGCGCGTCGCAGCGAGCCGGGACTTCTCGGCCGGCTGGTCGTCGACGCCCGGACCCGGGTCGTGCTGGTCCGGCGGGGTCTCGTCGCCACCGTCGCGGGCGACGGCATGCGGCTCGCCGTCGTTCCGCCGCGCGCCGTCCTCCCCGTGGTCGGGTCGTCTCCGGGATGGCTCCTTCTCGGCATGGACGACGACGGCGCGGCCTACCTCGGGCTGCACGTCCCGGAGGCGGAGGCGCAGGCGGACCTCGAGGGGGTCCCCGCCGCCGACCCGTTCGCGGCGATCGCACCGGACCTCGTGTGGTCGCCGCTCCGGGAGATCGGGACGGACCTCTCGCCTCAGGACGTCGGGCTGGCAACCACAGCGGTCGCGCTCGCGGCCTGGCACGCGAGCCATCCGCGGTGCCCCCGGTGCGGGTCGGCGACGACGGTCGAGGAGTCGGGCTGGGTGCGCCGGTGCCCCCAGGACGGCAGTCTGCACTACCCGCGCACCGACCCCGCGGTGATCATGGCGATCACGGACGCGGACGATCGGGTGCTCCTCGGCCACGCCGCGCTGTGGTCGCCCGGTCGTTTCTCCACGCTGGCCGGCTATGTCGAGCCGGGCGAACCGCTCGAGCAGGCCGTCCGACGCGAGGTGCGCGAGGAGGTCGGGGTCCTGGTCGGTGACGTCGAGTACGTGTCGAGCCAGCCGTGGCCGTTCCCGGCGTCCCTCATGCTCGGGTTCCGAGGACGTGCGCTCACCACCCGGCTGACGGTCGACGGGGTCGAGGTCACCGAGGCGCGGTGGTTCTCACGGCGCGAGCTCGCGGACGCGGTGGGGTCGGCCGAGGTGGTGCTGCCCTCGCGCACCTCGATCGCGCGGGCGCTGATCGAGGACTGGTTCGGCGGTCCGCTGACCGGCCCCGTCGCCGGACCGGGATGGTCGGAGGGGCGCTGAGCGCCGCTCCCGACAGGTTCAGATTTGGTTCGGGACTGCCGGTCCAGGACTGCCGGGACAGGACCGACGGCTCAGGGTCAGGACAGCCGGGCGCGGACCTCCGCGAGGGACGGGTTCGTCGCGGAGCTGCCGTCGGGGAACAGGATCGTCGGCACGGTCTGGTTGCCGCCGTTGACCTGCTCGACGAACTCGGCCGCGCCGGGGACCTCCTCGATGTTGATCTCGACGTAGCCGATCCCCGCGCTGTCGAGCTGCGACTTGAGGCGTCGGCAGTAGCCGCACCATCCCGTCGAGTACATCGTGATGCTGCCGGTCTCTGGGATCGTCTGCGTCGTCATGGTTCCTCGTCGCGTGTCGGTCGTCGTGGTCTTCTCGGGCTGCCCGGCGTCGGGGCCGACCCGTGGGCCGATGCCCGGGTGGTCGTCGTGGGCTCGTCATGTCAGGAACACCGTTCCGGTGCAGGACCTTCCCGCTCCTGCCAGATCAGCCGCACATCCTCTCGTCAGGTCCGCTCTCGTCAGGTCCGCCGCCGATTCGCGCCGACCCGACCACCGGAGCACTGCGCCCGCCGCTCGTGTCGGTCGGACCTGGGAGGATCGAGGTGATGTCAACCGACGACCTGCTCGACGCCCTCGACCCCGACCAGCGTGAGGTGGCCCGTGCCCTGGCCGGCCCTGTCTGCGTGCTCGCAGGCGCGGGGACCGGGAAGACCCGGGCGATCACGCATCGCATCGCCTACGGGGTGCGGACCGGCGTCTACCGTCCGTCGGCCGTGCTCGCGGTGACGTTCACGGCGCGAGCCGCGGGCGAGATGCGGACCCGCCTACGTGACCTCGGGGTGGGTGGGGTGCAGGCCCGGACCTTCCACGCCGCGGCTCTGCGGCAGCTCGGGTTCTTCTGGCCGAAGGTGATCGGCGGTGCGCCGCCCCGGATCCTCGAGCACAAGGCGACCGTCATCGCCGAGGCGGCAGGTCGGCTCGGGCTGGACGTGGACAGGGTCGCGGTGCGCGACCTCGCGTCGGAGGTCGAGTGGTCGAAGGTCAGCCTGGTGACGGCGGACGACTACGTGCGGGCGACCGCGGCGATCGACCGGCCGGCACCGTCCGGCTACGACCATCAGGCGGTCGCGCGCCTGATCACGACCTACGAGGACGTCAAGACCGAGCGCGGCGTGATCGACTTCGAGGACGTCCTGCTCATGCTCGGGGACATGCTCCACACCCGTCACGACGTGGCCGAGCAGGTCCGCACGCAGTATCGGCACTTCGTGGTCGACGAGTACCAGGACGTCTCACCGTTGCAGCAGTTCCTGCTGGACCAGTGGCTCGGTGGACGTCAGGAGCTGTGCGTCGTCGGTGACCCGAGCCAGACGATCTACTCCTTCACCGGCGCGACCCCCCACCACCTCCTGACGTTCCGGGCGCAGCACCCCACGGCCCAGGTGATCCGGCTGGTGCGGGACTACCGCTCGACGCCGCAGGTCGTCTCGCTGGCCAATCGGCTGCTCACCCGCCGTGACGCCCGCGGCAGGGGAGCCGCTCCGCTCGAGCTCGTGGCGCAGCGACCGGACGGCCCGCCGATCGGGTTCACGGTCTACGACGACGACGACGTCGAGGCGACCGGCGTGGCGCAACGGGTCGCACGGCTCGTGGCAGCCGGTACCCGGCCGAGCGAGATCGCGGTGCTGTACCGCACGAACGCACAGTCGGAGGCCTTCGAGCAGGCGCTTGCGGCGGCCGGGATCGGCTACCTCGTCCGTGGTGGCGAGCGGTTCTTCGCGCGACGCGAGGTTCGCGACGCGATCGTCCTCCTGCGGGGCGCGGGTCGCTCCGCCGACGCCGAGACGCCGATGGTCGAGACCGTCCGCGACGTCCTGCTCTCGGCAGGGTGGTCGCCCGAGCCACCCGCGTCCCGGGGAGCGGTCCGCGAACGGTGGGAGTCGATGCAGGCGCTGGTCGGCCTCGCCGACGACCTCGCCGCCAGGTTCCCGGCGTCGTACGCGGACTTCCTGGCCGAGCTCGACGAGCGCGCCTCGGCGCAGCACGCGCCGACCGTCGAGGGCGTCACTCTCGCGTCGTTGCACGCCGCCAAGGGGCTCGAGTGGGATGCGGTGTTCCTCGCGGGCCTGAGCGAGGGGCTGATGCCGATCTCGCTCGCCGAGACGGACGCGGCGGTCGCCGAGGAGCGGCGTCTGCTGTACGTGGGCATCACGCGCGCCCGTGAGCACCTGGAGCTCTCGTTCGCCCGGGCGCGGAACCCCGGAGGCCGCGCGACGCGTCGTCGCAGCCGATTCCTGGACGGGCTCTGGCCGGAGCGTGCCGCAGCGCCGTCAGGAAGCCGTGGTCGGGTGCCGCGGGGCGGGCACCTGACCGGAGAGTTCGATGCCGGGCTCTACGACCGGCTCGCGGGTTGGCGGTCGAGCGTCGCGGTCGAGGCCGGCCTGCCGGCGTTCACCGTGCTGGTCGACCGCACCCTGGAGGCCATCGCCGAGCTCCGACCGAGCACCATGCCCGAGCTCGCGGCGATCAAGGGGATGGGCCCCGCCAAGCTCTCGCGCTACGGCGAGACGATCCTGGCGATCGTGGCGGCACCCGTCGGGGCGACGGCGGTCTCACGAGGGCCTGCGGCAGCTCGGGTCGAATAATCGGTTGTGCCCCGCGGACAGGCGAGCCTAGGGTGGGCATCGTCCTCGACCGTGCGGCGTCATGACCGATGCCCGACAGAGAGAAGGAGGTGGGTGCCGTGAAGACAACCAGGACTGCGGAGATGGGCGTGGCGTTCAGCGCCGCGATCGTCGTCCCGCGTTCCCACGTCGCGACTCCACCCCTCGGGATCGTGCCGGTCTGACCAGACCGCGATCTCCCCGGCCGTGGAGTCCCTCTCGGGACCCACGGCCTTCGTCTTTCCTGCTCCGTCCGTGAGCGGTGGACCGCCGGCCTGGTGTCCCCACCTCACAGCAGACCATCGCAAGGACATCAGGAGGACATCGTGCGGCTCACCGCGCTGCTCGACACGATGAACCAAGGCGGATCAGGACCCTGGCCCCCCGACGAGTCATCGACCATCTCTGCCGACGAGGAACGTCGGCAGTTCGACCGTGTCATCGCGGATCTCATCCCCTGCCGAGCGGGCGACCCCGAGCTCTGGTTCGCGGAGCAGTCCGCCCAGGTCGAGCGGGCCAAGGCGCTGTGCCGCCAGTGCCCGCTCATGACGGGTTGCCTCGCCGGGGCGATCGAACGCGCCGAGCCGTGGGGCGTGTGGGGTGGCGAGGTCTTCGTGGAGGGTGTGGTCGTCGCGGTCAAGCGAGGCCGCGGGCGCCCCCGCACGACGCAGTCTCCTGCCGCGTGACCTCCGGGCTCGTGACGGGGATCGCTCCGCATCCGCAGTCCGGGTGGACCGACCACGTCCGCACGCGGGGAACGGCCTCGGGGAGAGACACCTCGAGGCCGGCCCCGCGGACGGTCGGGACCCGGCCGTCGAGGTGCGCGAGGGCCTGAGCGGCGGCGAGAGACCCGGCCACCGCCGCGAGCGAGCTCTCCTCCGGGCCGCGGGGGCGCGACACCGCGGCGAGCTGCGCGACGACGACGCCCCACCGCTCGTCGGCATCCGCACGCCAGAGGTCTACGCAGCGCAGGCACGGCGTCGCTCCCGGGACGACCAACGGCCCGACGAGGACGCTCGCCTCCTGGACGACGACCGACAGGTGGGCGATCCCGTTGGCCATCGACAGGCGGGAGCGTGCCGGGTCGGCCGCCCCGTGCTCGATCAGGACGAGAAGGTCCGGCTCGGTGCGTGCGGGCGCGTGGGTACGGACGACGGCATTGGCGTCGTGCACGATCCGATGGGCCGCCTCGGTTCGGGGCGAGCCGACGTCCCGCGGACGGTAGCCGCCGACACCGAGGTCGGCGCTCGTGACGAGGCCGTCGTCCTGGAGGAGGACCGTGCCGATCCCGGCGGCGGCGAGCACCACGGCGACCTGGAGTCCGAGGCGCCCGAGACCGACGATCCCCACGCTCCGTGCCGCGCGCGCGCGCACGTGCGCGGCGCCGTCGCCGTCCTCCAGCACGGCGGACCACGCGCAGGCGTCGCCGGCCGCGCCGGAGAGCAGCGTGGCGGAGCCGGTGGCGGCCGGGCGGGACGGGATCGGGCACAGGACGTGCGCCTCGTCCAGCGCGCGGAGGAGGGCCGCGAACCGTTCTGCCGCAAGGCCGTGGCGGGTGGCGGACGCCCGCAGCGACTCGACGGTCGTGCCGGGTTCGGCCTCCGTCAGGACGTCGACCTCGACGTCGGTCAACCCGGACAGTCGCACCGCCCATCGCGGGTCGGTCCCGATCTGCACCTCACCAGGTGCGCGCCAGAGCAGGTCGAGCCCGGGTCTCAGTCGCATCGTGATCCTCCTCGGCTGCGCGTGGTCTCTGCGTGGTCGGTGTCTCCGTGCGGGCCCTGGCGACGCGCTCACTGTGGCACGGGCCGTCGGGCGGTGGCCGGTTGTCCACAGGACGCGGTGCGCAGTCGCGGTCGTGCTGCGGTGCGTCGTCCACGGGATGTGGATCGGCGTGTGGACAAGTCCGGCAATCCTGGGGAAAAGATGACGAGAAGGTGAACGACGGGTCATCGGACGGTATGACCCGCTACGGTGCTGGCGTGCACGCGAACAGCGAGCACGGTCCTGTCGAGGTGCGCCGCAGCCGGCGCCGACTGCGGACCGTGACGGCCTACCGCGAGGGCGACCGGACCGTGGTCGCTATCCCCGCGCGATTCACGCGCGCCCAGGAACGCGAGTGGGTGCAGCGCATGCTGCGACGGCTCGGCGACCAGGAGCGCCGACGGCGCCCGTCCGACGAGCAGCTCGCGACGCGGGCCACCGAGCTCTCCGCTCGCTACCTCGGCGGGCGCGCCGTGCCGACGAGCGTGGCGTGGTCCGGGAACCAGGGCCGGCGTTGGGGCTCGTGCACGCCGACCGACGGGAGCATCCGGATCTCCGACCGGGTCCAGGGGATGCCGCGCTGGGTCCTGGACTACGTGCTGCTGCACGAGCTCACCCACCTGCTGCACGCGGGGCACGGGCCCGACTTCTGGGCTCTGGTCCAGGCCTACCCCCGGACCGAGCGCGCACGGGGATTCCTCGACGGGGTGACCTTTGCCCACGAGGCGCTGAACCGTGCGGCCGAGGAGCGTGGCGACGGCGACGGCCCGAGCGGCGAGGTGATCGAGGAGGACGTCGACGCGGACGCCGGTGGGCTCGACGCGGACTCTCGAGCGGGCCCGCCGGCGTCCACGTAGGGCGCCCGGTGGACCGCTACCCGTCGTGCTCGGTCGGCTCCGGTGTCTCGTCCCCGAAGATCTCGGCGAGCGCGCGGTCGAGGTCGGCGTGCTCCTCCGCCGACTCGTCACGCCGCCGCTGGTAGCCGGCGGGGTCGTCGAGGTCCTCGGCGGTCGGCAGCAGGTCCGGGTGATCCCAGACGGCATCCCGGGCCGAGGTCCCGCCGGTCGCCGTGATGTGCGCCCACAGCGTCGCGGCGTCGCGCGACCGACGTGGCCGGAGCTCGAGGCCGACGAGCGTGGCGAACGTCTCCTCGGCCGGGCCGCCGGCCGCGCGGCGGCGGCGCAGCATCTCGCGCAGCGCGACGGCGTGCGGCAGGTGCGGCAGGGCGGCTGCGGCGCTCACCTCGTCGACCCAGCCCTCGACGAGGGCGAGCGCGGTCTCGAGACGGGCGAGCGCGGCGTCCTGCTCCGCGGTGGTGCTGGGGGCGAAGATCCCGCGCGACAGGGCCTGCTGCAGGGCCTCGGGGTTCGTGGGGTCGATCTCGGCCACCGCCTCCTCGAGCGTGGACGAGTCGATGGTGATCCCGCGGGCGTAGGCGGCCACGATCCCGAGCAGGTGCGCGCGCAGCCACGTGACGTGCGTGAACAGTCGCGCGTGGGCGGCCTCGCGCAGGGCGAGGAACAGTGTGACCTCCTCCGCGGGTGCGTCGAGACCCTCGGCGAACGCCGCGATGTTCGACGGCACCAGCACGGTGGACGGCTCGCGCACCAGGGGTAGCCCGATGTCGGTGGCGCCGAACACCTCCCGCGAGAGGGTCCCGGCGGCCTGACCCACCTGCATCCCGAACACCACCGAACCGAGCTGACGCATCAGGTGGTTCGGGTCGTTCGACGTGCCGGGGATGGCCGTGCCCTCGGAGAGCCCGGGCGGGAGGTGCTCGGCCAGCACGGAGGTGAGAGCGACCGACAGGGACGACGCGACGGGCTCGGTCAGGGTGCGCCAGCTCGGGAGCGTCTGCTCGACCCACTCGGAGCGGCTCCACACCCGCGCGGGACCGCCGGCCGGCGGCAGGTCCGTCACCGCGTCCAGCCACAGCTCGGCCACGGACATCGCCTCGGTGGCGGAACGGACCTGCGACGTCGTGAGGGACGGGTCGCCCTCGGCGGATGCGACCTGCCGTGCGACGTCGTGCGCGACGTCCCAGTTCACCGGGCCTTCGCCGGTAGCGGCGAGCAGTCGCCGCACCTGAGCCAGGACCTGCCCCAGCAGTGCCGGGTCGTTCGGGAGCCCGGACGCCGCCGCCATCGCCGCCGGGTCCATGCCGCGCGCGCGCAGCTCCCGCAGCGCCTCCTCGGTGTCCGCACCGAACATCGCGCGGAGCATCTGCTCCCACTCCTGCGGGATCTCGGCATCGTCGCTCGGGCCGGGTGTGCTCATCGCGGGTCGCCTCCTGGGACGATAGGGCTGCAACCACCAGGTGGTGGGGGTCGACACTGCGTCGTCGTGCTGGGTCATGATGCCGGTGTGCGCGGGTGGGGGTACCACGCACGTGACACGCAACCACGGTAACGAGGATCGGACGTGAGAGAAGGCACCGGACGCCTCGCGGGAGGTGTCTTTCGCTCTGGGCGCAGTGCATCGGGGCGCGGCGGGCCACCTCGTCGTGGCGCGGGTCGGACGACGACGGTCGCCGTCGTCGGTGCCGGGCCCCTCGCTGCCGGCATCGCGACGTGGCTCTCCCGGCACGGGCTCGGTCCGGGGACGCCGGCCGAGGTGCGGGCGCTCGAGCAGGTGCCGGCGGACGACCCCCAGGAGGCGCTGACCGGCGCGGACGTGGTGGTGCTCGTCGCCGACGCCGGGGATCTCACGATCTCGTGGTCGGGCACCGCGGAGCACCGGCGGGCGGAGGCCGTCGCACACACCCAGCGATGCCTGGCGGCGAGCGCGGCGGCGGGGGTGCGGCACGTCGTCGTCGTGACGTCCGCGATGGTGCACGGTGCCGGCCAGGACCGCGCGCCGATCGCGGACGACGACGACCTCGCGCCGGGCGGCCAGGCCGAGACGGACGGCATCGTCGGCGACCTGCTCGCGGTGGAGTCGGTCGTCGCGCGCACCGCGGGGCGGCGGCGGCCGATGGTCACCGTGCTGAGGCCGGCGGCGGTCGTCGGGCCGCGCATCGACACGCTGATCACCCGGCACTTCGAGGCACCGCGGCTCCTGACCGTGCGGGGGAGCGCGCGCGAGTGGCAGTTCGTGCACGTCGACGACGTCGCCTCGGCGGTGGCGTCGTGCGTCGTGCACGGTCTGGCCGGGGCGGTGACGGTCGGCGCGCCGGCGGCGCTGACGTCGGCGCAGGTCGCGCTCGCCGCCGGGATGGAGCGCATCGACCTGCCGCCGGTGACCGCCTTCGGAACGGCCGAGCGGCTGCATCGCGTCGGCGTGCTGCCGGCGCCGGCGTCCGAGCTCGCGTACGCGGTGTACTCGTGGACGGTCGCCTCGACCCGACTCTCGGAGGTCGGGTGGCAACCCGAGCGGTCGAACGAGGAGTGCCTGCAGGTCCTGCTCGAGACGGTGCGCGGTCGTCATGCGCTCGCGGGCCGCCGCGTCGGCGCGAGGGACGCGACCGCTCTTGGAGCGGCCGGCGCCGCGGTCGCGCTGATCGGGACGGCCGCGGTGTGGCGACAGGCGCGCAGCCGCCGGCACCGCTGAGCGGGTCGGTCGGCACGGCCCAGGAGGCATGTCGGTCCCTGCCAGGGACGTGAGGGATGATCGACCGGTGACTCAGCCCCCCGAGCCCGGCCGACCGGGTCCGCCCGAGCCCCAGCGGACGGTCGAGAGCCCGCAGGTCGCCGCGACGACGGACACCTCGGCCCTCGCGCCCGAGGCCGCCACCGACACCTCGGCCCTCGCGCCCGATGCGGCGACCGACTCCTCGACGTCGTCCCGCCCGATCGACGTCGCACCGCCGTCCCCACGGTCGATGACCCTGAGCCTCGGGATGCTCGCGACCGCCGTGCTGGTCGCCGTGCTGGCGTTCCTTCCGGTGCCGTACGTCGTGAACTCGCCAGGTCCCACGCGCGACACCCTCGGTGTGATGGACGGCTCGCCGCTCATCTCCGTCACCGGTGCCACGACCTACCCGACGACCGGCAAGCTGCTGCTCACGACCGCCTCGGTGCAGGGCGGGCCGGGCTACCCGGTCGACGTCGTCCATGTCCTCGCCGGGTGGCTCTCGAGCGGCAGCACGGTGCAGCCGGCCGAGACCGTGTTCCCGACCGGGGCCACCTCGGCCGAGGTGGCGAAGGCAGGTGAGCAGCAGATGGCGTCGTCCCAGGAGAATGCCACCGTCGCCGCGCTCACCCAGCTGGGCTACGCGGTCCCGGCGACGCTGACGATCGCGGGTGACGTGTCGGGGACCGGGGCCGCCGGGGTCGTCGACAAGGGCGATGTCATCACGTCGTTCGACGGCAAGGCCGTCGTGACCTACCAGGACCTCGTGGACGACCTGAAGGCGGTCACCCCCGGGGCCCGGGTCGCGCTGGGGGTGAAGCGGAACGGCTCGATCGTCACGCTGTCGGTGGTGACCGGGACGAAGAAGGCCGGCGGGGCCCAGCTCGGGGTGCTGATCGACCCGACGTTCACGCTCCCGATCGACGTCAAGATCAAGATCAACGACATCGGCGGGCCCAGCGCCGGGATGATGTTCGCTCTCGGGATCATCGACAAGCTCACCCCGAGGGACGACACCGGTGGCTACGTCATCGCCGGCACCGGAACGATCGACGTCGACGGCACGGTCGGGGCGATCGGTGACATCCGGCAGAAGTTCTACGGCGCGCTTCGTGACGGGGCGCACTGGTTCCTCGCCCCCGCGTCGAACTGTGCCGACGTCCTCGGCGCGGTGCCGGCCGGCCTGCACGTGGTGAAGGTCTCGACCCTGCGCGACGCGGAACAGGCTGTTCAGACCATCGCTGCCGGGAAGGGCGCCACGCTGCCGACCTGCACCGCGGCCGACGTCAGCTGAGCGTCGCGCGCACCGCGTCGATCAGGCCGGGGACGACGTCAGGTCCCTGGCCGACGGCGTCGTCGGAGTCGTTCGCGCGGGTCCGGACCGCGCACCAGGCGCGGCCGTCCCGCATCGCGCCGACGGCGATCCGGACGTCCGCGCGGTCGGGGTGGCCCAGCAGGTAGGCGACGGCCTCGTCCGGGTCCGTCGGCATCGCCTCCTCGGCGGCCGGGGGGAGCACGACGCGCTCGATCACGATCGCCGCGCCGTCGACGGTCGGCGGCCAGGTCAGCGCCCCGAGCAGGGACTCGACGTCCTCCGCGGGGGGCAGGTCCTCCTGCTCGACCGACGTGAGGTGCCGGGGGTCGAGCCTCGCCGCGTCGACCACCTCCGCAGGGAGCTGCGACTCCAACGTCGGGTCGGTCGCGAGAGCTCGCGCCGTCTCCACGAGGGCGAAGACGCGCACCGGCCCGTCCCACCCACCGGTCGCGACGTGGCGCTCGATCTCGCGAACGGCGTCCGCCAACGCCTTCTCGTCGGGTGAGAGCACCGCGCGTGCCGGCGTGCCGCTGGGGTCGGGGGCGTCGGTCATGCCCCCATGGTGCCACCCGTGTGGGAACCTGGGGCTCCGCCGTCACGTTCACCCCATGACGGCTGCACAGCCGCGAGCACTCGATCAGGAAGCACACCCGACGTGACGTCTGCCAGCACGCCCCGCACTCCTCGCACCCCCCGCCCGCCGTCGGCACGGCGTCGCCGGGGCGCCCTCGGACCGACGATCGCGATCCTCGTCGCCCTGGTCATCGCGCTGTTCATCACGGCGCAGCTGTGGACCGAGGTCCTCTGGTTCAGCCAGGTCGGCTACCTGCAGGTGCTCCAGGTGGAGTGGGTGACGCGGGCCCTGCTGTTCCTGGGTGGGCTCGTCGTGATGGGGGGTGCCCTGGCGGGCAGCCTGACCGCCGCCTACCGGTCGCGGCCGATCTACGCGCCGTCCAACCAGGAGCAGGTCAGCCTCGACCAGTACCGCGAGGCGATCGAGCCGCTGCGGCGGCTCGTGAGCATCGCCGGGCCGGCCCTCGTCGGCATCTTCGCGGGGATCGCGGCGTCGCAGCAGTGGTCGACGATCCAGCTGTGGGCGAACCGGGTGCCGTTCGGGCAGAAGGACCCGCAGTTCCACCTCGACCTGTCGTTCTACATCTTCGAGCTGCCCGGTCTGCGGTTCGTCGTGTCGTTCCTCATGACGACGGCTGTCCTCGCCGGGATCGCGGGCATCGCGACGCAGTACCTGTACGGCGGGATCCGGATCGGTGGAGAGGCTCCGCGCACCACGAAGGCCGCACGGGTGCAGCTCGCCGTGACGGGCGCCGTGCTGATGCTGCTGATCGCCGGCAACTACTGGCTCGACCGCTACTCGCTGCTGACGCGTGCGGGGGACCGGTTCGACGGGGCGTCGTACGCGGACGTCAGCGCCGTCATCCCGGCCAAGCAGATCCTCACGGGGATCGCGATCCTCGTCGCGATCGTCTTCGTGGTGACGGCGTTCCGCGGAAACTGGCGCCTGCCCGCGATCGGCCTCGGCGTCATGGTGGTGTCCGCGATCGCGGTCGGCGGGGTCTACCCGGCGCTCGTGCAGCGCTTCCAGGTGGCACCGAACGAGCAGCAGTTCGAGGCCCCGTACATCCAGCGCAACATCGACGCGACGAAGACCGCCTACGGTCTGGACAACGTCGAGGTGAGCCCGTACAACGCGACCACGCAGGCGACGCCCGGGGCGCTCCGGGCGGACGCCGAGACGACCGCGTCGATCCGGTTGCTCGACCCGCAGATCGTGAGCCCGTCGTTCAGCCAGCTCCAGCAGAACAAGCAGTACTACAAGTTCGCCGACACCCTCTCCGTCGACCGCTACAAGATCGCCGGCCAGAGCCGGGACACCGTGATCGCCGTGCGCGAGCTCAACCTCGCCGGCCTCGGCACGAACCAGCAGAACTGGGTCAACGACCACACGGTCTTCACCCACGGGTACGGCGTCGTCGCGGCCTATGGGAACACGACGGGCGCCGATGGACGCCCCGCGTTCTACGAGGGTGACATCCCCTCCAACGGAGGGCTCGGGACGTACGAGCCGCGCATCTACTTCGGACAGAACTCGCCCGACTACTCGATCGTCGGGGCGCCCAGCGGCACCGCCCCCTGGGAGCTCGACTACCCGGACGACAAGGCCGGCGGCCAGGTCAACAACACCTTCCCGACGGCGACGGTCAAGGCCGGCCCGAGCATCGGAAACTTCTGGAACAAGCTCTTGTACTCGCTGAAGTTCGGGTCGGAGCAGATCATGTTCTCCGACCGCGTCACGCCCGACTCGCAGATCCTGTACGACCGCGACCCGAGCGTGCGCGTCCAGAAGGTCGCGCCGTACCTGACGCTCGACGGGCGCGTGTACCCGGCCGTGGTCGACGGTCGCGTGAAGTGGATCGTGGACGGCTACACCACGAGCGACGGGTACCCGTACTCGGCATCGATGTCGCTGCAGGACGCGACGACGGACTCGCAGACCGCGACGTCCACGTCGTCGTCGTTGCAGGGGCTGCTGCCCGCCAACGTCAACTACATCCGCAACTCGGTGAAGGCCACGGTCGACGCGTACAGCGGTGAGGTCACCCTCTACGCCTGGGACCCGACGGACCCGGTCTTGCAGGCCTGGAACAAGGTGTTCCCGGCCTCGCTCAAGCCGATCTCCGCGATCTCCGGCCAGCTCATGAGCCACATGCGCTACCCCGAGGACCTCTTCAAGGTCCAGCGGACGCTGCTCGCCAGCTACCACGTGACGTCAGCCTCGGACTTCTTCACCGGTCAGGACTTCTGGGCGGTCCCGAACGACCCGACCCAGACCGGGTCGGCCGCCAAGGAGCCGCAGCCGCCGTACTACCTGACCCTGCAGATGCCGAGCCAGAGCTCCCCGGCGTTCTCCCTCACGTCGACGTTCATCCCGCAGAACACCGGCAGCGTCGAGCGGAGCATCCTCACCGGGTTCCTCGCGGCCGATGCCGAGGCTGGTGACGTCGCGGGGGTGAAGAGTCCCGAGTACGGGAAGCTCAGACTCATCGAGCTGCCACGCAACTCGACCGTGCCCGGGCCGGGCCAGGTGGCGAACAAGTTCACCTCGGACCCGACCGCATCCACGACCCTCAACCTGCTGAACACCGACAGCTCGACGGTGATCCGCGGGAACCTGCTCACGCTGCCTGTCGGCGGCGGGCTGCTCTACGTGCAGCCCGTGTACGTCCAGTCGTCGACGGGGACCAAGTTCCCGCTGCTGCAGAAGGTCCTGGTGTCCTTCGGTGACACGGTCGGGTTCTCCGACACGCTCTCCGGTGCGCTCGACCAGGTGTTCGGCGGCAACTCCGGGGCGACGACGACGGACGGCAGCGCCGTGACGCCGACGACGCCCAACGGGGGCGCGAGCCCCGGCACCGGCAGCACCGTGAACCCGACGGCGCGTGCCGCCCTGGCGCAGGCGCTGTCCGACGCCAACGCCGCGATCACCGCCGGGCAGAAGGCCCTGGCCGCCGGTGACTTCGCGGCCTACGGCACGGCGCAGACCAACCTGCAGAAGGCGATCGAGGCGGCGGTGGCCGCCGAGGCCAACCTCGGCGCAACCGGCTGAGGCCGGGCCGGGCGTTGCGGTCCGGGACCAGCGATTTGGCTGGTCCCGGACTGTCACGTAGAGTGGAGACACCGACGCGGGGTGGAGCAGCTCGGTAGCTCGCTGGGCTCATAACCCAGAGGTCGTAGGTTCAAATCCTACCCCCGCTACTAGTAAGACAGCAGGTCAGAGGCCCTTTCTCCCTTCGGGGAGAGAGGGCCTCTTTCGTGAATGTGGGCAAAATGTGGGCAGACGTCGGTGGTGGATGGGGCCGGATCTGGGCGGATCATCGTGGATCTCCGGGGCTCCAACACGGCAACCCCGTGCCTCCGGGCGGGCGCGACGGGCGCTAGGGTCGGTTCGCGCGGTGGCCCCCGTGGTCGCGCGAGCGCCGGATCGACGCCGCGACAGGGCCGGCGCGAGAGCAGCCACGATCGCGTCGCGCCACGGATGCGCGAACGCGTCTTCATGGCCATCGATGGACAGGGGGGCTGAATGATCATCGTCCGTGACTTCAGCAGGGAGCTCGTCAAGCACAGCCCGTTCGCCAGCGGAGAGTCCTCCCTCGACCGGTGGCTCAAGGAGCAGTCAGGTCAGCAGGACCGCCGCAACGGTGTGCGGACATTCCTGGCGGCCGATGAGGCGGCGGTCCGGGTCGCGGGCTACTACTCGACGGTCACGTACGAGCTGACCCCTGAGGACGCTGGTGAGACGTTCGGGCGCATCCCGCGCTATCCGGTCCCGGCGGTCTTGCTGGCGCGCCTCGCCGTCGACAGGAGCTACCAGGGCTCCGGGATCGGACGGCTGCTCCTGTTTGATGCCCTCGCTCGGCTCGAACGAAACTCGCACGACATCGGCTTCGAGCTCGTCGTGGTCGATGCGCTCCACGAGGATGCGGCGTGCTTCTACCTCAAGTACGGGTTCCGCCGGTTCCTCGATCACGAGCTCAAGCTGTACATGACGACGAAGGATCTCCGAGCGACGTTCGCTGCCGATCTCACTTGATCCGTGCAGTCATGGTACGTACAGTGGTTCTTCTACACCATGACCCGACGTGAAGCCGCGGTCATGCCAGAGGGGAAGACCATGACCACCCACACCGCAGCGTCGGTCGAACGAACAGCGCGCCTGAACATGCGGATCTCTCCTGAGGCTCTTGAGCTCGTGCGAGAGGCGGCTGCGGCGCAGCAGCAGGACGTCACATCCTTTGTCCTCGGTGCCGCGATGGAGCGTTCGCGAACCGTGCTGATGGAGCAGCGCGTGATGGTGCTGACAGCACGCGAGGCCGTGCAGGTCGCGGAGTCGCTCGATCGTGAGGCTCGCGTCATCCCTGAGCTCGCGGCTCTCATCCACGAGGTGAAGCAGCAGCGGGTCAATGCCCAGTCCCCAGCGACCGCTCGCGCCTGACCGCCAGCATCGGGCCGGCGCGTGGTGCCGAGCGGGTCGATGAAGCAGTTCCCGCTCTTCGCGATCGCCCGTATGCGCGACCTCATCGGCCATCACGACGACAAGCTCGATCCCCAGATCGTTCGCGCGACCATCGGCGAGCTCGTCACCGTCCGCGGCGTCGGTAGGTGTGCCCGCTTGTCGACGCGCACGTCGAGTCGGCCGGTCGCAGCGGGTGGCCGCCGGTAGCGTTCGTCACAGGTGGGGCCGTGCGCGTGGTCCGGGCCTGGTCGGACCGTGACGCGCATCGCCGCGGAGCAGGGGGATTCGATGTCGGCAGCATGCTGCGGCCGTGGGCTTGCGCGGCCGGACGGTCGACGATGACGATCACGCTCGAGGGCGACCGGGTCGCGCCGCCGCCCTCGTGGGGTGCGCTGTCGAGCGGGTGGGGCCCGCGGCTGTGGCGCCTGGTCGTCCGGCTGGGTGGGACGTGGGCGGGTGTGCGGGTGCGGCGGTACCCGTCGGTGGCGATCGGGTTCGGTGCGTTCCTCATCTACGCGGTGACGTCGCTGGTGCGGTTCGCTCGCATCTATGCGGGCATCGACCTGGCGATCTTCACCCAGGCCGTGCAGCAGACCCGTATGCGCAGGGCCACCTGCCGTGGTCCTACCTCAAGGCCGCCGGAGGATTCGACCTGCTCGGGGACCACTTCTCCCCGATCGTGGCGCTCCTGGCCCCGTTCTACCGGCTCTGGCCCGACGCACGGGTGCTGCTGATCGCCCAGGCGGTCCTGGTCGGGCTCGGCGCGGGGATCGTGACCAGGTCCGCGGTGGGTGCGCTGGGCAAGCGGATCGGGGTGGCGGTCGGGGCCGGGTTCGTGCTGGCGTGGGGCATCCAGGCGATGGCACTGTTCGACTTCCACGAGGTCGCCTTCGCGGTGCCGTTGCTCGCCCTGTGCCTGGCGGAGCTCGTGCGGGGGCGCGAGGTGCGGGCGATCGCCTGGGCGTTGCCGCTGATGCTCGTCAAGGAGGACAGCGTCTTCCTGCTGCTGGGGATCGCCCTCTACCTGGCCGTACGGCGCCGGTGGCGACCGGCCGTCGGGTTGGCCGGGTTCGCGGTGGGGGCGTTCGCGCTGATCGTGGGGGTCATCGTCCCTGCGATCGGGTTCTACGGGACCTACACGTACTGGTCGTCCTCGGCCGCGGCCGGGGGTGCGTTGACGTCGTTGTGGACGAGCCTGACCACGGGCAAGGCGATCGTGCTGGTGCTGGTCCTGCTCGCCCCGAGCCTGGGGCTCGCCGCACGCTCACCACTCGCCCTGATCGCCCTGCCCTCACTGGCGTCTCGGCTCACCTCGGCCAACGAGACCTACTGGGGTCCGGGCCTGCACTACAACGCCACGGTGACCGTCGTGATGGTATTCGCGGCCATCGACGCCGTCCGCCGCATCCGCGCCCGACGGCGGTGGAACGACCAGACGATCGCCCGTGGCGCGTGGGTGCTCGTGGGGGTGGCCCTGGTCGCGTCCTGGTCGCTCCCGCTGGGACAGACCGCCGCCAGCGCGCTGCGACCGTGTCCGGCCTGCGCTGCCAAGACCGCGGCGCTGAACGCGATCCCCGACCACGTCTCGGTCGCCGCCGACGACACCCTCGCCTCGTACCTCGTCGACCGTGACTACGTCCACGAGCTCAAACCCGACCTGTTCGACACCACCGGCCACCGCGTGTTCCCCGAATACCTCGCGTTCGACCGCAGCCTGGACGGCATCTGGGCGAGCCCACCTCGTGACGACGGGTGGCGCGAGAAGCTCATCCGGCCGCTCGGTGACGCCGGCGCCACCTACCAGAACGTTTGCGAGTACGTCCGCGTCGACGTCGTTCACGGTGTCAACGTCGTTCTCTACGACGTCATGATCTTCAAGACGCCCTACCCCTCAAGCCCCCGCTGAACCCGCGACACTGACCCGAATGGGCGCTGCGGGTCTGCGACGTTCCTTTGGGCCCCGAGAAGCAGGCAGGTGTCGAGGAGGATCCCAGGCTTCGGCCGTCGCCCCGCTGCACGCGAGATTGCGGGCACGTTGACCCCCTTCTGTGTCGCGATGCCCGGCTCGGATATTCGTCAGAGCGCTCAGCGCCCAACATGGGCGCCGAGACTGCGGCGCATGTGCTGGGCGGCGAAGAATACGTTCGAGGGGTTGCCAGAACCCTGACAGGAGCTGCGCGGGAGACGAGAGGGCGACCGAGCATACTGGTACAGGTATGATCGACGAATGGATGCGGCTACGTTGATCCGGACCACGCGAGAACGCGCGGGCCTGAGCCAGGGGCTGCTTGCCGCACGCGCGGGCACGTCCCAGCCGGCGGTCTCGCGGTACGAGTCCGGTACGTCGTCGCCGTCGGTGGAGACCTTGGACCGGTTGCTGGCGGTGATGGGCGCCCGGCTCGATCTCGTGGCACAGGGCTCGCCGCGGCACCTGGACGTCCGCACACCGAGGATGGCGAAGCTGCGGGCGAACCGTGAGCTCATCCGCCGCGCGGCCCACCGCCACGGGGTGACGAACGTCAGAGTCTTCGGGTCGGTCGCACGCGGGCAAGACGGGCCCGACTCCGACATCGACCTGCTGGTCGACTTCGACGTGCG
>JAKBFW010000095.1:3510-10415 GCA_021833345.1 Pseudomonadota bacterium | reverse complement strand
TGTGTCCGGCATCCCACGCGATCCACCGACCATGCACACGATCTCCTTTCGCGGAGCTCTGAGTTCGCAGAGGAATGCGCTGGCGCGACCGAGAGTCAGGACAACGCCGCAGGTTCCCGGCGCACCGCGCCCTCTTCAGAGTCTACGAGCGCTCCGACATTCCGACCCGCAACGTCGTTCGTGACGCCGGTCGCTCATTCCCGCACAGGTCGACAGGCGCGCAGGGCCCCTCCAGCCGCGCCCCGAGCCGGTCGCATCGTCCACGAGGGCACCAGCGAGAAAGGGTCTCGTGCGTATCAAGAACATCGACCGTGACGACGCCGCCGCCGCGATTCTTGGCCCGGCCGCCCGGATCGGTTCGGGGCAGCAGGCTCGACCGGCCGCCCCCGGAGATGAGGTTCACCCGCTCAGGATTCGTCCTCCGCCGACGGCTCGTGCCTACCGTGGACGTCGTGGGGATGCGTGAGTGGATCGAGGAGGGCAGGTTCGTCGCGTCCCTTTCCGGGTATGCCCTCACCGGCGACACGCTCTATCGCGGGTCGAGCACGTGGCCCGTCGCCGGGATGCGGGCGGACGTCGTGGAGGGCCCGGCCGGTCGCGCGACAGCCGCCGCCTCAGACGCCGACACCGCGGCGTCCGGCCCGGCCCAGGAGAATTCGGAGAACTCGGAGAACTCGGAGAACATCGTCGTCCGGATCACGACGGCCGACGGCACCCTGATCGCCATCGACACCCCTGCCAAGAAGCTGCGCCAGGCCCATGACCTCGCCCTCAAGATCAACCGGGCCAGCGCCTACTTCACGGACCGGCAGCGGACCTCGCAGGATCCGGCCCGCATCGCGTGAGCCCCGACGTGGGTGCGGTCCCGATCCGGGCCCGTGCCGGGCGTCACGACGATGCTGCGTCGCGGTCGAACGGGGGTGTCGTCGCCCGTCAGGGCGTGAGCGGCTCGGCCAGCGCCGCACGCAGTGCCGCCTCGTCACCCGAGACCTCGACCTCCGCGTCGTCGGGTGACCGACGCCCCCACAGGAGCAGGCCCAGGACCGCGGCCGGCGCACGCACCAGGACGACGGCCGGTCCGTCGTCGGCGGTGTCGAGCCGCCAGCTCGCGTCGACATCGGTCGCCACGAGCTCGATCGACGACGGCAGTCGCGGCATGCGTCCGAGCCGCACCTGACGTGGCTGCATCACGGTCACGACCTCGTCCACGGCGTCCGCCCACACCTCGGGCCGCACGTCGAGCCCGAGGCCACCGGCGGTCCGCAGGTCCCAGAGGTGCACGACCGTCTCGTGCAGCTGTCGACGCCGCCAGAACGACGCCGGCCCCGGTCCGAGCAGCGTCGAGCCGACGGCGTCCGGACCGAGCTCGACCAGCGTCTCCCGGAGCTCGACCGCGCACGCGCGGTAGCGGTCCTCGAGTGCGAGCCCCTGGGCGACCGGAGCCTCGTCGGCGCCGCGCGCCTGCGCTGCGGCCCAGTGGTGGACGTCCGCCAGGTGCACGACGAGGTCCCGCACACGCCAGCTCCCGCACCACGGCACGGGCGTCGCCGGATCGAGCTCGCCGATCGAGACCAGGAAGGCCTCCTGAGCGCTGATCAGCTCGTCGAGATGGTCCAGGTGACTCGTCGGCATGCGCCGATCATCCCCCATCCACCTGACGCGCTGGCCCCCCGTAGCATGTCCGGAGAGCAGGAGGCGAGGTCCGAGTGGGGGACACCCAGAACGTCGCGTTGGTTGGCGCCCTCATCGGGGACCGCTACCGCGTCGAGGCGCTGATCGGTCGTGGAGGCATGGCCTCGGTCTACCGCGCCCGCGACGAGGCCCTCGGTCGAGTCGTCGCGCTCAAGGTCATCGCACCGTCCTCGGACGACGCGTCGGCGGTACGACGCGAGCGGGCCGAGATCGAGCTGCTGGCGTCGCTCAACCACCGTGCTCTCGTCACGTTGTTCGACGCGGGCGTCGACACGATCGACGGCTCGGAGCGGACGTTCCTCGTCATGGAGCTCGTCGACGGCCCGACGCTCGCGGCGCGGATCGAGAAGGGGCCGATCGACCCGGTCGACGTCGGCCAGATGGCCGTCGATCTGGCGGAGGCCCTTCACCTCGTCCACGCGAAGGGCGTGGTCCACCGCGACATCAAGCCCGGCAACGTGCTCCTGAACGCGTCCGAGCTCCCAGGTCGCGAGTTCACTGCGAAGCTCGCGGACTTCGGGATCGCGTTCCTGATCGATTCCACCCGGCTGACGGCAGCCGGCGGCCTGATCGGGACGGTCGGCTATCTCAGCCCCGAGCAGGCGCGCGGCTCGGTCCCCGCACCGGCGTCGGACATCTACTCCTTGGGTCTCGTGCTCCTCGAGGCTCTGACCCGGACGCGTGCGTTCCCCGGACCGCTCATGGAGTCCATCAGCGCGCGACTCGTCGGCGATCCCCCGATCCCGGGCGCCGTCGGGCACGTGTGGGGCGCGCTGCTCTCCGCCATGACCGCGCGCGAGCCGGAGGCGCGGCCGAGCGCCCTCGAGGTCGCGACCGCGGCGCGGGCGATCGAGCACGAGCTCGCGACCTCCGATCCGCGCGCGGCGGTCGGGGGCGACGCGACCGTCGCGGTCGCAGCCGTGGCCGAGACGGCTCTCCTCGCCGAGACGGTCCCCCTTGCAGCGGAGGCCGTGGGTCCCACGGCGCTCCTGTCGCCGACCGCGGTCGCCCGCCTGGACCGAGAGATCGACGACCGCGCGGCGGGCCGGAACCGCAGCGAGGACGCCCGGCGTCGCCGCCGTCGACGGATCGTCGGCTCGGTGATCGCGCTGCTCGTCCTGAGCGCGGCCGCCGTGATGGTCGCCCGCGGACTGTCGACGCCGACGAGCACGGCGCCGACTCTCCCGGCGGTCGTGGAACCGCTCGGCACACATCTGCAGGCGCTGATGAAGAGCGTGAGCCCATGACCCGGCTCGGGGCACGAGTGGCGGCGGTCCTGGCGGTGGTCGTTCTCTCCGGGTGCTCGGTCGGGTCCTCCGGAGTCAGCAACCCGGCAGCGAGCCAGATGCAGGCGGCCGTGAAGGAGGTCGCGGTCTCCGCCGCAGGTGGCGACTACGCCGCGGCGGGCGTGCGGCTCGCCACCCTCCAGGCGCTGCTCGACCGGTACCTCGCGGACGGCCAGGTGGGAGGTGACCGAGGAGCGCAGATCCAGACCGTGATCAACCAGGTCCAGGCCGACCTCCGGACGCTCGCCACCCCGACGCCGACGCCCGCACCGGTCGCGAGCCCGGCGGCCAGCCAGAGCCCCTCTCCCGCGCACGGCGGCTCCGACAGGTCCAAGGGAAAGCCGAAGGACTAGCCACCCGGCTGAGGGTGACGCCCCGCCCGGGCGACGACGAAGGGCCCCGATCCGCTTGGTCGCAGATCAGAGCCCTTGCCTGAGAGAGCCGCCTATCAGAATCGAACTGATGACCTTCTCATTACGAGTGAGACGCTCTACCGACTGAGCTAAGGCGGCCAGCACCCCGCGAGCGACGCTCCCGGCGAACCGTCGCTTACTGTACCGACCAAGTCCGCCGCCTCCAAAGTGACGGAGCTCGGCCACCTGTTGCGGGTCGACGCAGGCGGAGGCATCGTCGAGGATCGACAGCCCACGCACCCCTGGACGGAGCACCGACGATGAGCGTTCGACGCGAGGCCTGGCCCGCAGGAACCCCTGCCTGGTGCGATCTCTCGGTCCCGGACCGGGTGACCGCGCAGCACTTCTACCGCACCCTGTTCGGCTGGTCCGTCGCCGACGGCCCGGCCGAGATGGGGTACTACGCCAACGCCGAGCTGCACGGCGAGACCGTCGCCGGCATCGCCCAGGCGATGGACGGGCAGGAGGGCATGCCGCCGGCCTGGATGACATACCTCGCGACGGAGGACGCCGAGGTCACCGCCGCGGCCGTGACAGCCGCCGGCGGCACCCTGCTCGTCCCGGTGATGGCGGTCATGGACCTCGGGTCGATGGGCGTGTTCGCCGACCCGACCGGCGCGGTGTTCGGGATCTGGCAGTCCGGCACCCACACCGGGGCGAACATCACCAACGAACCCGGGGCCGTGGTGTGGAACGAGGTCATGACCCCGGACGTCGAGACGGCGAAGGCGTTCTACGCGACCGTGTTCGGGTACACGTACACCGACATGAGCGGCGACGGCTTCGTGTACGCGACCTTCGAGGTGGACGGCGTGACCCGGGGAGGCATCGGCGCGATCGGACCGGAGATGGGCCCGCTCGCGCCGCACTGGCTCACGTACTTCGCCACCGACGACACGGACGCCTCGGTCACGCTCACGACCGAGCACGGCGGGAGCGTCGTCCGGGAACCGTGGGACTCCCCGTACGGCCGGATGGCGGTCGTCACAGGACCCACCGGCGAGACCTTCGCCTTGATGGGGACGACGGCAGATCCCGCAGATCCCGCACGGTCCGCCGCCGGCGGCGCCTAGCCCGCGGCCCCGCCGCGACCCTCAGCAGGTCTTGCCGTCCGCTGGCACCGTCCCCGCGACGAAGTACTGGTCGACGGCGTTCAGGATGCAGCTGTTGGAGCGCCCGTATGCGGTGTGCCCCTGGCCCTGGAAGGTGAGCAGCACCCCGGAGTCGAGCTCCTTGGCGAGCGCCTGGGCGGACGCGTACGGCGTCGCCGGGTCGTTCGTCGTCCCGATGACGACGATCGGCGGGGCACCGGCCGCATGGTACGAGGTCGGCGACTGGACCTTCGGGTACGGCCAGTCCTTGCAGATCGTGCCGCTGTACGCGAAGAACGAGCCGAGGGTCGGGGCCGCCGCGACGATCGTGGTGGCCTCCGCGCGCATCGCGGCGAGGTTCGAGTCGGACGGCTCGTCGAGGCAGTTGATCGCGGTGAACGCCTCCGTCGTGTTCGACGAGTAGGTGCCGTTCGCGTTGCGGTCGAAGTAGTAGTCCGCGAGGGAGAGCAGCCCGGAGCCGTCGTCCTTCTGCAGCGCGAGCTGCAGCGCCTGCGTGAGGTACTTCCAGTTCTCCTGCGTGTAGAGCGTCACGGCGATCCCGTAGAACGCGAGCGACCCCGTCAGCCGGCGCGAGGTCCCGGTCGCCAGCGGCGTGGTCCGGGCGCGTTCGGTGAGGTCGTGGATCTGCTGCAGCCCGTGGTCGACCGAGCCGGTGAGCGGGCATCCCGCACCGGCCTGGCAGTCCTTCACGTAGGCCCGCAGCGCGCCCTCGAAGCCGACCGCCTGACCGACCGCCATCTGCGTCGGGGTCTGCGTCGGGTCGATCGCGCCGTCGAGGACCATCCGGCCGACCTTGGTCGGGAAGAGCTCGGCGTAGGTCGCACCGAGCTGGGTCCCGTACGAGTACCCGAGGTAGGTCAGCGTCGCGTCGCCGAGCACCGCGCGCATGAGGTCCATGTCCCGGGCCGCGCTCACCGTGTCCACGTGCGCGAGCAGCGGACCGGTGTTCTGCTGGCACGCCGCCGCGAAGCTCCCGTAGAGCGCCTCCGCGGCGGTCACCTCGGAGTCCTTCGAGAAGTCGAACGTCGCCGCGTTGAGCGTGTCCATGCCGGGCGCGTCCAGGCACTTCACCGCCGAGGATCGTCCGACGCCACGCGGGTCGAAGCTGACGATGTCGTACGCCGCCTTGAGGTCCGCACCGACCGTCGGCAGGAAGCTGCCGTTCGAGAGCAGGTCCACGCCCGACCCGCCAGGCCCCCCGGGATTGACGAGCAACGAGCCGAGCACCGTCTTCCCGGTGGCGAGCGAGCGGATCATCGCCAACGAGATCGGCGCGCTGGTCGGGTCGGACCAGTCCATCGGCGCCTGGATCGTGGCGCACTGGAGGGTGCCGCAGGCCTTCCAGTCGATCGTCTGCGCGTAGTAGGACGCGAACCCGGTCGGGCCGCTGGCCGCCTGGGACGAGCCGCTCGACGACGTCCGGCTGCCGGTGGGCAGCGTCACCTGGTGCTTCGGGGCGGTGCAGCCCGCCAGGACGACGACGCCCACGGAGACGAGAGCGACGGTGCGGGCGAGGACGGAGGGTGGGCGCACGGGGGACACGCTAACGAACTGTGCTGGGCCGCACAGCGTCAACACCCCCCGCACCACCCATCGGCACCCCTCGGGACGTGGATTCACGGCGCGCTCACAGGGAGCCCTTGCAGAACCCGAACACGCACCGAACCGACCGTTGACCCGCTCCCGCCACCGTGAGGAACGTGCCGGACGGACCGGCACGCCACAAGGACGGAGCACCACCATGACCGCACGCCTGAATCGCCGAGCACGCCGACGTACCGCCGCGGCAGCCGTCGCGACGCTGGGGATCGGCGCACTGCTGACCGCGACCGCCTCGGCCACCTGGGCCGCGCCGGTCACCGCGTCGACGAGCACGAGCGGCGCCCTCTCCAGTGCCGTGAGCGCCGACACGACGGGCACACCCGCGCCGACCGGCACGCCGACCGTCACCGTGAACGGGAGCACCGTCACGATCACGCGGGACCTCGCCCAGGTGCAGGCGATGTGCGCTCGCGTGCCGGTCGCCCAGAAGCGCATCGCCGCCGACATCGCGCGGATCCAGGGCGGCAGCGACGTCCAGGGATCCGTCGCGTGGCTGCAGGCCCGGGCGGACGCCCAGCGGGCCGCCGGCCACGCCGACGCTGCGAAGCGGATCGACGACCGGGCCGCGTTGCGCTCCGACCGCGTCACGGCGCTCACGAAGCGGGGCGACCGACTCGCCAAGGCCGAGCAGAACATCTGCGTTCCGGTCGCGGCGCAGACCGGAACGGGTACGAGCTCGTGAGCGACGAGAGCCACCGCCCCGGGGCCGGCCGACTCGGGGCCGGTCCATCCCGGACCCCGTGGCCTGCCCGCGCTCTCGCCTCCCGGGCACGGGACCGGCCCCTCGGCGCCGCGATGCT
>JAKBFW010000095.1:0-3410 GCA_021833345.1 Pseudomonadota bacterium | reverse complement strand
TCCACGGGGCCGGCGCCGACGGGCACGCTCGGCACGGCGGCCCCCGGCGCGCAGCACTCCCCCGCGACGGCCACGATCAGTCAGAATGACGTGACCGAGCTGCACGCGGCTCTCGGCGACGCCGAGTCGCTCACGAACGATGTGGAGAGCGACATGGCCAAGGACACCTCGCAGTGACCGCGACGACCGGGCTCGTCGTCGTCGCCGAGGACGACCCGGCCGTCGCCAGCCTGCTCCGGCTCTATCTGGGTCGCGACGGCTTCGGTGTCGAGACGTACGCCGACGGGACCGTCGCCCTGCAGGCGATCCAGTCGCACCGGCCCGTCGCGGTCGTCCTGGACATCGGGCTGCAGGGCATCGACGGGATCGAGGTGTGCCGCCGGTTGCGCGCGAGCGGCGATCGCACGCCGGTGCTGTTCGTCACGGCGCGCGACGACGAGGTCGACCGGGTCCTCGGCCTCGAGCTCGGTGCCGACGACTACATCACCAAGCCGTTCAGCCCCCGGGAGCTCGTCGCCCGGGTCCGGGCCGTCCTGCGCCGCGCACGCCCGGAGGACCGGGACGACTCCCGCCTCGAGCTGGGCGACGTCACCCTCGACGTCGCCCAGCGGCGGGTGTGGAACGGCGGGGTCGACGTGGAGCTCACGGCGACCGAGTTCGACCTGCTCGCGCACCTGATGCGTCACCCGGGCCGGGTCTGGCAGCGGGACGAGCTGCTCGCGGCGGTGTGGGGCTACAGCGCCGCTGCCGGCAGCCGGACGGTGGACGTCCACGTGTCGCAGCTCCGGGCCAAGCTCGGTGCCGGTTGCCCGATCCGCACGGTCCGCGGCGTCGGGTACGCCGCCGACGCCCGCGGGGACAGCCGATGAGCGCGCTCGGCCCACAGGTGCCCCCGCACGAGCCGCTTCATCGGTCGATGTCGGTCACGACCCGGATCACGCTCCTGTGCGTCGGCGTCGCCCTCGTCGCCGCCGTGCTCGCGAGCGCCGCCACCGCACGTGCGCTCGTCGCCGCCGAACGTGCGACCGCACCGGTGACGATCAGGCAGGCGGTCCAGGACCTCCGCACCGGCAACGCGAAGCTGGCACGCGCGGCGCAGACCGTCGAGAGCCGACCGATCGTCGTCCAGTCGCTGCTGCTGTCGATGGGGGTGGGCGTCGCGGTCGGCGCCGCCGCGGGTGGGTCGCTCGCGCGCGTGCTCACCCGCCCGCTCCGACGCACGACGGAGACCGCGCGTGCGATGGGTGCCGGCCGCCGCGACCTGCGGGTACCGATCGAGGGTCCGCCGGAGATCGCGGACGTCGCCGTGAGCGTGAACGAGCTCGCCGATGCCCTGCAGCACAGCGAGGACCGGCAGCGGCGCTTCCTGCTCTCCGTCTCGCACGAGCTGCGAACCCCGCTGACCGCGGTCCGCGGGTTCGCGGAGTCGATCGCGGACGGGGTCGTCACCGGAGCCGACGCGGGGCAGGCGGGCCGGGTGATCCTCGCGGAGTCCCAGCGGCTCGAGGGACTCGTGCGCGACCTGCTGGACCTCGCCCGGCTCGGTGCGGACGACTTCCGGCTGGACCTCGACGTCGTCGACCTCGACGCCCTCCTCGGGCACGCCGAGACCGTGTGGCGCACGCGAGCGGCAGAGCGCGGCGTCGAGCTGCGGGTCGAGCGCCCGGGGCAGGCGATCGTCCTGCGCACCGACCCGGCGCGGCTCCGGCAGGTGATCGACGGGCTCGCCGAGAACGCCCTGCGGCTGACCCCGCGTGGCGCCCCCGTGGTCCTCGCGCTGCGCGCCCCGACGACGACCGACCTCGCCGGCACGCGTGCCGTGCTCCAGGTGCGCGACGGCGGCCCGGGCCTCGCCGTCGACGACTACGCGGTCGCGTTCGAGCCGGGCGTGCTCGGCGAGCGCTACCGGGACGACCGGCCCGGCGGGGTGGGCATCGGGCTCTCGCTCGTGCACGGTCTCGTGCAACGACTGGGCGGCGCGATCACCGCCGGCCCCGCTCCCGAGGGAGGCGCGGCGTTCACCGTCTTCCTCGCGGACGCCCCGTGAGTCGAGCGGGGTCGGCGCGGCGGACTCAGACCTGCGGACGCAGCGCGATCGTCATCGCCTCGACCGCGAGCAGCGGAGCGACGTTGCCCGACAGCCGGGTGCGTGCCAGGCCGATCGCGTCCATCCGGTGCACCGTCTGGTCGGGTCGGCTGCCCGCGGCCACGGCCCGCACCTGGTCCTCGTGCTCGGCATTGACGACGTCGATCCCCGCGTCCAGCTGGACCACGAGCACGTCCCGGTAGAACGACAGCAGGTCGACCATCGCGCGGTCGAGGACGTCCCGCTGCGAGCGCGTCGCGCGGCGCTTCTGCTCCTCCTCGAGCTGGCGCACCTGGGACCGCAGCGCCGGCGGCAGGGTCGCCGATCCCTCGGCGCCCATCGAGCGCAGCAGCGCCGTCCGTTCCGCCGCGTCCCGGTGCTCGGTCGCCGCCTTCGCCTCGGTCTGCGACACCTCGACCAGCTCTCCGGCGGCGAGCACGGCGTCCCCGACCCCGCGCACCGAGGTCGCCAGCGCGAGGACCCTCGACCGGCGGGCCCGCGCCTCCGGGTCCCGGGCGAGCCGACGCGCGATGCCGATGTGGCTCTGCGCGGCCCGGGCCGCGATCAGGGCCAGACCCGGCTCGACGCCGTCGCGGCGCACGAGCAGCTCGGCGACGGCCTGCACCGGAGGCACCCGCAACGGTACCGACCGGCTGCGCGAGCGGATCGTGACCAGGACGTCCTGCGGGCTCGGGGCGCACAGCACCCACACCGTCCGCGGCGGCGGCTCCTCGATCGCCTTGAGGAGCACGTTGCCCGAGGTCTCGTTCAGACGGTCGGCGTCCTCGACGATGATCACGCGCCACCGGCCCTCGGACGGCGAACGCTGGGCGAGCTCGACCAGGGGCCGGGCGACCTCGGCACGGATGACGACGCCCTCGGTGGCGACGATCGTCACGTCGGGATGCGTCCCTGCCAGCACCGTCGCGCAGGCGTGCGACGCGAGGTCGCCGCTCGGGTCCTGCAGCGCCGCCGCGAAGGCGCGCGCGGCGTTGGACCGGCCTGATCCGGGCGGACCGGTGATCAACCACGCATGGGTCATCGCGGCCGGGTCCTCGACGGCACGCCGCAGGACCTGCACGGCCGGCTCCTGGCCGACGAGGTCGTCCCAGACGGTCCCGGCGCCCGTCACGGCGTCCGTCACGGCGCGATGCCGAGCGCCACCGCGACCCGGGCGCGGATCACCGCCTGGATCTCGTCGACCGATCCCGAGGCGTCGACCACGAGCCACGGCTGTCGACCGTCGGCGAGCGCGGTCTGTGCGCGATCGAGGAAGGCCTGACGGGTGCGCGAGTGGAAGTCGTCGCCCGCGCGTTCCAGCCGG